>NZ_JBMQOB010000003.1:0-309293 GCF_053551015.1 Arcticibacter sp. | reverse complement strand
AGAGATGAGCAAGCAAACCCGACGCAAATTTACGTCTGCATTTAAAGCCAAAGTGGCTTTGGAAGCCATTAAGAACGATCAAACTTTAGCCGAATTGGGTAAGAAGTTTGATGTAAGTCCGATCGTTATTTCGAAGTGGAAATCGGAGCTTTTAGAAAAGCTACCGGGTATGTTCGATCGTCCAGGATCTGCCTCCCAAGAGAGCGAAACGGTCGATACGGAGAAACTCTACGCCCAGATCGGGCAACTGAAAGTGGAGAATGACTTTTTAAAAAAAGTCTCAGCCAAAATGGGAATATGAGGCAGCGTTCGGAATATATCCGTCCGGGCTTGCGGCGTTTATCGGTCCGTCGGCAATGTGATCTGCTCTCGGTTAATCGCAGTAGCCTGTATTACCGTCCGGTTGAAGAAAAGCCGGAGAACGTAAAAATGATGACCCTGATGGACAAGCATTTGATGAGGCATCCTACAGAAGGGGTGGTTTCCATGGTTTACTATCTGAAAGAACGCGGGTATCCCATTGGTCCTAAGCGGATCCGGAGGTTGTTTAAGCTCATGGGCAGAGAGACGATCTATCGCAGAAAGAACCTGACCAAAGCGGGTTTACGCGAGTTCATTAAGCCTTATCTGCTCCGTGGATTGCAGATTACCCACGCCAATCAGGTATGGTGCACGGATATCACCTACATTCCCATGGCAAGAGGTTTTATGTATCTGACGGCTGTAATCGATGTATATAGCCGAAAAATCATGGGCTGGAGAATCAGCAATAGCCTGGATGCAAAATGGTGCAAACAGGTATTGGAAGATGCCATTAGCAGACATGGAAAGCCGGAGATCGTAAACTCCGACCAGGGCGCCCAGTACACCAGCGCGCTGTGGACTCAGTGTCTGGATAAACACCAGATACTCATATCGATGGATGGCAAAGGAAGAGCAACAGATAATATCTGGATCGAACGGGTCTGGAAATCCATCAAGTACGGTTACATCTATCTGAATCCATGTGATAATGGAACCGAGCTGCTGCAAGGAGTGGCCCGGTACATCAATTATTATAATACCAGGACACACCATACGACCAAACAATCACCCAACAATCGCTACAATGAATCAACAGCTCAAAAGGCCGCTTAATACAGGAACATTAACACCGAAATATTAACTTAACTTACCAGACTTTTGGTCTCGAAAATGGGGAGTGTTATAGTCATTGGTGCTTTCCGTGATAAAACCACCTCTGTTATTATGAAGGTATTAAGCATTTCATTATTTCCATTACTGATTTATGTACATCTAGTACTATTTGGCGAAGTTGGCCTCTCTCAAGTTCGTGCTGGATTGTGGTGTCACATGGTTGGTTCGGCTTTGATGGGGATAGTGTTTTTTTAATTGGCTTGTTCTATATGTTATAGATATGGATGAAGTTATAAGATTTTTAATCTCACTTCTGTTGTAGCAGGTATAGCGATTACCAACGAGCAATCCAAATACCTACAACTAAAAGGATTTTCGTTATACTTACTTTCTTAACGGGACACCTTACCATCGGTATGGAACTGATGTTGCTGTTTTATGAAAGTAGCTCCGCGCATGCAGCGGTGAGCATGGAGTAGGCATTTTGGAAAAGATCCAAAGGTAGGTCAGGTGTTAATTAGTGTTAATAATATAAGTGTTCTGAAAAAGAATATTCTAAATAATTACCTTTATTCAAAGGGCTAAGCTCGGCAAAAGATTGAGCTCGATGTTCTTACTTTAAAACCTAACCATTATCTATAGAATGATGAGAGCTTATCTCCCTAAAAATTCAAGGATCCAGCATCGCTTGCTGACTTGGATGGTAAAATTGCCTGAAGAATACGCAGCCCTGGTGATAAGAACGGTATTAGTAGAAGTGCAGGTTCAAAAAGGGCTTTCGCTCGCATAACCGCAGCAGGCTATTAGATAACTACGGCAATTATAATTACTGGAATAGGGATAGCCCCTGCGTAGAGGCATTTTATGGTTGAAAGTCTCACCATATTGTACTTCCACCTTATGAGGGTTACAATTCACTTAAGATGCTTATAGATATATACCAGGGGTACTTTATATTATTTTTGATATTAGGTATTTGCATAACCGCTATTCTTGTATTGATCCGTTGGAAGAGATCGCGCCTTCTAAAAGGTTTGAAAAGCAGTTGGTCCAAAGAGGATACCCGTTTCAGAGACTTCAACCAAATATCTGCTTACCATAGGAGCGCTTCTAATGAAAAACATCCCTCGGTAGATAAAACTACCTCCTCAGACCTGAATCTTCATGAGGTGTACTCAAAGATCGATAGATGCAAGTCTAGAGTAGGGCAGCAGTATCTTTACTCTTTGCTACATTCTCCTGTTTTTGATGAAAATGTTTTAAAGGAACGAGAAATCCTTATTAGCCTGTTTCAAAACAATATCGACCTTAGATTAAGGACTCAAATAGAACTTTGGAAACTGAATAAGCATTTAACCTATTCAATACCAAATCTGATATTTGACTGGGCGTTAGAACCTATAAAATATAGGCTGTTTGTGTTCATTCTTAGTATCACACCTGTTCTTTTGGTGCTGCTAGGTATGTATTATTCAGGTAGTTTTTACCTTTTACTTCCCGTTTCGTTCTTGGCTAATCTGATTGTTCATTACAAAAATAAGCCAAAGTTGAGGTTCTTCATGACTCCTTTTGCTCAAATAGTAGCACTCAGTGAATCTTCTAAGAAGATAGAGAATTTAGGTGGCGCCTTAAGTCTCTTTGATTTGGAGAAAGCCCATCAAAAGTTCAAGAGTTTAAAATTGACCCAATTCTTGTTAACGAGCGAGAACCATGAGCACAATGAGTTTTCTTCGTTCGTAGCGTTATTATTGGAATATATTAAGATAACATTTCTTTTGGAGATCAATTTGTTAGACAGGTGTATGAAGATAGCCTCTTCTTTTCGCGAAGAGATACATGAACTATACAAGTATATTGGATTAATCGATTCGTGTATTTCAATAGCTTCATATCGGCAAGGGCTTGATTTTTATTGTATTCCGCAGTTTGGTCAGGTAGCCCGGATAAAAGCTGAAGATATTGTACACCCATTGATCAAGGATTGTGTGGCCAACAGTATCAATACGAATGAAAAGAATGTATTAATCACTGGTTCTAACATGTCGGGTAAGACTACATTTATCCGAACCGTTGCACTTAATGCGATACTTGCTCAATCTATCCATACTGTTTGTGCAAAATCGTATGAGACATGCTTCTTAAATGTATCAAGTTCGATTGGGATTAGCGATGACGTACTTCTTGGAAAAAGCTACTATCTGAGCGAACTCGAATCAGTCTATAATTTCATTGAACGCTCAGATGAGTCGGGAACTGTAAACTTGTTCGTTATGGACGAACTGTTTAAGGGTACTAACACTGCTGAACGGATCGCAGCCGGACAAGCCGTCTTAGAATATTTAGGTAGGGGTAATAATATTGTTTTTGTATCCACTCACGATCTTGAGCTATCTTCTCTTCTACACTCAAGCTACGATCTATATCATTTTAGCGAGGAGGTGAATAACACAGGGCTCTGTTTTGATCATAAAATCAAGAAGGGAGTACTCAAGACGAGAAATGCAATAAAACTTCTGAGTTACTTTGGATTTCCGGAAGAAATAATCCGATCTGCAAACACTTATCTCCGGTCGGCTCATAATTATGAGCCGACCGAATAAGTATCTAAACACTAACTGTTGAAAGGGAGAGTTTTAATATATAGCTGTAATATGAAAATTAGCGATCATGTACCTGGTAGCGATAAAGAACATGAGGAGTCGGTGTAGTCGGTCAATCTGGGCCTATTATTCGTTTCAACAATCAATTAATACATATATGTGAAGCTTGGATGATTATTTATTTCTGAAGAGTTATGGGTATGATGAATATATATCTTGCGTTTGTATTCTGTTTTTTCTCTGGATTTATATCGGCGCAAACCCCCGTTTTTGAAGGTCGGGTGATGCATGGAAAGGAGGCTGTTCCTTTTGCAACAATTGGCGTAAAAGGGAAAAATATTGGAACTGTGGCTAATGAAAATGGCTACTTCAAACTTATTCTACCTATGGATAAATTGTCGAAGGATAATGATACGATAATTGTATCCAGTATTGGTTTCATTGAAAAAAAGCTATCGATTGATAAAATTGGAAGAGCTGTAGGTAAGTCCCAAGAGGTGTTTCTGGAGAAGGATGAATTTCTTCTGGAAGAAGTTAAAATCAAACCTGGGAAAGTTAAGGTAAAGCGATTCGGTAACTCACGAGTAGCACGCTTAACAAGTCATACCATCTTCCCTCGTAGCCAGCAGGTCGACGATGCTCTTGGACGGGAAACCGGAATGGTATTAAAAATTGATACTAATATAACATTGAAGGATTTCAACATATATATTAGTGGAAATCAGTTTAAGAATGTACGATTTAGACTGCAATTTTACGACCTTTCGAATGATGTTCCTGTGCTGATTCCGGTAAGGGATGACATCTTGTTTGATAGTGGCCCTAATAGTGGCTGGATTAAAGTTGACTTAAAAGAACATAATATAAGCATTAGGGGGAAGGAGAAAATTGGTGTCACTATCCAATGGTTGACGAGCGAAAAATTGGATGATAATAGCAGGTTTCTGTCGATCTCGGGTTTTCTGAAGGTTTTCTCTTTGGGAGGTCTATATCGACCAAAAAGTCAAGCCCTATGGCAGTATTCCAAATGGACTCTTAGTTTATACTTGACAGCAGATTCATTTTCAATGTGATATAGATGGGGCTGACGGCTTATTTTGGAATGATTGTTCGTTGCCCTGAATCATAAAATACCACATTTGTTTTCGCAGCTGATTTCAGGGAAGATCACACCATGAAAAAAGTAATTAGATAATGATTAACTTACAAGGGTAACTAATCCGATATTATTTCCGCATGTGTAAGTCTCTCAGAACGCTCACTCTTCTATTTATAGGATTAATCATTTGTACCTCCTTACATGCCCAGGTAGCTGTTAATGTGTTCCCCGCAAACGGGGCGGAAAAAGTTAACCCAGACACCCGTCTTATTCTCACTTTCAGCGGGAGTTTTAAAATTCGTAATAAAGGTCAGATCAAGATCTATGATTATGCAACCGACGAGTTGGTGGACATGCTCGATATGAGCATTCCTCCTGGTCCAAAAAACACCCGCACCCCCGCACCGTACGAATCTTTGGTTTATAACTCATATGGGGATCAAATGTATTCTGTGAAAGAACCGGATACTAACCAGAATCATGTATATCAGAAAAACTATATAGGGGGCACTCTTGAAGTTGACGCATTCCACTTTTATCCTGTAATTGTTAGGGGACAGTCGGCCATCATTTGCCCGCATAATAACAAGTTGAAATACAACAAAACGTATTATGTACAGATAGACCCGGAGGTGTTTTCCAATAGCAATGTCGCATTTCAGGGATTCAAAGGAAAGAAGGCGTGGGTTTTCGGTACAAAAAAGCAGGTGCCCTCACTTGCAGCGAAAAGCTATGTTGTATCAGCGAATGGGACAGGTGATTTCAGCACCGTTCAGGGGGCGGTTGATTATATCCCTGAAAAAAATGCTGACCGGAAGACTATCCATATCAGGAATGGGATTTACGATGAAATTGTCTACTTCAGAAATAAGGAAAACATCACTTTCGCAGGTGAAGACAGAGAAAAGGTAATCATTAACTATGCGAATAATGGTGTTTTTAACACCCGCCTGATGAGTGCTGATCCGGCCCTGTCTAATGGCAGCCACAGTTTAAGGGCTGTGTTTGCGATACATAACTCACGTGGGATTCAGTTGCGGGATCTTACTTTGAGGTCTCTCGGTGAAAAACCGGCGCAGGCGGAAGCTCTTCTTGTTATCGGTAAAAAGAACATCATAAGCGGGGTGAATATTGAGGGTTCCGGGGACGCGTTGCAGGCGACCGGTACGATCTATGTCCGGGACTCGAAGATACAGGGCTTTGGGGATAACGTGCTTGGATATGGAGCCGTCTTTTTCGAGAACTGTGATTTTGTATCTACGTACGGTCCTCATTTATGGGTTCGGAACACGCAGGCTAATCATGGGAATGTGCTCCTGAATTGCACCTTGCGGACTATTGGTGATGTGGAGACTACCATTGCCCGCGCACCCAACAGCAATGGGTTTTCTTATCCGTTTGTTGAAGCTGTTTTGATTGACTGTAAACTGGACGGAATAGTGCCGGAAGGATGGGGCAAAGTAGCGGATGAGACTAAGGATATTCGGTATTGGGAGTACAATAGTACCACGCTGGATGGTAAACCGATAGACAGTAGCAGGCGTCATGCTGCTTCGCGTCAGCTTGATCCGGAGAAAGATAAAGAACTGCTAAAAAATTACCGCACTCCTTCGTATATCCTGGAAGGTTGGACTCCGGTCATAGAATAGCCTTATGAAATTTGTAATAGATAGAGAAACCTACAACGATCTCGAGATCTTTAGTAGTCCGGAGTCTAGTCTTTTTTCCATCCTGAACCACACCAAAACATCTGGAGGAGAGAGACTGCTGAAATCCACTATGCAGGAAGTACTCAACGATTTGGTTGAAATTGAGCAGAGAAGGGATTTGTTTCAATTCTTTTGCGTGGGGAATATTGAACTTGAAGTGGAGAAGTATCAAATGGAGAACATCGATTTCTACCTCTCTCAGTTTAGCAGGAGCTGTCTTAAAGATAATGCAATCGATGCGTTTTATGATCATTGGTCTTATAAATTTACGCCCAGCCAGGATTATTATCAGATCACAACAGGAGTAAAAGACATCATTCGCTTGCTAAAATCGCTCAATGATTTTGGCGCAAAGGTTCGGAATGAGATAAATGGAGACCTGATCATGAAAGATGGGCATGAGCTAGAGAGATTGTTAGCTGACAAGGTAGTGGCAAGAAATCTTTATTCGGATAAAGATATCGGCTTCCGGGATCTGAGCTACCTGGATAATTTGTTCCGCGCAAGAGAAAAGTTACTTCTTAAGCAGATTGTTCAATGGGTCTACAGGATTGATATGGCAACAGCTCTGTCCAAACTGGTAAAGGAAAAAGGATGGTGCCTTGCGGACTATCTCAGAGATTCGGAGAGTGTGTTGAGCGGTGAAGGGATGTTTCACCCGTGTATAAACCGGGCTGTCAGCAATGACTTCACAGTGGGCAGTCAATCAAACGTGACCTTCCTGACGGGCCCCAATATGGCAGGTAAATCCTCGTTTTTAAAGACGATCGGAATCTCAGTTTATCTCGCACATCTCGGCTTCCCTGTTCCGGCAACAAGATTTTCAACTCCGGTTTTTAATGGGCTGGTGACTACGATCAATTTGCCTGATAATATTCACGAGGGATTGAGTCATTTTTATAGTGAAGCACAGCGCATTCGCAATACGGCAATGAAGTTATCTGATCCAGGCAAGCTATTCGTCATATTCGATGAATTATTCAGAGGGACTAATCTCAAAGATGCGTTCGAGGCAACGATTCAGCTGATCACTTCTCTGGCGAAAATAAAGCATTCCACTTTTCTCGTATCAAGCCATTTGGTAGATATTATTCCTGATCTTGCAGGAGTGGAAGGGGTGGTTTTAAAATGCTTCGATTGCTCATTTACGGATGGCCGGCCCGTGTTTTCCTACAAGATCAAGGATGGCGCATCGAACGAACGGTTGGGGATGTACATCCTCAGAAACGAAGGGATCTTTGAGATTCTTGAGGGGGCAGTCGGCGAGAAGATGATGAACTAAGATAAAAAGGACATGAGAACTCTCTGCAAATTTGGTTTGTTGTTAAGCATCAGTTTTCTAGTTGTACCAACCCTGCTTTGTGCGCAGTCGATTACGCTTAAAGATGGTGAACAGTGGTTTGGAGGGGCTGTTAACGAAGCTCATTTGATGCCTTTTCAGGACGGCTACAAGTTGAATATGTACGGTGATGTGCGGGGCAACCAGGCTACACCTTTGTTGTTGTCGACGCATGGCCGCTTTGTATGGAGCGAGGAGCCGTTTGAGTTTGCGTTTGACAAGAATGCACTGGTGATAACGAATGCTAAAGCTAAGATAGTTGTCGATTCTTCAGGGATGAATGTACGGGATGCATTCCTGAATGCGTCGAAGCGGTTTTTTCCTGCTAAAAAGATGCTGCCTGATACCTTGCTTTTTAGCCGTCCTCAATATAATACCTGGATTGAGCTGGTGTACAACCAGAATCAAAAGGATATACTAAGCTATGCAAGGGCAATAAAGGTGAATGGATTTCCGCCGGGAGTAATCATGATCGATGACAATTGGGCTGATTACTATGGCCGCTTTGATTTTCGCAGTGATCGTTTTGATAATGCCAGGGCAATGGTTGATACGCTGCATCAGCTCGGGTTTAAAGTTATGCTTTGGGTGAGTCCGTTTGTGTCGCCGGATACGGAAGTCTTTCGGGAGCTGCTGAGTAAGAAGCTGCTTTTGTTTAGCAGGAATGGAGATCAGGCTCTAACCTGGAAAAAGGCAGACAGGCCAGCCCTGATCAATTGGTGGAACGGCTATAGCGCAGTGATGGATTTTACGAATCCTGACGCAAAAAAATGGTTCAGTGGTCGCCTGAACTATATGGTCAGCCAATATCATATTGACGGATTTAAATTTGACGCGGGTGACGCCGATTTCTACCCAGCGGATGCTGTCTCATTTTCTGATGCTTCTCCCAATGAACACACCAGATTGTGGGGAGAGATTGGCCTGCAATTTCCTTTGAATGAGTATCGTGCCATGTGGAAGATGGGCGGGGAGCCTTTGGTTGAACGCTTGCGGGATAAGCAGCATACCTGGGTGGATTTGCAGAAGCTTGTTCCGCATATCACCACAGCCGGGTTGCTGGGATATCAGTTCACGTGTCCGGATATGATTGGAGGCGGAGAATTTGGTTCATTCCGGGATACGAAGATCCTGGATCAGGAGTTAATTGTCCGTTCCGCCGCCTGCTCGGCTTTGATGCCTATGATGCAGTTCTCGGTTGCTCCATGGCGGGTACTTTCAAAGTCTAACCTGGCGATCGTGAAGAACATGGTAGAGTTGCGCAAGGGATATACCCCCTACATCCTTGAACTGGCAAAGGCGTCGGCATCCACCGGTGAGCCTATTGTGAGGAGTATGGAGTATGTGTTTCCTGCGCAGGGGTTCTCCGAAGAGAAGGGGCAATTTATGCTTGGCAACAAGTATTTGGTGGCTCCGGTGATGACAAAAGGGACGTTGAAGGAGATCCATTTACCGAAGGGTAAATGGAGGGATGACAAGGGGAAACTATTCACCGGCCCCCGCACTATTAATCAAAACGTTGGGCTCGACAGATTACCTGTCTTTGAGCTATTAGATCGCTGAATCTGACTTAGAGACTCAGAAAATATGCTATATTTAAGGGCGGGATGAACGTTTTTAATTATTATGCAGAGTAACAAGTTACCTACCATTAAGGAGATTGCCAAGAAGCTGAATGTGTCTGTATCCACGGTGTCTAGGGCTTTGCATGATCATCCGAGTATCGGTCAGGTAACAACAATGCGTGTGCATAAAATAGCCAAGGAACTCGGTTATGAGGTGAACAAATCAGCCATCTACTTCAAGGAGCGCAAAACATACACCATCGGCGTAATCATTCCGAGTTTGGCAGAGCCTTTCTTTTCGTCTGCTCTTTCTGGTGTAGAAGATTTTGCAGGACAATTTAATTATAACGTGATCATTGGACAGTCGCTGGATAGTGTGGAACGCGAGATGCGGATCGTTGAGAATATGAAGGATCACCGGGTGGATGGAATCCTGGTATCCTTAACGAAGGAGACCTCTACGTATGAGCACTTTGAAAATTTAAAGAGGTACAACATTCCCATTGTTTTCTTTGACAGGGTTCCGCAGAAGAAGGATATCCACTTTGTGTCTTGTAATCTGTATTCAGGTATGCTTCAGGCGATTAAGGAGCTGGTTGAATTGGGGCACAAAAAGATCGGACTGATCAATGGCCCTGCAAAGATGGCGGCTACACTTCAGCGGCTGGAGATTTACTTCAAGTGCCTGAAGCAAAATGATCTTTCAATCGATTATGACATCATCACATCGACAACCTTAAGTAAAGACGACAACATAAGAGCTATCGAAAGACTGATTAATCTGGAGGAGAGGCCTACGGCCGTTATCGTATTTAACGATTATGTACTGCTCGACTGCATTACCAGCGTAAAGACAGCGGGATTGCAGGTGAACAAGGATATCAGCTTCATCAGCTTTGCTAACTTACCTATCTGGGAATATATGGATACGAAGCCACTCGCTTCGATAGAACAGTTCGCATATAAGCAGGCTTCAAAGGCAACCGACTTTCTTTTTAAACTTATTGAGACCAACAATAAGGGCGGAGAGCCAAATCCCGCGTATTTTCAGGAAGTTATCGACTCTGAATTGGTTAATTACTAAGAAAAGTGTGAAAAAAGCGTGTTGTAATCTTCCATATTGAAGATTAGTCAAACGTTTGCGCGAACAAATCAAACGTTTGCGTAGTTCACAGTCCTTGTTCTTCCGGCAAGATTCATTCTTTTAGTGACTTTTTTAGCAGAACTTTAGGTTATTCCATCGAATTTGATCGACTAACCCTACCCAACGCTGTATGAAAAAAGTTCTACTCCTGTTTTGTTGCCTGATGACATTCTCCCGGGTGTTTTCACAAAGTAATTCGGTATCAGGTAAAGTCATTTCCAGCTCTGATCAGCAGCCGCTTCCGGGCGCGGCGATTTCGGTCAAGGGCCTTAGAGCGGGTGCATCCACTTCCACGGACGGCACCTTCGTTATTTCTCTTCCCTCAGCCAGGGCCACTCTGGTCGTTTCTTCTGTTGGCTTTCTGAATAAGGAGGTGGAGGTGAGCGCGGGACAAAAGAATATTGTTATCTTTTTGTCTGACAACGTTACTCAGTTGAGTGATGTAGTTGTTGTTGGTTACAGTAGCAAGAAACAGAGCGAGCTGACGAGTGCGGTAAGTGTGGTCTCGGCTGAGAAACTGAAAGACGTCACTGCTAATAACGTGGGTACGATGCTGCAGGGTAAAGTGGCGGGGCTTCAGGTAGTAAACAGCTCGGGTGCGCCGGGTGCTGCTCCTGAGATCAGGCTACGCGGTGTATCATCGGTAAACGCCAATCAAAGTCCGCTTTACGTGGTCGACGGTATCATCGGAGGTAACTACGACCCGAATGATGTAGAGTCTATTACTGTGCTGAAAGACGCTGCATCTACGGCTCTATACGGATCGCAAGCGAATGCGGGTGTGATCATCGTGACTACCAAAAGCGCTAAGACAGGGAAGACTCGTTTTGAGGTCAGAGCTACCGGAGGGTTCCGGACAGCTGACTTCGGTAAGATGGATCTAATGACCAGCAATGAATTGTACGACTACCAAAAAGAGTTTTACCGCGATTATATTGTGGGTGCGACTGACAACTCGTACAAAATTGACCTCATAAAGTTCTACAGTGAGCGTCCGCTTGAGTTGCGGAACCAGGATTACGACTGGGCAAAAGAGTCTTTCAAGCCTGCGGCCGTACAGAACTACTATGTGTCTGCGAGCGGTAAGACTGAAAAGAACGATTACTATGCAGGCGTCTCCTATTACAATGAAAAGGGAACGTTCATCAATACCGGCTTCCAGCGGGTCAACCTCCGGGCAAACTCTACATACCATCTTTCTAAGAGACTTGACATAAGCAATAATATCAACCTGAGTGGTTCTACCGGGCGGAGCTACGATTACATGGATATGTATTATTCCTTTCTGAATATGCCCTGGGATAATCCATACGACGAGAATGGTAATCCGGTGTATGTGGATGGTAATTCCACATTTAAATGGTGGTCCAGAGATAAGATCAACCCGATTCATACGGTAGAAAATTCCGATCATACATACAAGGGGTTTGATGTGAACTATGATTTTATGGTGAACTACCGGATTACGGATTGGCTGACTTTTTCCAGTACCAACAGGGTGTCTGCAGCATTTAACAAGGCGGTCAATTATGTTTCCCCTGTTGCAGCGGGAACCTATCATAACGACGGCTATATCAATGAGCTCAATACTCTGAACTATGGGGGTATATCCAATAACCTGCTGAAATTTAACTTTGATCTGGGCGATCATGCTCTTAGTGGCCTTGCAGGTCTGATCTTTGAAGGCGGTAAGGCTGAGTTTTCCGGGGGATCAGGCAGGGGCTTGCCTGAAGGGCTCAAGGTCCTGAACGTGGCGTCAAATACGCAGCTCGTGAACGGTTATAACGATCGCAGTGAGCTCCGCTCATTCCTCTCACAGCTGAATTATACTTATAAGGGTCGTTATATTTTATCGGGTTCGTTCCGTGTTGACGGGTCTTCTGCATTTCCGGAAAGTAAACAGTATGGCTCCTTTCCAGCGGTTTCGGGTGCCTGGCTGATTAGCAATGAGGAATTTCTCAAAGGCAGCAGCGTTATCGACAATCTGAAGCTACGGGCTAGCTATGGAGTGACAGGGACCCAGGATATCGGTGCTTCCCGGTATCTGGGTTTGTTCTCGCTGACGACTCAGTACAACTCCCTTGTAGGGGCCGTGCCTTACCAGTTGGCTAATCCGCTGTTAACCTGGGAGAGCAAGCATCAAACAAACATTGGTTTCGACCTCAGCTTGTTTAAACGCATCAGCCTGACAGCTGACGTGTATAAGAACGACACTAAAAACCTGCTTCTTGAGGTATCGCAACCTTTATCTGTCGGTTTTGAAACCCGGTGGGAGAATGCAGGTAATGTGATCAACAAGGGTATCGAGATTGGACTGAATACCATCAACGTCACCAATAAAAACTTCGAGTGGGTAACTGATTTCAATATCAACTTCAACAACAACAAGATCTATGGATTGCCTGCAGATGTTGTCAAAACAGGATCCTGGAGCATTTCGCAGATCTACCGGAATGATGGAAACCTGTATGAGTTCTACATGCCTAAGTGGGCTGGTATAGACAGCGAAACAGGGGCACCACTCTGGGAAAAGATCATTTATAACGATGCCGGCGTAGCTGTTGCACGTGAAAAGACGGCGAACTACGCAGATGCGACCATACAGGAGTCGGGCTCTGCACTGCCCAAGTTCCAGGGTGGATTTAACAACAGTTTCCGATATAAGAGTTTTGGGCTGCGTGTGAATACCTATTTCAATTATGGTAATAAGGTGTTCAGCAACAATCTGCGTTTTATGATGAATGACGGTCATGAACCCTATTACAATCAGATCAGGCTACCCGACGATGCCCGGGTATGGACAGGTCCGGGTGACACGGGAGCAACCGAGCCGAGTCCTCAAAACTCAGCTAATTCGACGGAAACCTCCACAAGGTACCTTCGGAATGGTAGCTATTTCACCATCAGGAACGTCGCATTCAACTATACATTGCCTGAGTCTTTCTCCAAGAGATTAAACCTTGAAAATATCACAATTGGTGTAACCGCTGATAATGTGGCGACCTTCTCCGACTTTCTTGGACAAGATCCGCAGACCACTATCACCCCGGGAGGCTTTGTTACACCTGGTGTTTCAGACTTTAAGTATCCAAACAACAGACAGTTTCTATTTACGATTAACTGCAACTTTTAAATCATCCGCGTACACTGCGTAAAGTAAATTATTTGAAATGAAAAATAAGATAACCGCCATACTGATCCTGTTGCTGATGATATCAAGCAGTTGCAAGGATCTTTCCGTTCTGCCAACAGATGCCACCAGTACAGAGACGCTGGTTACAACCCAAGCCGGATTAACGAATGCATTAAACGGTGCGTATGCCCTGTTTAAGGATCATATCACTTTCAACGGGATTGTTGATCAGAATAACATGTATCTGCGACAATTTTATCACCTTTCTGACTTTGCCAGCGATGACATTGTTAACGGGCAAGTCACTACCGACCCCCTGTACTATAGCTTCACTTTGGGCCATTCGCCTTCACAGGGCAACACCCGGTATTTTTGGTATGTATCGTATAAGATCATATCCGGTGTGAATACGGTCATTGATGCTGTAGAAAAGTCGGGCGATCAGGATCCTGCCAAGCAGCAGCTGCTCGGTGAGTGCTACTTCCTTCGTGCCTTTTGCCACTTTAACCTGGTACGCTTTTTCGGAAAGCCATACAGTATTGATCCGGAGTCGCCGGGGATTATTCTTCGCACCTCTTTGAATGATGAATCAGTTAAAACACGTTCGACAGTGGCAGAGGTTTATGCGTCCGTAATTGCCGATGCGGAGAAAGCTGCGAGCCTGATGACACAGCCCAGAGGAGTGCAATATGCTTCTAAGGAGGCGGCGTGGGCGCTGCTGTCGCGGGTTAATCTTTATAAAGAGGACAATCAGAAAGCGATCGATTATGCCAATCAGGTGATCAACTCCGGTCGTTTTGCACTGGAGACAAAGGCAAGCTATCCGGGACTTTTTTCCAAGGCCACAAGCAGTAATGAAACGATCTTTTGTATCGCCTTTACTGCAGCTGATGATTATGGTAAGTTTGGTTCCATCGCGTCTATGATCTACTCGGACGGGAACTCCGGCTGGGGTGAAGAATATGCTTCAGCTTCATTGCGGAGTGTGATGTCAAAACATCCGGAGGATGTACGCTGGTCTTATATTGTACCCTGGAAAGATGCCAGCGGAACCGTGCAGAAAAAGAACGGCATCGAGATGTATTATATCAGCAAATTTTCTTTTCAGGATGGATCTCCCAACCTGAGCTCACCCATTATGTTCAGACTTGCTGAAATGTACCTGAACAAGGCAGAGGCGAAAGCCAAGCTCAATCAAACTGCTGCGGCACTGACCGATCTTGACCAGATCCGTAGAAACCGTGGACTGGAAGGGGCATTGTACAATGGGGCGCTACCAGCAGGCTATACAGCACTGGATGCTGTGCTTGAGGAAAGGCGTATTGAGCTGGCGTTTGAAGGTCACCGCACATTCGACGTTTTCAGAAACAAGCGGTCTTTGGATAAGACTTACTGGGGATACCACCTGCCCGGGTTGAAGGAAACGGATATCGACTTAAGTCGTGTTCCGAGCGGATATCCCAATATGGTAGTGCCTTATACCAATCCCCGCATTATCTACTTTATTCCCATCGATGAAGTACTTAGCAATGCTCAGGTTGTTCAGAATCCTTAATAGATCGATGTCTTTAAACTTACGACGATGAAAAGAAGTATAAAAAATATATATCTGTTTGCCTTTGTGCTTGTCGCCTGTACATTCAGCGCCTGCGAGAAAGAGGAATCGGAAATTCAAACAGATCTGCTGTATGAGGTTGCCGTTGAAGGCAACCAGGCTACTTTCAAGGTGAAAACAACGGGAGTAAGTGGCTACCGTTGGGAGTTTGGTGATGGTGAAACATCTACTGAACCCAATCCAACGCATACTTATCCGGGAAAGGGCAAATATGTGCCCACCTTGTATGCTACCGTAGAAGGAAAAATGGTGGAAGCGTCCACTGTATTGCGTATAGCGAAAACCACTCCCGTTAAGATCAACGACAACACGCTGGATGACTGGGCTACAGTAAGCAACAGCATTACGCTCGGAGGAACCAAAGGTGTGTTCAATGAGGTGAAGATGGATTATGACGGGAATTATGTGTATGTGTATGTCGATATGGTGGGCAGAAAAGCAAACGGCGATATTTTTGATTTTTATATCGATTCGGATAATAACCCTGCTACTGGCTTATTGACAGGTACCTTTACAGAAGGTGGCTACGATATACTCCTAGAGGGGCAGCTGCTTACCGCGGGTGTAGATATTTTCTATCATAACAGCACAGATCAGAATGCTTTCAGTTTTGCTCAACAGAGCATCGCCGAAGCATACCAGGTAGGTACGGTCAGTGAAAGCGGTGCAAATGTCAGATTTGAGATGCGCATTGCCCGTGGAAAGCTCAAGGGATTGACAGGCTCTGGACTGAGGATTGCGATACAGGCTATTAAGAGCGACTGGTCAGCGGTATTGGGCAGCGCACCTGATGAGGGGACTGCGAGCTTCCGTCTGGACAT
Source organism: Arcticibacter sp. (assembly GCF_053551015.1). NCBI lineage: Bacteria > Pseudomonadati > Bacteroidota > Sphingobacteriia > Sphingobacteriales > Sphingobacteriaceae > Arcticibacter > Arcticibacter sp. Next base: position 293,131 of record NZ_JBMQOB010000003.1, on the reverse strand, counting down.
GAGTGAGTAGATGACCATGGGGACGATTAAGCAATTCGATGGAGGACGCGTTCTTTCCCTCGATGTGATGCGTGGCGCGATCATGTTGTTGTTATGCGCCGAAAGCTGCATGGTGTATGTAGCGTTTAATAACCTCCGTCCGGTGCAGCCCTTCGCCGGGATAGTGGAGCAGTTCTTCCATCATCCATGGCACGGTCTACGTTTCTGGGATCTCGTTCAGCCTGCCTTTATGTTTATGGCTGGCGCTGCCATGTATATCTCTTACAGCCGCAAGTCTGCAAAAGGTATCAGTTGGGGTTCAAACCTGAAGCATGTATTATGGCGCAGCCTGAAATTGTTTATCTGCGGCGTCGCATTACATTGCGTTTATCAGGGTGAGCTGGTATGGGAGCTTTGGAACGTGCTTACACAGCTTGCATTTACGACAGTCATTGCGTATCTGATAATCAGGGCATCTTTTGTATGGCAGCTATTTGTTTCGCTCGCCTTGCTTGTGATCACAGAGGCACTTTACAGAAGTATTCTAATGCCCGGATTTGATCAGCCTTTTGTTGAGTTCCACAACTTCGGTGCTTACATGGATACCGTTTTGATGGGGAAGATCAACAGTGATGGCTGGGTAGCGATTAATATCATTCCCACAGCCGCACATACCATATGGGGGGTGTTGACGGGGAGGCTTCTCGTTTCGGAGGCCACTACCTCATCCAAGATCAGGGCACTGCTGCTATTCGGCGCCGCAGCTCTATTCCTCGGATATGGACTGGATCTGTTGAATGTTACGCCCATTATCAAGCGTATTAGTACATCGTCGTTCGTACTCGCATCAGGAGGGTGGGTTCTGCTGATCCAGGCGTTCATCTATTGGCTTGTTGATGTTAAAGATCAGGTGAAATACGCCTGGGTATTCTCTGTGATGGGTATGAACGCGATCTTCATCTACCTCTTCTTCGAGACGGTAGGTATGCAGTGGGTTAATGGGGCGATTAACATCTTTAGTGGAGGCATGCTGCAGACATTCTTTGATACTCCGAAGGAAATAGCGGCCCTTGTATCTGCATTAACTGCCTGGTTGGCTGAATGGAGCCTGTGTTATTGGTTATATACAAAAAAGATATTCTTTAAACTCTAATCGTGCGTATTATGAGAATCCGTTTTAATAAGTTCTTTTTGGGTGTTTTTATGCCTGTCCTGTTCCTTACCACGTCATGTAAAGATACTGACGCCAGGTTGGTAGACATCGAAAAGGTTAAGGTGCCTTATGTTGAAAGTGCTGCTGACTTCCCCAATCCGGAAAGAGGCTTCTATCGCTATTCTGAAACCTATGCGAGCAGGTTCACTCAGCTGAATGCTGATGAATTGAAAGGCTACCGGAACACACAGACCGTGGAAGGAGCCGGCTATCAGGTTACCAGTACGCTGGTATTCAGATACTATATTCTGGATAATGCTACAGGGGGACCAATAGCCCCGGCGTTTCTTACCAATATGGAGAAGGATATGGTGGCTGCACGAACCGCTGGCGTTAAACTGATCCCGCGGTTTGTGTACACGGTTACACAGAAGAGCGGCGACTGTCCCGAGGGATTTATTTGTCCGCCTTACGGAGACGCCGCCAAAGCCGTTGTCCTGGCGCATATCGCCCAGCTTAAACCTGTGTTGCAGGCAAACGCGGATGTGATTGCATGCGTACAGCTCGGCTTTATCGGAACCTGGGGCGAACAGTACTACAGCGACTTCTTTGGTGATGCCTCGGGAAATGGAAAACAGGAGAACCGCTTGTCGAATCAGAACTGGTTGGACAGGGCAGAAGTTCTACGTGCGATGCTTGATGCAGTACCGGCTGACCGGACGGTGCAGGTACGTTATCCGCAGATCAAGCAGCGTTTCCTCTATGGGGTAACTGCACCGATCAGCAGTGCCGCGTTGACGGATGCAGAGGGGTTTACGAATGCTGATCGCGCACGAATAGGCTATCATAACGACTGCTTTCTGGCGAGTACCAATGATCTTGGAACCTACGAAGATTATGGGAACAGCACGTCACCGCGTACTTCGTCGGGTTCTGTTATTAACGCGCTGCGCGGCTATATGTCGGATGATAGCAAATATGTTGCGGTAGGGGGAGAAACCTGCTCAGATGATTACAGTCCGGCTAACGACTGCGAGCCGGCCGGTAAAGCGCAGCAGGAATTTGCCACGATGCATTATAGTTATCTGAATGCTCATTACAACAATAACGTGAACAATGACTGGCAGACAGGTGGCTGTATGGATAATATTAAACGTAATCTAGGCTACCGTTTTGTGCTGTTAAACGGAGTATACCCTGATCAGGTAGTCCGCGGTACCTCCATGACTATTGTCATCAATCTAAAGAACGCAGGATATGCATCCCCGTTCAACAAACGCACGGCGAAGCTGCTGCTGCGCAATAAGCAGAATAACGAAGTCTTTTCTTTTGACCTGGCATCGGATGTTCGTAAATGGTTTTCAGGGAATCATCAGATCCAGGAAAGTATTAAGGTTCCTGCTGATCTGGCTCCGGGTGATTATGAGCTGCTGCTCAACCTACCGGATGTATATGAGAGTCTGGCCACAAGAGCGGAATACAGTATCCGATTAGCGAATGAAGATGTATGGGAAGAAGCGACAGGATATAACAAGCTTAACCATACAGTGAAAGTTAACTAAGAGCAAGTACATTAACTCATCGGTAGTGCAAAGTGTAAAGAACATAGCAGAGATTGCAGATTTTTTCAATTGTCGGGTTGATATCGCGTCTCTGAAGAAATTTGGGTCGGGGCATATCAACAATACTTATTTTCTAAAGAACACGGATGCAGACGGTCCGGATTACTTGTTGCAGCAGATCAATCATCGGGTCTTTACAGATGTGGAGAAGCTGACCGCCAACATGTGCCGGGTTATCGATCATCTAAAGAGCAAGGTCGCTGCGAGAGAGTCCGGCTGTGCAGAGAAGGAAGTGATGACGCTGATCGAGGGAAGAGACGGAAAGTACTTCTACCAGGACAACCGCGGAAGTTACTGGCGGATGTGCATCTTTCTGCGGGATACGAAAACTTACGACCTGGTGGAAACAACGAAGCAGGCGTTCGAGGGAGGTAAGGCCTTTGGGCGGTTCCAGAATATGTTATCCGATATGCGCGCAGAAACCTTATATGAAGTAATCCCGAATTTTCACAATATTGAAAGTCGCTTATCGGCTCTGCGGCAGGCTGTCGAAGATGATCCTCTTAAACGCGTATCTGCTGTAAGGGCGCAGCTGGACTATATTGATGGTCATGCAGAAGAGATGCGTTACTTTCAGCGGCCTCAGCAACAGTCTGCTTTGCCCAAACGGGTGACGCATAACGATACCAAGTTTAACAATGTGCTGTTGAATGAACTTGATGAGGCACAGTGCGTAATTGATCTGGATACGGTGATGTGTGGTTATGTCGCCTATGATTTTGGTGACGCTATCCGGACCATCGTCAATACAAGAGCTGAAGATGAAGAAGATCCGGAGAAAATTGGACTTAACATACCGCTTTTCAAAGCATATACAAAGGGATATCTGCAGGAGGCCGGCGGATTTCTGATCGATGCTGAAGTACGATCACTTATTATGGGTGTTCTTTTGCTCCCCTACATGCAGGCCGTACGTTTTTTAACGGATCATATCAGTGGAGATACGTATTTTAAGATCAAGTTCGAGGGTCATAACCTGCAGAGAACGAAAGCACAGCTGCGGCTCTTTGAACTGCTCTACGAACAAAAGGAGGAACTGGACAGGATCGTTGCCGCTGAAATGTCGAATTATTGGAAAGAATTTTAAACACATCATTATTCAATATATAAACTGTTACTATGGATCGCAGAGATTTTGTTAAGAATGCCGCTGTAGGTATAGCGGGACTTACCATTTTGCCATCGGGGATGTTATTCGCCAGGGATAGAGATAAAATTCGCCTGGGCTATATTGGTGTCGGCCTTCGTGGTCGAGGTCATATCGGCGCAGGCTTGCTTCGTTCTGATGTTGAAATCGTCGCAATCTGCGATATTCAGGAGAGTTCACTAAAGCTTTGCAGACAACAATTTGTCGAGGCAAAAAAGAAGCTGCCTGTTGAATATACTGGAGGACTTGACGCTTATAAGAAAATGATCGAGCGTAAGGATATCGATGCGGTAATTATCTCGACTCCCTGGGAGTTTCACAGAGATCAGTCGATCGACACCATGCGCGCTGGTAAATATGTAGGCTGCGAAGTTATAGCCGGTATTACGACACAAGATCACTGGGATATTCTGAAGGTTTATGAGGAAACCAAGGTGCCGTACATGACGCTGGAAAATGTATGTTACAGACGGGATGTGATGGCAGCGTTGAACATGGTGCGCCAAAACATATTCGGTGAACTTGTCCATCTGGAGGGCGGCTATCAGCATGACCTAAGACCTGTGCTCTTCAACGATGGCAAGCAGTTCTATGGCGGAGGTGCAGAATTCGGTGCCAATAGCATTGGAGAGGCACAATGGCGTACACAATACAACATAGAGCGAAATGGCGATATTTACCCCACGCACGGAGCTGGCCCGGTTATGAATTATATCGACATCAACCGGGGAAACCGCTTTACCAATCTGGTATCATTTGCATCCAAATCTCCAGGATTGAACGCTTATATCAAGAAGATTGCGCCCGAACATAAGAATGCAAATATTAAGTTTAAAAATGGCGACATTATCACGACGACCTTGAACTGCGCTAACGGGGAGACGGTGGTGTTATCGCATGACACTCATTTGCCAAGACCATATTCTTTAGGTTTCCGTGTACAAGGAACAGAAGGAATATGGATGGACGTCAATGAGAGCATCTATATTGAAGGTAAGTCTAAGAAGTACGACGAATGGGATAAAGCCAGCGAATGGTTTGAGAAGTACGATCATCCCTTATGGAAGAAGTATGCGGACCTGGCTGAAGGTGCCGGTCACGGAGGTATGGACTGGTTTGTGTTCAATGCCTTCGTACAGGCGGTTAAGCAGCGTAAGCAAACGCCGATTGATATCTATGATTCATTGACCATGAGTGTTATTACTCCATTGTCTGAAAAATCGATTGCTGACGGAAATACGCCTCAGGAGTTCCCTGACTTCACCAAAGGAGCCTGGAAGAACCGCAAGAACACTTTTGCTCTGGATGACAGTGGATTTTAATTCATAGAGCTGTAACACTTCCCCTAAATTTTTCATCTTATGTATGTGCTAGTTAAATCGTAATAATTAACCCATATTAATCCCATAAGATGAAAAATTTAGTTGTGCTCTTCTTGACTTTTGGCTTGGCCGTATCGGCCAGGGCTCAGTTTAATGCGGACAAAGATCCGCTTATCACCAGGTCTTTGAGTAATCAGGCCATCAACAAGGTCGTTGCACGTACTTCGGGTGGTAGCATTACTGTGACGGGGGTGAGTGAGGGGGAAGCGAGGCTGGAGGTTTATGTCAAGCCTTCGGGGATGAACTTCGGTGGTGCTTCGAAGTCAGAGTTGCAGGAGAAGCTGAAAGAGGATTATGATCTGGTGATCTCATCAGCAAATAATCAGCTGCAGGTAACAGCTAAGTCGAAAAATCATGTGAACTGGAGACGTCAGTTAAATATCTCATATAAGATATATGTACCTCGGAATGTGGTAACAGACCTTGGCACGAGCGGAGGAAGCATCAGTCTTTCCAACTTGAATGGTAACCAGCGTTTCAGGACGAGTGGTGGAAGTTTGCAGTTGAGTAATCTACGTGGGAATATTGATGGCAAGACCTCGGGCGGCAGTATCCGAGCAGAGAACTGTACTGGAGGCGAGATGACACTAGCCACATCGGGTGGGTCTTTGACGTTGAATGATCTGAAAGGGACGATCCAGGCGAGCACCAGCGGTGGAAGTATCCGGGGCAGCCGTATCTCGGGAGAATTGAAAGCTCATACTTCCGGCGGTAGTATTCATCTGGATGATCTTTCCTGTAGTCTGGAAACGTCGACAAGCGGGGGGAGTGTAAACGTATCAGTGGCAAACCCTGGTAAATATTTGTCGGCAAGCACATCCGGAGGAAGTGTCAATGTGAGTATCCCGGGTAACAGAGGGCTGGATCTAAAGGTGAGTGGACAATCCGTAAAGGTGAGTCCTTTGAAGAATTTCAACGGAACGACAGACAAGCGCCACGTGACCGGAACCGTTAACGGCGGAGGTATCCCTGTGAATGTAAGCGGAAGCGGGAATGTGAATCTTTCCTTGTAGCTTTGCAGGCTCAAGCTCTCTTTCATGCAAACCTTAAAAGACGTTCATCTTCAATTTGCCTCGTATTTTAAAAGCCGGTTCCTGGAACCCTATATCTATTTGGTATCTAAAAAGCTCAGTGAAGGACACATTTGTTTGCGCCTGGATCAGCTAAAGGAGGAAGAAGAAGGTCTTCACGAAGGTTGGGAGGGTTTTCTGCAACAGCAGGACAGGCTTGCAGACGAAGAGCTTGTAACGACTGATCCAGAGGGTTATCAACCTTTTGTATTGCATAACAACCGACTTTACCTACACCGGTATTTTCAGTATGAAAGCCGGATCCTTCAGCGGATTCTGGCGTTCATTGATACGGAAGCGCCTCTTCAGAACCGCAGAATAGAAGAACTTGAGCTGCAACGTGAGACTGTTCTGGCGTTATTCCATGAAAGCGACCTGGCGGAGCAGCGGCCTAACTGGCAGCTTGCTGCGGCAATAAATGCTGTACTGCAAAACTTCACTATCATAACGGGAGGGCCGGGCACAGGAAAGACAACCACGGTAGCCAAGGTTCTGGCCCTTCTGTATTCATTGAATAAGTCGTTGAGGGTAGCCCTTGCGGCACCTACCGGTAAGGCAGCTGCACGGATGGCTGAATCTCTGAAGGCCGCAAACTTTCGTCATAGTGAAGGACTTACCGCTTTTTTCCAAAACCTCGAGCCTTCGACCATTCATCGCCTGTTAGGTTATATTCCAGATTCTCCATTCTTCAAGCATCATAAACAGAATCCATTGAACCTCGATGTGATCATTGTAGACGAATCGTCCATGATCGATGTCGCTTTGTTTGCCAAGCTTCTGGATGCGATAGGTCCGCAGACCCGTCTCATCTTGCTGGGCGACAAAGATCAGCTATCATCTGTGGAAGCGGGAAGTTTATTCGGGGATTTGTGTCTCGCCCAGGAAAAGCTGAATGTTTTCAGCAGGGACAGATTAGCGCTGATTAACTCGTTTTCTGAGCCCCTTGCGCAGATAGATAGCGGCGCGGTTGCCGACAACCTAAATCATCCGCTGGCTGAACGGGTGATCGAATTGCGCTTTAGTCGCAGGTTTAAAGATGAGGAAGGTATCGGGAAATTTAGCAAAGCCATTATTAACAATGATGTTGCTGTTGTAAGGAGTTTTATTCATTCGGAAGGCGACAGGCACGTAGCAGTCGATACACTTTATTCTGATAGCCGGTTTACCGATTTTATAAGCGCCTATGAAGGGTATATCAGGGAGCCTGACACGGCAAAGGCTCTGCAACGCCTGAATGATCTGCGTGTGCTTTGTGCCATGAGGGAAGGCCCGAATGGACTATATGCTGTCAATCTGAAGATTGAGCGTTATCTTGAGAGCGCGGGACTGATTAAAGCAGATAAGGAATTTTACGAGCACCGCCCTATAATCGTAACCAGTAATAACTACAACCTGGGGCTCTTTAATGGGGATATTGGATTGATTCGCCCGGATGAAAATGGGGTGCTCTATGCCTGGTTCGAGGACAAGGATGGGGTGATTAAATCATACAGTCCGGGTTTCATCACCAACTGTGAAACGGTTTTCGCCATGACCATCCATAAGAGCCAGGGTTCTGAGTTCACGAAGGTTCTGGTGGTGTTACCCGACGATGTGAACAGCACCATCCTTACCCGGGAGTTGCTGTATACAGGAGTGACGCGGGCTCGGGAGTTTGTGATGGTGCAGGGGTCTGAGGAAGTGATCGTGAGATCTTGCGAACGCTTTGTTGAACGTGCCTCAGGTATTGTAGAAAGATTAAAGTTAACGGAGGCGTAAAATGGGTTTGTATTTCAAAGTATCCAATTCTTTATCGAAGCTGGCAGAGAGTCTTTGCTATGATCTCAGCAGACAGCAATCGGGTGTTTTCCAGCCGCACATCATCGTTACCCAAACAGATGGGATGAACAACTGGCTGAAGCTCGCTTTTGCTGAAAATATGGGCATCGCGGCGAATTATCAGTTCTATAAGCCAAGCGATCTGATTAACCAAATCTATTATGTATTAGGAGGCAAGGGGTCAGGCACGACTCTTTCAGCTGAAAATACATCCTGGTTGATTTATCATTTGCTAGATGATCCTCAATTTATATCCAGGTTCCCGGATGTTTCCGGATATTATAAACATAGTGGTCCTGACAGTGACCTGAAGCGAATGGGCCTGGCAGATAAGCTGGCCGATTTGTTTGATCAATACCAGATTTACCGTCCGGAGATGATCATGAAGTGGAACGAGACCGCCTTGTCAGAGGTGGGCGGCGAATGGCAGCAGTATCTGTGGATCAAAGCGAGGAATTTATCTGCCAGGCAATTGCCCGATAAGACGCTCATAGGAGCCTATATTCTGCAAACGCTGCGAGATGGACAGCATATTGATCTGCTTCGTACCTATATGCCGGCAATTCATGTCTTTGGATTGTCCATCACAACAGGTTATCACCTGACGCTTTTTTATGAGATTGCGCGTTATATCGACTTCTCCTTTCATATTCTGAATCCCGCTCCTGCGGTTTACTGGTTTGAGGATAAGAGTGAGAAGCAGCTTGCCTGGATGAAGAAGAAGGGTTTTGCGGAGCTAAGTGAGAAAGCTATAGGTAATCCTTTGCTGACTAGCTGGGGCAGGGTGATACAAAATACGTTTCATTTGTTCTTTCAGAATGATGATATGCTGAACGTCTATGAAGAGGCTGAGCTTGTGGAGCCTGCTCCTGATACCCTCCTCGGTAAGATTCAGCATGATGTTTTTTACAATCTTGTAGGCGAGGAACGGAACGAGATTTTTGGGGAGGATCTTTTGGATGGTTCAATCTCCATAAGTTCCTGCTTTACTCCCGCGAGGGAGGTTGAGGCCTTATACAATTATCTGGTGCATTTGGTGGACAAACGAGGAGAGGAGTTGTCGCCCCGTGACATTGTGGTCATGGTGAGTGATATTGATGCTTATGCCCCCTATATCAAAGCTGTTTTCAGCAATGTTCCTTACAAGTTTCAATACACGATAGCGGACGAGAATTTCACTAATACAGATACGGTCAGTAATGCGTTACATGCATTATTCTCTCTGAGCGAAGATCATTTCGGTGCTGAGGAGGTGCTTCAGCTTCTGGACTCAAGCTATATCCGAAAGCGATTCGGGATTACAGATCTGGAGTTGATTCGTTCTGCCGTAGGCAGGGCGAACATACGCTTTGGTATGGAGGGTAGTCCTGTAGATGAGACGGTGTACGTAAGCTGGAAATATGGTGTTCAGCGGCTGATGTATGGAGTCTGTATGCTGGGAAATGAAGAATACAGAACAGGAGAGGATGGGTTTTATCCTCTTGACAGCATTGAAGGCTCTGCCTCTTATGAGATCATCCGTTTTTGCCACTTTATTGAGGTGCTGATGGACTTTGTCCGGAGGCGGCGGCAGGCGAGAACAATTGCGGGCTGGGTGCAGTACACGCAGGATGTATTGGAGAACCTGATATGGGATCCGGAAGAGGGTACGGAGGAGGATTACGAGCTGCTGCTCTCTGAATTAAATAAATACAATTTGCTGACTCCGATGATAGAGGAGGTGATCGGCTATGAAGTTTTCAGTTATAAGTTCTTGCAAACGATCTCCGGCTCGACAAGAGCGGGAGCATTTGTGCAGGGCGGCATTACCTTCTGTTCGCTCATTCCGATGCGGAGTATACCTTTCAAGGTGGTGGCGCTTCTGGGAATGGATTTTGATAAATTCCCGAGAAAGGAAAATCCGGTGAGCTTCAATTTGTTGGAAAAGGACAGAAAGCGGGGAGACCGGAATGTGAAAGAGAATGATAAGCATCTTTTCCTTGAGACGATCTTGTCTGCTCAACAATATTTTTATATCAGCTATATCGGGCAGAGTGCACGTGATAACACATCCTTACCGCCTTCAGCAGTGATAGATGAACTGATTGATTATATAGAATCGGGGACGGTGGAGAGCGCTTCTGTTAAGGAGAATCTGATTACGCAGCATCCCCTTCATAGTTTCAGTCAGAAATATCAAAGCGGGGTGGGCCAACTGTTTAATTATATCACGCATGAGGGCTCGGCCATTTCGCTGATCGGTCGGGGAAAGCAGCATGCTGTGAAGGAAATCACAGAAGTATCTCTACGCTCGCTCGTATCTTTCTTTAAAAATCCTATTAAGGCTTATTATAATGATGTGCTGGGTATCTATTACCATGTGGATAAGGTGCTAATGGATGAGACAGAGCTTTTTGAGCTGGATAAATTGCAGCAGTGGCAGTTGAAGCAAGACTTACTGAGCCTGGAAGCTATAGATGCTGATGCGCTGAGGCAAAAGCTGGTGAAAACGGGTGGGTTGCCCCTGAAGAGTATGGCTGAGATTACCCTGGCTCAGCTTGAGGAGGAGGTGCTGCCGGTAAAGTCGCTTTTCCGGGATTGTATTGGGGACGCTTGTCTGAGGAGCATTTCCCTGGAAATTGAACTTTCAGGTGTCGTTTTGAAGGGGAGCCTGCAACAGGTTTATGGAGACATGCTTGTTTATGTATCATGGTCGAAGCATGAAATGAAATATCTGATCGACGCCTACATTCAATATCTTTTCGCCCACGCTGCGGGTGAGGCATTGTCGCTCTTTTTTGTCTCGGCAAATAAGGGCCAGGTCTATCAGGGAGCTGAGATGAGCCAGGCTGAAGCCTTAGCGAGCTTGTCGGAGCTGGTTGCACTATATAAGGAAGGTCACCGTAAGCTACTTGCATTTTACCCCGATTTTAATGTGGAACCTCAGGAGTTTGTCGGTTTTACGAGGGAGAAGTTCAATACGACAGTAAAGAAGAAGTTCGGCGACAGCATGTTTCCATGCAGGGACACGTATGCGATGAAGGAATTCGAAAAAGGATTCTTTTTTAAAGATGAGGTCTATCAGGACTTCCTCGGGCACACGGAGACGATCCTGATGCCTTTAACTGAAATATTTCCAACTTATTTTAAGAATGGCGGCAACTCATAAATTTGAAGATTTCGATGCTACTCAGGTTCCTCTTCAGGGAAGTAATCTGATTGAAGCAAGTGCCGGCACGGGTAAGACCTACTCTATTGCTATATTGATGCTCCGCCTGATCCTGGAGAAGCAGCTACAGGTAAAGGAGGTGCTGATGGTAACCTTTACGAAGGCTGCGGTGGCTGAACTGGAGGAAAGAATCCGTCTGTTTATCCGTACGGCGTATAAATATGCGAAGGGAGATTCGATCGCGGATCAGACGATCATGCAACTCGTCGATCAGGCATTGGAAGAACATGGCGATGAACAGGTTGAGCAGCTGCTCCGTGATGCGGTGTTATTTCTCGACGAGACATCGGTTCTGACCATCCACAGTTTCTGTCAGCAGACACTCACACAATTCGCTTTTGAAACTAAGCAGCTTTTCGGAGCGGAAACCCTCCAGGATACCAGTGCTGTTCTTCAGGATGAGGTGAATAGATTCTGGAGGAAAGAGGTTACGACCTTGCCTGCAGAGCTGCTTCAATACCTGATTGACGTGGGTTTAAGCAGACAAAGCATTTTGAATGTGGTTCGGGAGCACCTGGGAGGTAAGCATTACATGTCGTTCCGGGAAGAAGACGAATATTCGTTTTGTGCAGATGAGCATGATGAAATACTCCGGATGCTCAAGGAGCTGAAAGCCAGTAAGGATGATCTTCGGCAATGTTTGGTTGAGCATCTGGGCGAGCGGTCTGAAGAGGTCAGGGAGAAAGCGATGGGCAATTCATATGCGCGTAAGAGCTTGCAGGAGCATTTTGGTAATCCGGAGGCTTTGCTTGACGCCATTGTCAGCAAGAAGGGCACGGGTTATATCCAGAAGCTCTTTCCGGATCTGTTGGAGCGACAGACGGAGTGTGATGATGCTGCGGAAAAATGGAATGCAGAGGTTTTCAAGGTCATAAGCCGCTTTAATTGTATGGCCATCGGCCAGATTTCGCGGGGCATCAGCGAGTTTAAGATGCAAAGCAATCAGATGTCGTTCGATGATATGATTGTGAACTTGCATGAGGCTCTTGTTGTAAGAAAGCAGGATCCGCTGATAAAGGGTCTGAGAGATAAATATAAGGCGGTGTTCATTGACGAGTTCCAGGATACGGATGACCTGCAATATGCGATTTTCCAGAAGGCTTTTGGAGAGGAGACAATTCTTTTTTATATAGGAGATCCGAAACAGTCTATATATGCCTGGCGTAAGGCCGATATCGAGACCTATTTCCAGGCTTTTCACGAGGTAGAGCGACGTTATTCGATGAACACAAATTATCGTTCATCAGCCGCCTTTATTGCTTCGATGAATTTATTCTTTCAGCCGACTGAAGGCTTCGATACATTTTACTTTCAGGGAGCGGCAGACAGTATTGAATATATCCACGTAGACTCTCCTGTGCAGAATACCAAAGGAACGCTACTCAGGGATGGTCAGGAAGATGTTCCAATGAGCGTTTTTGAGTTGCCGAACAAAGATGCTATTGCCGATGGCGTGGCTGCCCAGGTGATGGCCCTGCTTGATGGAACAAGCTACGCTATTTTGAAGAATGGACAGCAGCGGGCTGTACGACCTTCGGACATCGGAATATTGGTTCGCAAAAACTCGGAGGGACAGGCTGTGAAGCGAATTTTGTCTAAATACAATATTCCAGCTGTCACTATAGGAGATTCGAAGGTGCTGCAGACCGAAGAGGCTATGGAGCTGCTTTATATTCTGGATGCAATGTTGAACATTTCTTTGTCAACCATTAACCGGGCACTGCTTTCTCCAATGACGGGTTTGTCGACCGAAGATCTTCTGATTCTGGATGAAGAACAGGCAACTGAACGTTTCGGGCATTACAAGTCGACCTGGGAGAAAGATGGAATCTATAATGCGCTTATGGACTTTATCGCCGATTTTAATGTGCAGCAGAATCTGCTTAAAGGCGATGTGGAAAACGGAGAGCGGATTATTACGAATGTGTATCAGCTGGTGGAGCTGTTTCACAAGGTACAGTCGTCTAAAATGTTGAGCCCTCAGGAGCTTTTGAGTTGGTTAAAGCGTGGTATTGACGGTATGGAAACTGAGGGTGACGAATATCTGCAACGCGTAGAGAGTGATGATGAAGCGATAAAAATAGTGACCATCCATAAAAGCAAAGGGCTTGAATACAATATTGTACTGGCACCTTACCTGGACTTTACATTTTTCGATAAGCGGGAGATATTCAGCTTCAAGCATCCTGAAATGCGGAAGTATGTTTCTGCAGTGAAGCGGGAGCTGACGGATACCAACATGACACTCATCAGTTCGCAGGAAGAGCAGGAAAATCGCCGCCTTTTGTATGTGGCTATTACACGAGGGGTATATAAGTGCTTTGTTTATAAGAATACGCGTTCGAAAAATTCTACCCTCGAAGCGTTTACGCATGTTCTTAAAAATTCAGGGGCATCGCTCATCGCGTTTGAAGATGCACCGGAGCTAGCGGAGGCTTATACCTTCCGCAAGGGTGAACGTGCATGGAAGCCCTTCGTCCTAGAGTCGCAGGTCAATTTCCAGCTTATACAGCAGAACTGGACCAGGATGAGCTATAGCCGGTTGAACGTACAGCATGAATCTTCTACCCGGTATGTTTATAGAAAGCATAAGAATGCCTATGACGAGTTCATATTTAACCAGTTGCAAAGAGGTGCAAACACGGGAAATATGCTCCACTTTCTATTTGAGACGATCAATTTTACGGACCAGGATAAATGGGGCGATAAGATCGACCAGGCAATAAAGCGCTTTGCACCGAGGCTTCATGAGGATCTGCCCGTGATGCTGTATACCTTGCTCACGCATGCGATGAATGCAGTAATCCCCTTGGGAGGGAAGGAGTTTTCATTATCCGGTGTCCACTTTACACGTCGGATCCATGAGCTGGAGTTTGACTTTACTGTCCCCGCATTTAATCCTTACCACCTAAGGTCGTTATCAACCGAAAGTGTAACTGTAGATGTTCATGCGCCAGGCTCCCTTGAGGGTTTGATGAACGGAAAGATCGACTTGTTTTTTGAGCATGATGGCAAATACTATGTACTAGACTGGAAATCAAATTTTCTCGGTGATACGGTGGATGACTATGACAGGAAGAGTATTGCCAAGGCTATGAATGAGAATAATTACCATCTTCAATACCTCTTGTATACGCTTGCGGTTAAGAAGTATCTCTATACCCGGTTGTCGGAGTTCGATTACGAACGCGATTTCGGGGGTGTGATTTATGTGTTTGTGAGAGGCGTGCGGGCAGGACAGGGAAGCGGAATCTATGTTCAAAAGCCCTCGGAAGAAATCATAGCCAGGTTGGAAGGTATTCTCAGTTTGGAGGACGCATAAGTTGACCAGACGTCTTAATTGCTTATTTTTGCCGCTTATCGGGGCGGGAGTGTGCTGCCAGACAATACTATGAAAGAACAGGTCTTACAATCAGGTGGCTCTTCCACCAGGGAAATTCTTAATAAAACAGCTTTTCCGGTCTTATTTACGATCAGCTTTACTCATCTGTTAAATGATTTGATGCAGGCTATTGTGCCTGCGGTTTATCCGATGTTTAAGTCGAATTTCAATCTGACGTTTGCGCAGATAGGACTGATTACATTTGCTTCACAGCTTACAGCTTCGATACTGCAACCCTTTATTGGGTACTATACGGACCGGACGCCCAGGCCGTTTTCTCTCGCGGCGGGTATGCTCTTTACTTTGTCGGGGCTCATCGTGCTTGCTCTCGCACCTGGATTCGGAACGATTCTGGCCGCGGTTTGCCTGATGGGCGTGGGATCGGCGATCTTCCATCCGGAATCGTCGCGAGTAGCTTATCTGGCGTCTGGAGGAAAGAGAGGGTTGGCTCAGTCGATATTTCAGCTGGGGGGAAATGCCGGCAGCGCTGTCGGTCCGCTCTTAGCCGCAGTGATCATTGTTCCTTACGGTCAGTTTAATATCCTCTGGATCACCCTGGTATCTGTTCTGGCGATCATAATCTTGTTCAGAATCGGTAAGTGGTATAAAGGTCATTTGGTGTTGCGGGCAGCAGGTAATCATCCGGCGGACGTCAAACCTAATCTCTCAAAAGTTAAGATCTGGAGTTCCGTAGCCATCTTATTGGTTCTGATCTTCTCGAAATATTTTTATATGGCGAGTATGACGAGCTATTTTACGTTTTACCTGATTGAGAAGTTCGGGGTATCGGTTCAGCAGTCGCAGCTCTACCTGTTTATCTTTCTTGGTTCTGTAGCTGCGGGAACGTTGATAGGCGGACCATTGGGAGATACTTTCGGAAGAAAGTATGTGATATGGTTCTCGATATTGGGAGCGGCGCCATTTACGCTGATGTTACCTTTTGCAAGTTTATTTTGGATAGGGGTCCTGGCAGCTATTATCGGGGTGATCATCGCTTCGGCATTTTCAGCGATTCTGGTGTACGCCCAAGAACTACTTCCTGGTAACGTAGGAATGGTATCGGGGCTGTTCTTCGGCTTCGCTTTTGGAATGGGGGGACTTGGTTCTGCGCTTCTTGGTAAACTGGCCGACGCCACGAGTATTGAGCATGTGTTCTATATTTGTTCTTTCCTGCCACTGATTGGCGTGATCACCGGTTTCTTGCCTTCTCTCAATAAGTTAAAGCCCAAAGTTTGACATGGAGAAGATTATCCTGGAATTCGACAAGGTTAGTGTTAGAAGTATGAACCAGATCATTTTCAAAGATCTGAGTTTTACGATCAGAGATAGTGAAAACTGGGCGTTGGTTGGTGAGAGTGGGTCGGGCAAGAGTGCCTTACTAGAGACGATAGCCGGCAGGCTTGGGATTACCAGCGGGCATATTGATCATACTTATTTTGATAGCAGGCCGGTGAATTCAGATGATGCTATACTGAACTGGCATAAACGGATATCTTTCGTTTCCTCCAGACACAGCTTCCGCAATTTGTCTAATACCACTGAATTCTATTATCAGCAGCGCTATAATTCCTTTGATTCGGATGATGCGCCAACCGTTGCATCTTACCTGTCGGGTCTGAACCATCCGGGGGCGAATTCGTATTGGACGATGCAGCGGGTGATAGCCAGATTGCATTTGGAAGAGCTGAAGGATGAACAGATCATTAAGCTGTCGAATGGTGAAACGAAACGCCTCCTTCTGGCTGCTGCCCTGTTGAAGAACCCTATTCTTTTGTTGCTTGATAATCCGTTGACGGGACTTGATGTAGAGCGTCGTGCAGATTTTAATCGTTTGATCGCTGAGATCAACGAGTCGGGTATCAGGATCATTATGGCTACATCGCCTACTGAAATCCCTGAAGCGATTACTCATGTGGCTATTTTGGGAGAAGGGAAAGTTCAAAAGCATGTGAGCAGGGCGGAGTTTTCCGGTCTCGAAGAGCGAACAGGCTCAGGCAATACTATCGACGAGACCGAGCTTAGAGAGCTAATTGGAAGGAAGGCTGAAGAGCCATTCGAATACATTGTTCGTATGCAGCAAGTCAACATCCGCTACGGAGATGCGGTGATCCTGAAAGATGTTGACTGGACCATCCGGCAGGGGGACCGCTGGGCACTTGTGGGTGAAAACGGATCGGGAAAATCGACATTGCTTAGTTTGATCAATGGTGATAATCCACAGGCTTACGCAAATGATATTGTACTTTTTGACAGAAAAAGGGGGACTGGAGAGAGCATCTGGGACATTAAGAAGAAAATAGGTTTCGTGTCGCCTGAGCTCTTTCAGTATTTTCCATCATCAATGACCTGCATACAGGTTGTGGAATCGGGGTTTTATGACACCCTTGGGCTGTTCAGGCCCTCTAACCCCAGGCTTGCAGAGATTGCACGAAGATGGTTAAAACTAATCGGGGTGAATGAAAAGGAGTCGCAGCTCTTTCGGAATGTTTCGGCCAGTAGCCAGCGTTTATGCTTGCTGGCCAGGGCGATGGTTAAGAACCCACCTTTGTTTATTTTTGATGAGCCTTGTCAGGGTCTGGATATACGTCAGCAAGCGCATTTCAAGCAGGTGGTTAACGCCATCTGCAGAAACAGTAATGCCTCTTTGATATACGTGAGCCATTACGAAGATGAGCTGCCGGAAGTAATTGAACATACCCTGCGTTTATATAAACAACCACTGTAGTTAGGCTGTTTATACAAGTATTACCCTGAGTACATATTCAATTTACATAGGCCCTGTAAATTGCTGTACAAATAGAACGGTTATGCGATTAAATCCGGTTTGTATATATTATTATCTTAAAGAACGTTATTTTCGTGCGAGGATACGCTCCTTTTTCCTATGAAGATACTTTATGCTATCCAAGGTACGGGTAACGGCCATTTAAGCCGGGCGATGGATGTTGTTCCATGTTTAAAGCAATTGGGAGAAGTGGACATCCTGGTTAGTGGCATACAATGTGACCTGGTGCTACCCTTTGAAGTAAAGTATAAACTTAAGGGTCTTAGCTTTATTTTCGGCAAAGCGGGTGGTGTGAACCTATGGAAGACCTTAGTAAAAGCTAATCTGCGACGGCTGGTAAAGGGCATCAATTCATTGCCTATAGAAGATTATGATCTGGTGATCAATGACTTTGAGCCTGTCTCTGCCTGGGCCTGTTATATGAAGAACAAGCCCTGTATAGCGCTAAGTCACCAGGCAGCAGTATTATCTCCAAATGCGCCACGGCCAGAGCATCGCGATATGATCGGAAACCTCGTTCTGAATAATTACGCGCCTTCCAGTGCCAGGCACGGATTTCATTTTCAGTCGTACGATGAGCATATCTACACACCCGTAATCAGAAGTCAGGTACGTCTGCAGGAGGTTCGGGACAATGGTCATTATACCGTCTATTTGCCCGCTTATGACGATGCCCGCCTCATTAAGCAACTTTCGGCTTTTAAGGATGTTCAGTGGGATGTGTTTTCCAAACACAATAAGAAGAAGCTGACCATTAAAAATATAACCGTTCAACCGATTGATAACGAGAAATTTACCAGGAGTATGGCCCGTTCTGCAGGGGTGCTGACGGGTGCAGGTTTCGAGACACCAGCGGAGGCATTATATATGGGTAAGAAGATCCTGGTAATTCCTATGAAGAACCAATTTGAGCAGCACCTGAATGCTGCTGCATTGCGTGAGATGGGCGTGCCGGTGATTAAAAGTTTGAAAGATAAGTATGCACCAGCGATACAGACCTGGCTGGAGTCGGGCAGGATTATCCCGGTCGACTATCCTGATATGACGCAGGAAATTATTAATTCGGTTGTATATAACCACAGCAGAGAAGAGCCGGGGCAATGGTCTGTGGACGATCAGTTTGGTTCAACTATTCTTTAATTTGTTTATACAGGAGAGGATTGAATAAGGACGAATTTGGTAAAAGTTTTAAATGGGGGGTATCTACCGCGGCTTTTCAGATTGAAGGAAGCTGCTCAGCAGAGGGGAAAGGCCCTTCTATATGGGATACTTTCAGTTCCCGGAAGGGGAAAATACTTCATGGGCAACATGCACGGGTGGCTTGCGATTTCTATAATAGATACGAACAGGATCTGGATCTGGTAAAGGCTCTTCATATTGGCAACTTCAGATTTTCATTTGCCTGGAGCAGGATATTACCTGAAGGGAAGGGAACCGTTAACCAGAAGGGGCTTGATTTTTATAACCGTCTGATAGATTCTAGCCTGGAACGGGGAATTAATCCCTGGCCTACATTATATCATTGGGATCTTCCGCAAGCATTGGAGGATCTGGGTGGCTGGACAAACCGGGATATAGTGGGCTGGTTTTCTGATTATACAGATCTATGTGCAAGAAGTTTTGGTGACCGAATTGATCATTGGATGGTCATGAACGAGCCCATGGTTTTTACCGGGGCCGGGTATTTTCTTGGGGTGCATGCACCTGGAAAGACAGGATTGAAGAATTTTTTCCCTGCGGTGCATCATGCTGTATTGAGCATGGCTGCCGGGGGTAGAATATTGAAGTCGGCCAATTCACAAGCTGAAGTAGGGACCACATTCTCCTGTTCCCATATTGAGCCATATTCTCAGAAGTCATGGAATGTGTCGGCAGCAAAGCGCGCAGATGTATTGTTTAACCGTTTGATGATTGAGCCGGTCCTCGGAATGGGATATCCGGATGAGGAGCTTAGTATACTGAAAGGCATCCGCAAATACATGCAAGCGGGCGATGAAGATAAGATGGCGTTTGATTTCGACTTTATAGGGCTTCAGACCTACACGCGTGAAATCGTCAGGTATTCTCTATTGACACCCTATTTGCATGCCAAACTAGTGAAGGCGGAGAACAGGAAGGTGCCGCTTACCACCATGAAGTGGGAGGTATACCCCGAGGGGATTTATTCCATTATCAAGAAGTACAGTGCCTATAAGCAGATTAAAAAAATTTATATCACGGAGAATGGCGCTGCATTTCCAGATGAGCTGCGAGATGGGGGAGTAGATGACCAGGAGCGACTTTCGTTTATACAGACAAGTTTGCAGCAGCTTCTAAAAGCAAAAGATGAGGGTTGTCCCGTTGATGGTTATTTCGTGTGGACACTGACTGATAATTTTGAATGGGCTGAGGGGTACCATCCTCGCTTTGGCCTCATTCACGTTGATTTTAATACACAGAAGCGGACCATTAAGTCTTCAGGAAAATGGTACGGTGAATTCCTCAAATAAAAAAAGGCGCTTGTTTAAGCGCCTTTTTTTATTTCTTATGCTTTTCTCAGCCGGATCAACCTTGTCCAGTGCAGGAATTTGATTACGGGATAGATCGGGTCCACTTCAAACCAACGGTACCCAAAGTTTGGGCTATTAGGGAATCGGTGGTGGTTATTCTGAAACAGTTCGCCCAACATCAGAAAATCAAATGGGGTTGTGTTTTTTGAATGATCGTTATTGTCAAAGTTTGCGTATCCGTATTTATGTCCGCACCAGTTGACGATTGCTCCATGAATCGGTCCCATCAGAAAATGGATAGGCAGTAGCAGGTACATCCACCAATGTGTCGCAAATTCCATGTAAAATGCAATATATAATGCTCCGAACATTAATCTCGAGGCAATTGATGATCCAATACGGTCGATGATCGGCCATTCAGGATAGACTGCAGAACCTCTGGCTTCCTTATCTTGCGTTCTCCTAACGTGATCTTTAAATGTAAGCACGGTAGCCCACATCAGCTGAAACACATCTTTGAAAAAGTGTGGAGAATGAGGATCCTTTTCCGTATCACTGAAAGCGTGGTGATCACGGTGCATAGTTGCATATGCTCTTGGGTTCAGGAAAGAAGAGCCCTGGCATATATAGGTCATCAGATATAAAACGCGTTCAAAAAACTTGCTTGTGGTGAACACCTTATGGGAAGCATATCGGTGCAAAAAGAAGGTCTGGAAAAAAAGAGAAAGGAACCAGTGACCTACAAAAAATAATAAAATATACATTGATACTAAAACGTGTAAAGGGGAATACTAGTATGTACGGGTAAAATTAAACTTAATCTTGTATAAGATACCTAATTTGTTGAGAAATTGTTTTTCATTGAAGTCTCGGCCTCTCTTTTTAGTTCTTTATCAAGGTAAAAAGTGGCAAGGGGTACCAGTGATGCAATAAGGTATTTGAGCGCTCTGGCAAATGACCATTTTGCCAGGAAAGTTACTTTAAATACGGCGGCTATGTACAGAACGAACAGAATGCCGTGAGCCCATCCTGTATATTTTACTACGATTGGATAGTCGTACATATACTTTAATGGCATGGCAATTAGCAGCAGAAATACATAAGATATTCCTTCAACAATTCCTACGAAGCGAAGTTGATTGAGGGCTTTAACAGTGGCGTTTGTCATATTTACTCTATATTAAGGTGTTGTAAGAACCTTTGGCAAAAATCAACAATTGTTTTCAGTATCAAACACCTATTTTTGCCCGCAACATGGATATTACATTGAAGGAACGGTTTGACAGTATCATCTTTGATTTGGACGGCACGCTTTGGGATTCGACTGAAGGTGTTGCTGCTGCATGGCAGTCTGCCAAAGAAGAGTATGGTCACGTGAAAAATGATATTACGGCAGCCAGCATTGGCGGAATTGCCGGAATGGCGTACGATGCTATATACGAATTTCTCTTTCCGGAGTTGAATGATGAGCAGCGTGCGGAGTTTAAAGCAAAGTGTGCAAAAAAAGAGCTTGAGGTGCTAAACAGCCGGGGAGGGATTTTATACCCTGGCTTGGTTGACGCTCTCTCTGCCCTGTCTGAGAAGTATAAGCTTTTTATCGTGAGCAATTGTCAATCAGGATATATCGAAGCATTCCTGAATTATTATAAACTTCACGATTATTTCGCGGGGCATCAATGCTATGGCACGAAAAGCCGCCCGAAAGCAGATAACATCCGCGACATTGTCGACGACCATCAGTTGAAAGCTCCCGTTTATGTGGGGGATACTCAGGGCGATTACGATTCGAGCAAGAAAGCAGGAGTGCCTTTTATATTTGTCTCTTACGGATTTGGAAAAGTGCAGGATGGTCAGATTGCAACGGTAGACAGTTTGAAGCAGCTGGCGGAAGTATTATAAATATGATTGAAAATGATTTGAAATTGGCTCAGCTTACTGAGTTGAGCAAAGGTGATTATAGAGCTTTCTTGTATGATTGCGACGGTACGCTCGCAGATAATATGGGCGCTCATAAGGAGTCGTACGTTCAGGTAGCCGTAGGTGGGGGAGTAACGATAGATCCAGCGATCATCGATGAATTCGCGGGACTTCCGATTCCACGAGTCGTAGAAAAGATCAATGAGCGTTATGGATCAAACTTTGATCCGCAGCATTTCGAAAAAGAAAAATATAAAATATTTTATAACGAGTATATTGAACGTACCAGGCCAGTTCAATATGTAGTAGATCATTTGCTTGCGCATGCCGGTAGAATCAAGATTGCGGTTGTTTCAGGAGGATCCAGGGAAGCAATTGAAAAAACACTTAACGTGCTGGGCATCGCCTCGAAGGTTGAGGTTTTGGTCTGTGCCGGAGAAACTGCTCACGGTAAGCCTTATCCTGATCCTTTCTTGCGTGCTGCAGAGCTGCTTGGGGTTGAACCTGAGGCTTGTCTCGTGTTTGAAGATGCCCGGGCAGGCGTTGAAGCTGCTGAAGCTGCGGGTATGGATTGGGTTCGCATTGACAAGTTAAACGTGTAAAAATGTGTATATTGGCACACCGGATTTTACATGAGATCCGGGTGCTAATTTATAGACATGTCTAAACGTCCTAGCCTTTATCAAAACCTTTGTACGTTCGTATTATGCTTTCTGACAATCTTCTCTTGCTATGCGCAAGATACATTCACATTTAAGCGGCTTACGACCAAGAGCGGTCTCTCGCAGAGTAATGTGACCAGTATAGTCAAAGACCAGAGAGGATTTTTGTGGTTTGCCACACGTGATGGCCTGAACCGCTATGATGGGTATCAGATCAAAACTTATCACTATGACAGGGAGGATAAAACCAGCCTGAGCAGCAGCTATGTGAGTGTTGTTTACGTAGACCCGAAAGGACGGATGTGGGTGGGCACGTCAGCAGGTCTTGACTTGTACGATCCGGTCAGTGATACTTTTAAACATTACAGGCCCTACAAAACAGATACATATGTGAAGACGATTCTTCAGGATCGTGATGGACGTATGTGGATAGGTACCAAAGCAGGGCTCTTTCTTTTCAGTCCCGAAAAAAATCGTTTCGAAAGCTTCTTTCATGACAATGCCGATCCAAACTCGATCAGTAACAACGACATCAACGTTATCACGCAATTTAATGAGCGATATGTGTGGTTCGGAACAACGAAGGGTTTGAACCGGCTAGATCTGAAGACCAGGAAGTTTAGAAGGTATTTAACAGCCATGGAAGCCGGTCGGCAGATAGTCGGATCGGTCAAGGGAATCGTAAAAGGGCAGGATGATTTTATTTGGGTTGCACATGAAGGCAGGGGACTTTCTAAACTTGACCAGCATAATGGTCATCTTGTAAGTATCAGCAAACGGCATCCCGGCTCGGGTCTGCCGAGTGACAATCTTATCGCCATGCAAATGGGTCGTGATGGAAGATTGTGGATTGGAACTGAATCGGACGGACTGATTATCTATGACTATCTCCACGACAAATATGAGCAGTACAAACATGATAGCTTCGATGAAAGCACTATCTCTCACAATATTGTTCGCACTATTTTTCATGATCCCGCAGGTATAGTATGGTTAGGTACAAACAGCGGCGGGGTAAGTTACATCACAAGAAACGCCGATAAGTTTATTCATTACAAACCTATCCCGTATCGTGTAAACAGTCTCGGAAACCCCGGTGTAAAAGGCTTTGCAGAAGACGACAATAAACGAATATGGATTGCTACAGAGGGCGGGGTCGATGTTTTTGATCCTCAAAGAAAGGAATTCAAGCATTATCGGTCTGAAAAGAATGTTGTAAATGGCTTAAGCGATAACAACGTTTATTGCGTGGCGAAGATCGGCAGGGATTCTATGGCATTTGGCTCATTTGATGGGGGGCTGGACATCCTCGATATCAAAACAGGAAAGTTCAGCAACTTCAGGAAGGATCCTGAGAATCCAAATTCGCTATCTGATAACCGGATATTTAAAATCTTTGTTGACAGTCGCGATCATGTCTGGCTGGCTACCTGGGCAGGTGGACTAAACCAGTTCAACAAGAAGACAAAAAGAATAACGCGCTATTCTATTCCGCGGGATTTGCAGAAGATGAACGAGGCTTTGATCTATACGATCACTGAAGATACAGACGGCAATATGTGGCTCGGAACAGAGCAGGGTGTATATTTCCTGAACGTGAAGACTGGTGCTTTCAAGCGATATAAGCATAGTAACGAAGATAATGAGTCGTTGAGTAATAATATCGTAACATGCTTTCTGCTGGATTCCAGGAAGAACCTATGGATTGGCACCGCCGGTGGAGGGATTAACTTATTTAACCGGAAATCGGGCAAGTTTACGCTGCTAGGCAGGAAGAAGGGACTTGCCAGTGACTACATACATGGTATAGTGGAAGACCAGGCAGGCGATCTCTGGATCAGTTCCAACAACGGGTTGAGCAGGTATCAGCCGATGACCGGTAAGGTGACGAACTACGGCCTTGCATATGGCCTTCAGGGACTGGAATTTAAACAGGATGCTACACTTAAAAGCTCGGATGGATCTATCTACTTTGGAGGTATTAATGGTTTTAATGTGATTAGGACCAATGAAATCGCTACCAATACGGCTGTTCCTAAAATCGTATTTACTGGTTTTAGTATCCTGAACAAGCTTACGAGCCACCGTGACGAAGGCTCCCCCCTGAAACAAGATATTACAGAGACCAAGCATGTTGTCTTGCATGAAAAGCAGTCTACTTTCTCACTTGAGTTTGCTGCCCTGAATATTATCGCACCTGAGAACAATCAGTATGCCTATAAAATGGTAGGTCTTCACGATAGCTGGATCCACCTTGGAAGTCAACGTTCGGTCAGTTTTACTAATTTACCGCAGGGTGATTACACGCTCATTGTAAAGGGGTCGAACAATGAAGGAATTTGGAATGAGCACGGCGCCACTATTCAGATACGGGTCGTTCCAGTTTTCTGGAAATCCTGGTGGTTTATTAGTTTATTGGTCATTATGGGTTGCGTCGCCATATATGGTTTGTACCGACTAAGGGTTAAGGTGATAAAGATGCAGAAGGCGGCACTGGAACGCCTGGTTAAGCAGCGTACGAGGGAAGTTTATGCCCAGGCGCAGGAAATTCAGGAACAGTCTGAGAAGCTCCAGGCGACGAATGAGGAATTGCAGTCGCAAGCTGAAGAGATTCAGCAGCAGGCAAACTATTTACATGAGCTTAATGAGAAACTGAATATTCAGAAGGAGCAAGAAGCCGAAGCCAGAAAAGAGGCAGATAAAGCTAATCAAGCAAAGAGTGTGTTCCTTGCCACAATGAGTCATGAAATTCGCACGCCTATGAACGGGGTGTTGGGAATGGCATCTCTGCTTTACGATACCGACTTGAATCCTGAACAGCGTGAATACGCAAGGACTATAAAAAGCAGTGGAGAAAATCTGCTTTCGGTTATCAATGACATTTTGGATTTTTCGAAGATTGAATCGGGCAAAATGGAGCTTGATCCCCACGAATTTCATCTCCGTACGGCAATTGAGGATGTGATGGATGTGTTTGCCTGGAAAGCTGCGCAACAAGGTATCGATCTCGTTGTTCATATTGATAAAGACTTGCCAGAGTCGTTTATAGGTGATGATCAGCGACTCACCCAAGTATTGATCAATCTGGTAGGCAATGCTGTCAAGTTCACACAATCCGGAGAGGTATTTCTTGATGTAAGGAAGGGCGAGAACTTGTGTGGTGGGAAACTGCGTATTGTCTTCGAAGTGTCGGACACAGGCATCGGCATC
The DNA here is from genome assembly GCF_053551015.1 of Arcticibacter sp. NCBI lineage: Bacteria > Pseudomonadati > Bacteroidota > Sphingobacteriia > Sphingobacteriales > Sphingobacteriaceae > Arcticibacter > Arcticibacter sp. The sequence goes on along the minus strand of NZ_JBMQOB010000003.1, from coordinate 267,307 downwards.
CCTGAGGAATTTCAGGCCAATTTGTTTAATGCATTTTCGCAGCTCGATTCGTCGACTACCCGTAAGTACGGGGGGAGCGGACTGGGTCTAGCGATTTCCATGCGACTGGTTAAATTGATGGGCGGTGAGATCAGTGTGAAAAGTAAATTGGGGGAGGGGTCGACGTTTTCATTCGACATGGTCTGTGAACAAGGTAAGCAAGGCCGGCAGGAAGATCTCTCGCCTACGTCGATCGAAGGTAAAAAGATCCTCATCCTGGACGATAATGCCACAAACCTGAAGGTACTGAGTCTACAGTTAAAACAGTGGAATCTGAACGTCATATGTACCGACTGCGCTTTTGACGCTTTGGATATTATCACGAAAGAAGAGTTTGATCTCATCATTACGGATATGCAGATGCCAGAGAAGGATGGAGTTGGTTTCGCTCTGGAGGTAAGAGAGCGTATCCCGTCTCTGCCGCTACTTCTACTGACCTCTATGGGGGATGATTCGGCGAAGAAGTACCCTGACCTATTCTGTGATGTTCTTACGAAGCCAGTAAAGCAGCGCGTATTGGCGAAGGTCATCAAGCGGATACTTTGCAGTGGTGAGGTAAATCCATTTCGCAAACAACGAGGGGTGGCTCTGGACGGAGGTTTCGCAGAGACACATAAGATGGATATTTTAGTTGCAGAAGATAATCAGATCAATCAGATGCTCATTAACAGGATTCTTAATAAGCTGGGCTATTCTCCCGTTATTGTAGAATCTGGACTTGAGGTGCTCGATGTAATGGAACAAAGAAGCTTTGACCTGATTCTGATGGACGTACAGATGCCGGGGCTCGATGGACTAGCTACAACGCGGCGGATACGATCTCAGGAAGCATTGCCGCAACCGATAATCATTGCTTTGACAGCCAGCGCAATGAAGGAGGATAAAGATGCGTGTCTTACTTCTGGCATGGACGACCATATATCAAAGCCAATAAATATTCCGGACTTGGTTGCTCTACTGGATAAATATCATAAAAGGCTACAAATGCAAAGAGCCGAAATGTAAATCCCGGCTCTTTGTTATTGTTGTATATACCTTAATGTTATAGGTAAGATTGTAGAATCTTACTTCTGGATGCGTGTTTCAGGCGCTGAAGAGACTTGTCTTTTAGCTGACGAACGCGTTCTCTTGTTAAATTGAACTTTTCTCCAATCTCCTCCAGCGAAAGCGGGTTATTGCTACCAATTCCAAAGAATAGGATCAATACTTCGCGGTCACGTTCAGAAAGCGTAGCCAATGAACGGCTGATTTCCATTGCGAGCGAGTCATTGATTAAATCACTGTCAGTTCCAGGATCGTCGCTTTGCATGACGTCCAATAGAGTGTTCTCTTCTCCTTGTACGAAAGGCGCATCCATAGATACCTGGCGTCCAGCATTGCTCAAAGAATCCGATATTTTGTCGACTGTAGTTTCAAGGATGTCGGCCAATTCTTCAGGAGAAGGTTGGCGCTCGTATTCTTGTTCAAGCTTAGAGTAAGCCTTGTTTATCTTGCTTAATGAACCTATCTGATTTAAAGGAAGACGTACTATACGTGATTGCTCAGCAACAGCTGAAAGAATAGATTGTCTGATCCACCAAACAGCGTAAGAAATAAATTTGAAGCCCTTGGTTTCGTCAAAGCGTTTGGCCGCCTTTATAAGTCCCAGGTTTCCTTCATTGATAAGGTCACCTAATGTTAATCCCTGATTCTGGTACTGTTTTGCCACAGAAACAACGAAACGTAGATTCGTCTTGGTCAGACGTTCTAATGCAGCCTGATCACCTTCACGTATTTTCTGTGCAAGGATTACTTCTTCTTGTGCAGTAATTAAATCTACTTTTCCGATTTCGTGAAGATATTTATCCAGGGATTGGGATTCACGATTGGTAATAGATTGGGATATTTTAAGTTGTCTCATTTTTTATCAAATGTGTTAGTACAACGCGGTCGTTACATCTAACGGAAATTATTGTAAACTATTTTGCTTATCTCAATTATTGTTATAACATTTACAACGGAAAAGACCGCACAAGGTTGCAGTTATTTTCAAGTAAATAGTCTGAATAATTTGATTGGATTGTAGTTACGGCTGTAAACATTGCGGCAAAGATAACAATTCTAAGTTAAAAACTGTGTAATAACTGTAAATACAACGTAAAATTCAGCGAGTTATCTTTTTAGCCTTTCTGAATACTCCCTCTTCGCAGTGTGATGAATGTAATCTCTGGCCATATACCTACCCTTCCTGAAAAGCCGAGAAAGCCGAAGCCTCTGTTTATGTTAAGGAAGCGTCCGTCGAAGCTGGTAATTCCTGCCCAATGGGGGTAACGATACTTTATCGGACTCCACTTTATACCGAGCGCTTCGAGGCCCACTTGCATTCCATGGGTGTGACCCGCGAGTGTAAGGTGGACTTTCAACGGATACTTTCTTATGATGTTTTCCCAATGTGTAGGGTCATGTGACAGCAGGATTTTAAAAGCGCCGGGTTTAACCCCATTTAACGCCTTTTTTACGTCGCCCCGTTCGCCAAAGCCTACACCCCAGTTTTCGACTCCTGCCAAAACAATTTCCTGATCATCTTTTTGTAAAACAACATGCTCATCAAGCAGTAATTTATATCCGAGTTGGGTATGATAACCTTTAAGTTCCTGCAAATTTCGGGTTTTTGTTATCGGGTCAGGCCATTGGATATAGTCGCCGTAGTCGTGGTTTCCCAAAACGGAAAACTGTCCGAGAGGCGCCTTTATTTTTGAGAAGAGATCTATCCAGGGACGGATCTCAGAAGCTTTGTTGTTTACCAGATCTCCTGTGAAAACAAAAAGATCAGCTTGTTGCGCATTAATGAGATCGATGCCTTTAGATACAGCTTTCTTATTGCCGAAGCTTCCCGCGTGAACGTCAGATATCTGAAGAATTGTAAATTGATCGAAGGCAGGAGGGAGGTCCTCAAAGTAGAGATCATGTTTGATGACCCGATAAGCATACTTTCCCCGGACTATTCCATAGATGAACAGCAGACAGCTTAACGAGGATAAGGTAAGCGCAAATTCAATGACATACACACTTCTTTCGGGGAAGACTAGCTGCCTGTCTATCAGAAGTCTGTATAGTGCGGTTATTCCTCGAAAAATATCAGAAGGGAGTAGAATAGAAACAAATACCAGCTCGCTTATCACGAGGAGCAGAAAGGCGTGGGCGATTGTTTTCGAAATGCCTGACATACCTGTGCTGCGTATTCGGACAAGTGCAAGCGGAAGAGATAGAAGTACCAGACCGACTGCTGAAAGAAAACAGGCTATGGCCGTTGGATCATTTATCAGCACCCGAATACCGCTCAGTACATACCAATTTAGAAGCAGAAGGATTAAAATAAAGGTCCCTAGTATGGGTAGAACGTTACGTTTCATTGATCCTACCAGCCTTTCCGCTCCCGAAGTCCTCTTATCTGTTCCATGTGGTGCCGGCTATGCCATGCATAATGAGCAGTCATCTGCCACATAGCGACATGCTCTTTGGACTCGGGATGGAAATATGATCTCTGCCAGTCATTGTCCGTCATGGACGTCAATGTGTCGCTCCAGCGTCTGTGAAGGGCATGGAGAAGTGTAATAGACACGTTAACAGGCACCGTGTTGTTATCAGGAAGTTCAGCCCAAAGTTTTTCATTGTAGGGTTTTACGACCGGGTTGTCTTCTGTCAAAGCCAACTTGAGCCGTATATATGCATTCATCTGGCTGTCTGCCAGATGGTGGATTACCTGGTTTATCGTCCACCCTCCAGGGCGATAAGAGGTGTTCAGTTGCCCCTCATCCAGGTTTTCTATACAGACGTCAAGCCAGGAAGGCATTGCCCGGATGACCGACAAAGATGTATTGATCAGTTCCAGAGTAAAAGTTTCCGGTGCTTTGTAGCGGCCTATCGGGTAAGCCCAGATGTCTGTATTCATAAATCAGCATTGTGAGAAGCTAAAATACTTAATACAATCGAATGTTTTTGGCGCTTTTAGGGATGCCCTAACAATAAATTCTTGAGTATGAAATTGTAGGTTTGGCTATTTGTTCTCAGATAGGAAATGATATCCTTCTTTCGGCAGCTCTTAATCACCTGGGGTAGTTCTGCAATCAGCATCTTTACGCGGTTCTCTAGCGGCTCTGATGCTAAGAATTCTTTTTTGTCTTCTGCAAGTCCGGAAAAGAAGTCTCTCATTTTGGCGAAGCCTTCACGGATTTCCTTATTCCCGTCCATCAATGCCATGAGTCTGAAATAGTCAATGCTGTAAATGATGCAATCTGTTTCAGTTGTAAAAGTTGAGAGTGACCCCTTTCTCTTTTCGAAACTTTCAAGATCTGTGAAGAAGCTATTTTCTGTTATAAAAGCGATCGTTTTTTGATGCCCTAGCTGCGAGATGTAATATCTTCTTACTATACCAGTGTGAAGAAAATAGACATTGCGATTAGTGAACCCTTCCCTCAAAAACACTTTTTCTTTCGGAAGTTCCAGGATCTTAAATGAACTGAGTAGTTCAGGGATTAGCTCTGTTGGAACGCTGCAAAATTGATTTAGTCTCTGGATCAATGGATGACTGTGCATAAGGCTTATTGTTATGGATGCTAATCTATTGATGGTTGGTATAGTTAAAAATGACGTCCATCACGAAAGATTGATACTCTAAGCATTTTTTTTGCTCAATTTACTCCGATAAATCTTTTTAATATTTATATTAGGGCACAAGGGTATTCCAGACATGGAAAGACCGCTGTTTATTAACCAATTTAAATCTAAGCATATCTACGTTGTAAGGGGGTGAAGCGCGGGCTGACTGTGGCATGCAGACGATCGAAACTATACCTAAATATCACAACCAAATGGCTAACCATTCATACGATGCGATTGTAATCGGCTCAGGCATTTCAGGCGGGTGGGCAGCTAAGGAACTTACTGAAAAAGGACTGAAGACACTGCTTTTGGAAAGGGGAAGGGACGTTCAGCATGTTAAGGATTATGTCAATGCGAACAAAGCGCCCTGGGAATTTGAACACAGAGGGGGACGAACCCAGGAGATGATTGATAACTATCCTGTGTTAAAGCGGGATTATCCCCTGAATGAAACAAACCTTGACTTCTGGGTAAATGAGCAGGAAAGTCCCTATGTTGAAGTAAAGCGTTTTGACTGGTATCGGGGGTATCAGGTGGGAGGACGATCCCTTACATGGGGCAGGCAGAGCTATCGGTTTAGCGATTTCGACTTTGAAGCTAATGCGAAAGAAGGTATCGCTATCGACTGGCCTATCCGTTATCGGGACATAGCACCCTGGTATAGCTATGCCGAGCGTTTTGCCGGTATAAACGGGAATGCTGACGGGTTACCTCAATTACCTGACGGTGATTATTTACCGGCAATGGACATGAATTGTGTTGAAAAGGATGTCGCTGCACGTATCAGATCACATTATAAGAATGCCCGCACGATGATTATTGGTAGAAGCGCTAATCTAACAGCCAAACATCAACATCGAACAAATTGCCAATACCGAAACAAATGCTGGCTAGGATGCCAGTTCGGAGCCTATTTCAGCACTCAGTCGGCCACTCTGCCAGCGGCTGTTGCTACAGGTAATCTGACCCTTCGTCCATGGTCAATTGTTACCCGTATCCTGTATGATAAAGAAACGAAAAAGGCGTCAGGAGTTGAAATTCTTGATGCGCAGACGAATCAAACCTATACATTTAATTCAAAGATCGTATTTGTTTGTGCATCAACACTGAATTCGAGCTGGATTCTCATGAACTCGGCTACGGATGTTTGGGAAGGGGGACTGGGTAGTAGTAGTGGAGAGTTGGGACACAACCTGATGGATCATCATTTCAGATGTGGAGCCTCAGGGGTCGCAGAGGGTTATGATGACAAATATTATTACGGAAGGCGACCAAATGGTATCTATGTACCCCGGTTCAGGAATCTTTTTGGAGAGAAGCGTGACTATTTGCGAGGTTTCGGATACCAGGGAAGTGCCAGCAGAGACAACTGGGGTCGGGAGATTGCCGAATTTAATATAGGAGGAGAATTCAAAGATGCTTTATGCGAACCCGGACAATGGCGAATTGGCTTAGGTGCGTTTGGCGAAACTCTGCCCTATCATGAGAACAGAGTCTCATTAGATAGCAGTATAAAAGATAAATGGGGGTTGCCTGTGCTTGCAATCGATTGTGAGATAAAAGCTAACGAGCATGCGATGCGGAAAGATATGATGCTCGATGCAAAAGAGATGCTGGAAATATCCGGAATCAAAGAAGTTAATACCTACGATTCAGGCTATGCCATGGGGCAGGGTATACATGAGATGGGAACGGCACGCATGGGGCGGGACCCGAAAACTTCTGTTCTCAACCAATGGAATCAGGTTTGGGATGCACCCAACGTCTTTGTAACTGACGGCTCTTGTATGACATCAGCCAGCTGTGTTAATCCATCACTGACATACATGGCCCTTACCGCACGTGCGGCAGATTATGCTGTCAGGGAGTTGAAAAAGGGCAATATTTAAAGCAAACTGAAAAAGATGAACAGAAGAGAAGCTATAGCGAGAGTTGCGTGGATTATGGGCGGAACTGTGCTCGGTGCTGAACTATTCATGAACCTGGGTTGTAATTTAACGGAAAAAAGCGGGTCTGAACTACTCGACACAGATCAAATTAGCTTGCTGGATGAGATCGCTGAAACCATACTTCCGCAAACATCAACGCCTGGTGCAAAGGCAGCTAAGGTTGGACAATTTATGAACGTGATGGTTAAAGATTGCTACACCAAAGAAGATCAGAAGGTGTTCAAAGATGGTTTGTCGGCTTTAGAGAAAGAATTTGAGAACAAGTATAAACAGTCTTTTATAGATGCTGATCAAGTAAAACGAACAGAGTTTTTAACTTTATTAGACAAACAGCAGAGAGATTTTGCTGCAAGTAAAAAACCGGAGGCACCTAACCACTATTTTGCGATGATGAAGCAGCTCACGTTGCTCGGGTATTTCACTTCCGAAGTGGGGGCTACCCAAGCTCTCCGCTATAATCCCGTTCCCGGGCGCTATGATGGTTGTACACCCTATAAGAAAGGCGACAGAGCATGGGCAATATGAAATTAAGGTTGGGTATGATTGGTGGTGGACCGGGAGCTTTTATCGGAGCTATTCACCGGATTGCCGCCAGGATGGATGATGAATATTCGCTGGTATGTGGGGTGTTTAGTAGCGATGCTGAGAAGTCAGCATCGATGGGCAGTACCCTGGGACTCGAGAAGAAGCGTATCTATGCGAGTTACAGACAACTTATTGAGGAGGAGGCGCTACTTTCAGCAGAGGAACGTGTGCAGGTTATCAGCATAGTAACACCTAATCACCTGCACTTCGAGCCGGCGAAGCTGGCTCTGGAGAATGGCTTCCATGTCATTCTCGATAAGCCTGCAACATTCTCGCTGGCAGAAGCAATTGAACTGAAAAAGATCTGCGAGAAAACCGGCCGGCTTTTTTGCCTTACCCATACTTACACGGGCTATCCAATGGTTAAGGAGGCCAGGCAGGTTGTTCTTTCCGGAAAACTTGGGGAAATAACAAAAATCTACGTGGAGTACCCACAGGGTTGGCTAAGTCGTTTCGAGGAGGGATCCGGGGACAATAAGCAGGCTTCCTGGAGAACAGATCCAGCCAAAAGCGGTATTGCGGGAGCTATGGGTGATATAGGTACCCACGCGTTCAATCTGCTTGAATACGTTAGTGGCTTACAGGTAGTAAAATTGTGTGCAGACGTAAATACTGTTGTTGCAGGCAGGCAACTCGACGATGACGGCGCGGTGCTTCTGAAGTTCTCTAATGGTTCGAGTGGGGTATTAATGGCGACTCAGATAGCTTCAGGAGAAGAAAATAATATCAAAATAAGAGTCTATGGCCAGCAGGGAGGCCTGGAGTGGCAGCAGTCTGATGCGAATACACTCAAATTGATGATGGCCGATAAGCCAGTTCAATTGCTCAGGACAGGAGGTTCGTATTTAAGTTCATTCGCGGGTCAGAACACCCGGACCCCGGCAGGGCACCCTGAAGGTTACCTGGAAGCATTTGCTAACCTTTACCGAAACTTCGCGCAAACGATAAAGGCCAGTCTGGCTTCGCAACAACCGTCCCCGGAACAACTTGACTTTCCGGGAATAGAGGAGGGAGTGAGGGGTATGGCTTTCATTGAAAATGTTATACGATCAGGTAAGTCAGATCAAAAATGGTCGTCATTTAGCTTGGAAATATGAAGACAATCAAAGGACCAGCAGTTTTTATCGCTCAATTTATCGGCGCAGAGGCGCCATTCAATAGCCTAAGTTCAATTTGTAAGTGGGCTAAAAGCCTCGGTTTTGAAGGTATCCAGATTCCAACTACAGACAGTCGCTTTATAGACCTGAAACAGGCGGCAGAGAGCAAAACTTATGCAGACGAGATCAGGGGAATAGTGGAGGACGAAGGTCTTCAAATTACCGAATTGTCCACTCACTTACAAGGACAGCTGGTTGCTGTTAATCCAGTTTACGATTCGTTATTTGATGGCTTTGCTCCGGAAAAATACAGAAATAATCCCTCGTTGCGTCAGGAATGGGCCGTAGAGCAACTGATGTATGCGGCGCGAGCATCTGCGAACCTCGGTGTTAAAGCACATGCAACATTTAGCGGGGCCTTGCTGTGGCCGATGCTATATCCGTGGCCGCAGCGGCCTGAAGGAATTGTGGAGGAAGGTTTCAAGGAGCTTGCCAAGCGTTGGTTACCCATTTTGAATAGGTTTGATGAGTGTGGTGTAGACGTCTGCTACGAGATACATCCCGGTGAAGATCTTCACGATGGCATTAGCTATGAGATGTTTTTGGAGAAAGTTAACAATCATCCCAGGGCTTGCCTCCTTTATGATCCTTCCCACTTTGTACTTCAATGCCTGGATTACCTTTCCTATATTGATCATTATCATGAACGTATAAAAGCTTTTCATGTTAAGGATGCAGAGTTTCTTCCCACTGGGAAACAAGGGGTTTATGGGGGCTATCAGTCATGGGTGAACCGGGCAGGACGGTTTCGCTCTCCCGGCGATGGGCAGGTGGACTTCAAAGCAATCTTTAGTAAGCTCACTGCCTATGACTTTGATGGTTGGGCCGTAATGGAATGGGAGTGTGCACTAAAGAATTCAAATGATGGTGCGAAAGAAGGCGCGAAATTCATCAGCGACCATATCATTCGTGTGACAGAAAAGGCTTTCGATGATTTTGCCGGAAGTGATATGGATGGAAAGCTAAATAGACGTATTTTAGGCTTACCATAATATAAATTACATGAAAAAAATAGTCTTTTTGCTGGCTGCGGCCGTGGTAAGTGCTTGTGGAAGTCCATCTGAATCAGGAAACAACAGAGATTCCGTCAGTGCCGGAGATATGGCTGCTGCCACCCGTCAGTCGGAGGTTGATACCAACGTAAACGACATCGGAACGAATCGTAACGCGGGAGCACCTGCGTCTGGATCTTTCGAAAAGGGTGCAGAGTTGATCTCGTCGTCTGACTGCCTGAGTTGCCATAAGGAAAAGATCAAAATCATTGGTCCTGCCTACGTAGACGTGGCAAAGAAATATGAAGCATCAGATAAGAATATTGATATGCTTGCCCGGAAGATTATCGAAGGAGGCAGTGGTGTTTGGGGAGATATCCCGATGACTCCGCACCCTTCCATCTCGCAGGCTGATGCTAAAGAAATGGTACGCTATATACTCTCACTAAAATAATTATGAACGCTCTCTCTTTATCGGCAGTAGCCATGATGGCTGTTATCGGATGCACAAACGCAAAAACCAGTTCTGAGCAGGATGGCCCCTGGGAAGTCCTTTTTGATGGCAAGTCGCTACATGGATGGCATTCCTATGGGAAGCCGACGGCTGGAGCTGCATGGAAAGCTGAAAACGAAGTATTGCATTTTGATGCCGCTGCCAAACAAGGAGGAGCTTCGGGAGGTGATCTTGTTACTGATCAGGAATACGATAACTTTCACTTGCAATTAGAGTGGAAGATATCTTCTAAGGGGAACAGCGGAATCATCTTTTATGTAAAAGAAGACGCGAGCAAATATCCTGAAACCTACAATACCGGGCTTGAAATGCAGGTGCTCGACAATGATGGTCATCCCGACGGTAAAATTCATAAACATCGGGCGGGTGATCTTTATGATCTGATTGCATGTTCAAAGGAAACGGTTAAGCTTCCTGGCGAGTGGAATCGGGTTGATATCATTAGTGATAAAGGAAGACTTGAGTTCAGGCTCAATGGAACGGTAGTCGTAGCCACAACTTTATGGGATCAAAACTGGAAGGAGTTGATTTCGAAAAGCAAGTTTGCATCAATGCCGGGATTCTCGATATATCGAAAGGGGAAGATCGCCTTGCAAGACCATGGCGATGAGGTTTGGTATCGAAACATTCGGATTAGAAAACTATAGACCTAACACAAAGTATGAAACTAACCAACCGAATAAAGCTATCTACCATGATGTTCCTGGAATTTTTTATCTGGGGCGCATGGTTTGTTACACTGGGTACGTTCCTCGTGAAAGAACTTAGTGCGTCAGGCACCCAGATCAGCTTAGCTTATCTGACTCAGTCCATCGGGGCAATCATTGCGCCTTTCATAATAGGTCTTATTGCTGATCGCTTTTTTGCTGCGCAAAAAATTTTAGGGGTATTACATCTTTTAGGAAGTGTAATACTGTGGCTCGCGTCACAGGCACCGGCGTTCGAAAATTTTTTTCCGCTGATTGTGGTCTATATGATTGTGTACATGCCTACACTGGCACTTGTGAATTCAGTATCGTTCAGACAGATGAGCAATCCTGCCAGAGAGTTTCCTTCCGTGCGGGTACTAGGAACCATAGGGTGGATTGTAGCAGGGCTGACGATCGGGTATTTAGGCTGGGAACAAACGAATTCATTATTGCTAACCTTTAAGATGGCAGCAGGAGCATCATTCGTTCTTGGCTTGCTGAGCTTTACACTACCTCCGGCACCTCCGGTAAAGCGTGAAGGTAAAGTCAGTATTAATGAAATACTGGGCCTTGACGCACTAAAGCTGCTGAACAATCGGTCTTATCTTCTGTTCTTTTTATCTTCAGTAGCTATCTGTATCCCGCTAGCCTTCTATTATAATTTTACGAATTTGTACCTGAACGAAGCAGGCCTGAAATCAGCGGCGGCTGTACAATCACTTGGTCAGGTTTCTGAAGCGTTATTTATGCTGCTAATACCTGTGTTCTTTATACGTTTAGGAGTCAAGAATATGCTCGCTATCGGCATGGCGGCATGGGTACTTCGTTATTTGTTTTTCTCGTTCGGAAACATCGACGAAAACTATTGGATGCTTCTTGCAGGCATTGTATTGCATGGCGTATGTTATGACTTTTTCTTCGTGACAGGTCAGATCTATACGGATTCCCATGCAGGTGAACGGTTTAAAAGTGCTGCCCAGGGAATGATTACACTGGCTACTTACGGAGTCGGAATGATGATCGGGTCATTGGTGTCGGGTCCCATAGTTGACGCTTTCGCGACCTCTGACGGGCACGACTGGAGGATGATCTGGCTTGTTCCAGCGTCGGTTGCAGCCTTGGTGCTCTTATTGTTTCTTGTCTTTTTTAAAGAAAAGAAAGTATCTGTAAAGCAAACTGAAATTAACGCACTATCATGAACGAGAGACGATCTGCGATAAAGACGATCCTGGCGGGCGCAGCTACATTAACCACCTTATCCATGACACAGACTTGTGCCGCATCCACAACTTCAAAGGAACAGTTGTCCGCATTGAAGGGTAATATCAATCATTCCGTTTGCCGGTGGTGTTTTAATGATATGAGCCTCGACGAGTTGTGTAAGGTAGGGAAAGGCTTAGGTCTGAAGGCGATAGACCTGGTCGGCCCTAAAGAGTGGGACGTCCTGGAAAAGTATGATTTGGATTCTTCCATGTGTAACGGAGCAGAGATCAGCCTCACCGAAGGATGGAACACTGTAGCTTATCATGAGAGGCTGATAGATAATTACGCAGATATGATTCCCCGCGTTGCAAAAGCGGGTTATAAAAATCTGATATGCTTCAGCGGAAACAGGCGGGGAATGGATGATGAAACCGGCTTAAAAAACTGCGTTACCGGAATCAAAAAGGTTCTTTCCTTAGCTGAAAAACACGGCGTCGTGCTGGTAATGGAGCTACTGAACAGTAAGCTTAACCACAAGGATTATCAATGTGATCGAACAGCCTGGGGAGCTGAACTAGCCCAAGCACTCCACTCGGAGAATTTCAAGCTTCTATATGATATCTATCATATGCAGGTGAATGAGGGTGATGTGATCCAGAACATACGTGATTATCATCCCTTTATTGCTCATTACCATACTGCAGGTGTGCCGGGAAGGCACGAGATCGACGAAACACAAGAGCTGTATTATCCAGCTATAATGAAAGCAATTAAAGAAACCGGATTCAAAGGGTATGTTGCGCAGGAGTTTATACCCTCACAGCCCGATAAGATTGCTTCTCTACGAAAGGCAATTCAAATATGCGATATATAAAGAACATGATTAATAGAAGATCTTTCCTTGAACAGGTGGCAGTACTTGCTACCGGTGCCATAATTCTTCCTCAATTTTCTTGCGCCGTTGCTAGTCCTCAGAAGCAAGTAGGTCTGCAGCTGTATACGCTAAGGGACGAGATCCCGAAGGGTGTGGTGAAGGTCATTGAACGAGTAGCCCTGGCTGGGTACAGGGAAGTCGAAGTTTTCGGATATGATCCTAAATCACATTTTTGGAACTATACACCTCAGGCTTTTTCGGAGATTTTGGAATCGAATAACCTAAAGGCTATTAGTGGGCACTATGATTTTGATGAATTTTTATCCCCGCAGTCCAGGGAGGACCGGCTCAAAGCCAATGTTGAAGCAGCTTCTGCACTGAAGCATCAGTTTCTAACGATTCCCTATATCAATGAAAAGTACCGCACGTCTGCCGATGATTATAAAAAATTAGCCGAAAGATTTAATCGTGCCGGAGAAATATGTAAAGCCGCTAATCTTCAGTTAGCTTATCACAATCATGCTTTTGAATTTCAGCAATATGGCGAAACAACGGGCTACGATATTCTTCTTCGGGAAACTGATCCCAAGCTTGTGAAGTTTGAGATGGACCTATACTGGGTAGTGCGTGCCGGCCGGGATCCGCTCGAACTGTTTAATCAAAACAAGGGCCGCTTCGAACTATGGCACGTGAAAGATATGGACAAAAAAAATGCCTCACTCAATACTGAAGTCGGGAATGGTTCCATTAACTTCGAAAAGATTTTCGCGGCATCTGGGGTATCTGGTTTAAAGAACGTGTTTGTTGAGCAGGAGAACTTCTCTATAGACCCATACGAAAGTATCACCAGAAGCGCCACATTTATAAAGAAGAACCTCTTACCAAAAATGGTCTAGCCCTGGTTTCCGATGATGCTTCTGCGATAGCTCAGCGGGCTTTTCCCCATCGTATTTTTGAAGTGTGAATGGAAGCTGGTGAAATTGGAAAATCCGCTTTCATAACAGATTTCCTTCACACTCATTTTGTTTTCCATCAGCAGTTTACACGCATATCCAATTCTAATCTCGTTGATGAAGCCTGAATAGGTCTTACCGGTGCGCGACTTAAAGTATTTACAAAATGAGGTTGGATTGATTCCTGCAATGGCAGCGACGCTCTGCAACTCAATCTTTTGGCGAAAGTTCGCTATGGAATAATTGTAGATATCTTGTAATCTGTCCTTCCGGGAGAGTGAGACAGTGTGTTTAAATCCTATCGATGCAAGCGTTACGGCCGACTCAGTGTCTGCAATGTTTGACAAGATTTGCATTAGTAAAATAATTTTCCTTGGCCCTTCCGCTTCCACAATATCTTCAATGAGCGGGAGTGCAAAATGGTCGGGCAGTCCGGCGAGATGTAGCCCAAGGTCAGACCGGCTGATCAGGTCTTTAAGTACTCTGTTTTCGGGCAGTTCTAAGAAAGACTTACCCCAGAAATCCTCGCTGAAGTGCACTACGTAAATCTCAGTCTCTGCGCTCCCGATTGGATCAAAGTAGGTGTCATCAAACCGAAAGTGATGGGGCAGATTTGAACCGATTAGAACGATATCGCCAGATTGGAAGGGCCTGATAGAGTCGCCAACAAACTGGGTTCCTGATCCGCTTTTGAAGTATACAAGTTCAATTTCCGGATGATAGTGCCACTGATTGTTTATCTCAGGGCTTACGTCTTTTCTGGCGCTGAAAGAATGCGTAGCGCCCTTTGAAACTTTAAGCAGTCTGGGTTTCATCTCTGATAGATATCAGCTAATATATTCAGAAATGACCATGAAAGAGTCCGAAGTGGACAATTTTCTTTAACAATAGGACAATAGGAGGGAATTATATCCATGTATCTTATTATTAATTTGTAGAACCAATTAAACAGCTGATGCAAGAAGCCGAGGAATACACATATATTCAGATCCATAGTGCAGACAATGTTCTTGTTGCGTTAGTGGACCTTCCGAAAGGAACGTTAATCGAATTTGGAACATCAAGATTTTACCTCACCACAAATGTAAGTGCGAAGCATAAGTTCGCCTTAACAGATTTAGCGCCAGGTGATGCCATTCTGATGTATGGTGTCCTTGTTGGAAAGGCATCTGAGCCGATCCTCCGGGGTGCCGCGCTAACAGTCGAAAATGTACAGCATGCTTCCGGAGAATTTACACTGGGAGCGCGTAAGACTAGCTGGGAAAAGCCAGAAGCAGGTCGGTTTGAGTCTGCTACATTTCTGGGCTATCACCGTAAAGATGGGAGCGTAGGGACTGCAAATTACTGGCTGATCATACCACTAGTGTTCTGCGAAAATCGGAACGTCGATATGATCAGAGAAGCATTGACGGAGAAGTTAGGCTTTAAAAAACCAAAAGGATATGAATCAGAGGTCGAATCAATCCTCAGTATGTATCAGACAGGGAAGACCGCCGCTGAGATCCTCGATGCCGATCTCGAAGCTTCTTTCGATACGAAACAATCGAGCAAAGTTTTTCCAAATGTAGATGGAATTAAGTATCTGCAACATGGCTTAGGATGCGGAGGCACTCGCATGGACTCAGACGCCCTCTGCGGACTTCTGGCGGGGTATATTACCCATCCGAATGTTGCAGGTGCTACGGTATTAAGTCTCGGATGTCAACATGCACAGGCAAGCATTCTGAGGGACGAAATAGAAAAAAGAGATCCGGAATTTTCAAAGCCTCTGTTTATACTGGAGCAACAGCAAATAGGTACGGAGGAGAGAATGTTGCAAATGGCATTGAAACAAACGTTTGTAGGCCTGATTGAAGCAAATAAAAGCCAGCGAGAGCCGGCACCCTTGTCTAAGCTCTGTGTCGGACTCGAATGTGGAGGCTCGGATGGATTCTCCGGAATCTCTGCTAACCCTACACTTGGAAGGCTCTCCGATATCTTAGTTGCGCAGGGTGGTAGCGTCATTCTTGCCGAATTTCCGGAATTATGTGGCGTGGAACAGGAGCTGAGCGATCGCTGCACAAATGAAGATCTCGCCAACAAGTTTATGCATCTGATGCGAACTTACAATGCGAGGGCTGAAGCTGATGGTTCAGGCTTTTATGCCAACCCTTCTCCCGGAAATATCAAGGACGGACTCATAACAGATGCTATCAAATCTGCAGGTGCAGCTAAAAAGGGAGGTACATCGCCGGTTGCAGACGTGTTGGATTATCCAGAGAAAGTTAAAAAAGATGGTTTAAACCTGCTATGCACGCCAGGGAGCGATGTGGAAAGTACAACAGCTGTCGTTGGCGCGGGCGCAAATATCGTGCTGTTTACGACCGGGCTCGGGACACCCACCGGAAATCCCGTAGCGCCTGTCTTGAAAATATCTACCAATACGGCGCTCTCCAGGCGAATGCCTGATATCATTGACATCAACTGCGGGACAATCATTGAAGGAAAAGAAAACATTGAACAAGCTGCAGAACGTATGCTCGATTATGTCATTCAGGTTGCTAGTGGAGAAATCATTCCGAAAGCGGTAGCCCTGGGTCAGGACGACTTTATTCCCTGGAAGAGAGGGGTATCACTATAATTTACAAAAATGTTCAGTTTAAAGCATAAAAATGCCGTCATAACAGGTGGCGGAAGCGGTATAGGAAAGTCCATCGCAGAAGTATTTGCGCGACAAGGAGCCACTGTGCACATCATTGATCTTTCTGAGGATGCCGGAAGGCAGGTTGCCGAAGTTATACAGGCAGAAGGTGGAAACGCGAAGGCTTATGCGCTCAATGTGGTCAATCAGGAAGATGTAATTAAAACCTTCCAAAAGATCGGAAATATCGATATTCTTGTAAACAACGCAGGAATCGCGCATGTCGGAAGTGTCGAGAAATGCTCAGAATCTGATTTCGAAAGAGTCTTTCAGGTAAATGTTAAAGGTGCATATAATTGTATATACGCAACAGTGCCAATCATGAAAGCAAGTGGCGGGGGATGTATGTTACACATGGCATCAATCGCTGCAGCCGTGGGCATTCCTGATCGTTTCGCTTATTCAATGAGTAAAGGAGCGATACATTCTATGAGCATGTCTGTTGCAAGGGATTATCTCCATGACAACATACGAAGTAATACGATATCGCCCGCCCGGGTTCATACCCCTTTTGTGGATGGATTTATCTCAAAGAATTACCCTGGAAATGAGGCGGAGATGTTTGAAAAGTTATCAGCGAGCCAACCTATCGGAAGAATGGCGAAGCCTGAAGAAATAGCTAACCTTGCTCTTTATCTTTGCTCGGATGAAGCTGGTTTCATCACAGGTAATGATTACCATATTGACGGAGGATTTATTAAACTTAACAACTAACTATAGATGAAATTAATAAGATTCGGAACTGCCGGCAAAGAAAAGACCGGAGTTATTGTGGATGATATCAAATACGACACCTCTGCATTCGGAGAAGATTATAACGAGAGCTTTTTCGGCAATGATGGACTCAAAAGGCTAAAGGCATTTTTAGATGAGAATGAAGGCAAGCTAAGTGTTATTCCTGATTCCGAGCGTATCGGGCCACCCGTCGCACGTCCGTCTAAGATCATTTGCATTGGGTTGAATTATGCTGATCATGCAACGGAAACAAAGGCAGCCCTTCCGTCGGAGCCCATTTTGTTCATGAAGGCTAGTACTTCCTTTGCCGGTCCTGACGATGATATTATCATCCCTAAGAATTCTGAGAAGACAGATTGGGAAGTGGAGCTTTCTGTAGTCATTGGTAAGAAGGCTTCGTACGTAGAAGAGGCTGATGCTGAGCAGTACATTGCTGGTTATACCTTACATAATGATGTTTCCGAGCGGGCTTTTCAGCTTGAACGCAACGGGACATGGGACAAAGGTAAAGGTTGTGATACCTTCGCTCCGACCGGTCCTTTTTTGGCAACACCAGATGAAATCGCAGACGTCAATAACCTCCGCCTCTGGCTGAAAGTGAACGGTGAAATGATGCAGGACGGAACTACCGCCAACCTTATTTTTAAAATACCTTTCCTGATCTCTTATGTCAGTCAGTTTATGACGCTCCTTCCGGGAGATATAATCTCTACAGGTACACCTGCAGGAGTGGGTCTGGGCTTTACCCCGCCGGTCTATTTAAAACCCGGTGATGTGGTTGAGCTTGGGATTGACGGTCTGGGCACTTCCAGACAGACCGTTAAAGCATATCAGGCACCTTAGATTTAAAAGCAGCATCTTAAACAACCAATTATGGATCTTAAATTAAAAGACAAGGTAATTATTGTTACCGGAGGTGCACGGGGAATAGGAAAGGGTATTTCCATGGCACTTGCCCGAGAGGGAGCAATACCTGCTATTGTGAGCAGGACCGCCTCTGAAAGTCTTAAAACCATCGTGGAAATCGAGGACCTGGGCGGTTCCGCTTTTCAGATTGAGACAAATCTGAAAGATCCTGACGCTTGTAGAAAAGCCGTCGAGGCTATTTATGAGAATTACGGACGTATAGATGGACTTGTCAACAACGCCGGAGAGAATGACGGGGTAGGTTTAGAAAGTGGGGATTTTGATTCCTTCATATCTTCACTGCACAAAAACCTTATTCACTACTATATGATGGCTCATTATACCGTTCCATATCTTAAAAAAACGCAAGGTGCCATTCTCAATATCAGTTCGAAGACTGCTGATACGGGACAAGGAGGAACTTCGGGGTATGCAGCATCTAATGGAGGGAGGAATGCACTTACAAGAGAGTGGGCTGTCGAACTGCTCAAATACAACATCAGGGTCAATGCGATCGTTATTGCAGAATGTTGGACGCCCCTTTATGAGCGCTGGATTCAAACTGTTGAAGATCCCGAAAAAGCTTTGAAATCTATTGTGTCTAATATTCCCTTAGGCCAGAGGATGACGACTCTGGAGGAAATTGGTAATGCTTCAGCTTTCTTGCTATCGCCACTTTCAAGTCATACAACCGGGCAAATAACATATGTCGATGGTGGGTATGTTCATCTTGACCGTGCACTACTTAACGCATAAAAAAATCCCCGGAGGATAGTCCGGGGATTTTTTTATATACTAATTAGATGCCTCCTTCGACTGAATCCTCTACGTCATTCGTCGCCTTAGAGTATTTCTCTTTCGCTTTTCCTAAAGCATCATTTGCTGAATTCTTCAATTCGTCAGCTTTTACTGATAGTGAATCTTTTGCGGTTTGCACTTTGTCTTTGACAGAACTTGCCAAGTCTTTTGCCTTGTCAGAAATTTGACTCCTTGTCTCAGAGCCACTATCCGGAGCAAATAAAATTCCTATCGCAGCACCTACAGCTACACCGGCCAGCAAAGCAGCAATGATTTTCGCTGAATCGTTATCGTCAGACAGACGTCCGTTTAAATACTTTTTATAGTTCATGACTTGTTTTCTTTTGTTATATCACTAACATCTTTGTACTCATTGTGTTTACAGAAATGTTAATTAAATCAAAACGAGTGGTAATGTGCCAAGAAATGCCCTAATGATAGGTATTTAAGCAAAAATTGATGAACTTTGTATTAGTGGTTAAACAATCTATGAAAAGGATCTTTTACTATATGCTGCTTATAGCTTTCATTTCCAGCAATGGCCTTAGTGCTCGTGGAGAGGTTCTGCAGGATCGCAAAGGCGGCGGTAGAGGGAGATCTGAACAAACACAAAAAGGGCGGGGGTCAAGTAAACCGGTCAAAGAAGTCCCTAAATCGAGAAAGCAGGACAAACCGGAGCCGGTAAGAGGGAAAGGACGCCGATAAACTTAAATGCATTAATTTGAAGGTACTATTAGTTGAGGACGAAAAGACTCTGGCGTTTGAGATAGAGTCGTTTCTGAAAAAGTCTTTCTATATATGTGATATGGCACATACCGCTCGTTCATCTTTGGAGTATATGTCTGCCAATCAGTATGATTTTATCTTGCTTGATCTTGGTCTTCCCGACATGGACGGACTGAAGCTTCTCCTCGAAGCAAAAAAGCTCAATCCCGATGCTGCTTATATCATTCTCACTGCAAGAGGCAAGACGGAAGATCGCATCACGGGGCTTGACCTGGGGGCGGATGATTACCTGTCGAAGCCATTCTCTCTGCCCGAGCTTCACTCGAGAATGCAAGCCATCGCCCGCAGAAAATACCGACTCAATAACTCTGAAGTTTCTATAGGTGAATTTCTGGTCGACATACAAAGGCGGGTTGTTCGTCATGGAGATACCGAGATTGAACTATCCAGAAAAGAATTTGACCTGTTGAGCTACCTCCTCCTGAACAAAAACCGCCCACTTACCAGAATGCAGCTTAGCGAACATATATGGGGTAATTTCGTCGAAGATGACAATGAGTCGAACTATATAGATGCACATGTAAAGAATGTCCGTAAGAAGCTAGGCGCATACGCAAGTACCGAATGGTTGGAAACAATTAGAGGAGTAGGTTATAAAATCAGGAAACAAGTGTGAAGCTGCTCAATAAATTAACTCTTTCCATTACGCTCTCTAAACTGGGGATAGTGTTGCTATTTGTTATACTCCTGCCCTTTATAGTTGAGAGGATCGCGTCTGATTATACAAACTACAAACTCAAGGAGCAGAAGGACGCGGTCATGGAATCTATCGCCCGTAATGGAGTTAACTACTATCTGGACGGTGACAGTAGCTATGGTAGCTATACAATGCTGAAGGAAGAATATATATCTTTAGAGCCTTCGCCCCTCCTGCAGATCGATACGATTGAGACAAGCAGGCGACTTGTGGAGCGGGATACGCTCGTCTATCGAGTTTTAAGCTATACCTTTCAGGAAGACGGCAAAACCTACCTGCTCGAAGTAGGAAAGAAGCTCACCTCTATACATGAATATAACAGACCCTTACAGCGCATAGCACTATACCTTCTAATCGGTTTGACCATATTATCCACAATAATCGATCTGTTATATACCCGTTATTTGCTTAAGCCACTGCAACAGATTATTAAATCAAAACTGGTCAAACAGACTTTTCCATTTACGAAAAATGCGACCCCTGTCAAGACGACAACTGCAGATTTTCAGTATCTGGATAGCTCGCTTATCAGCCTTATGGATCAGGTGAGAGAAGCTTTTGAAAAGGAGAGGGAGTTTACTGCAAATGCCTCGCATGAGCTCATGACTCCGATCAGTATTCTTAAAAGCAAAATTGAAAACTTGATGATTCAAGAGGACATAAGCGAGGAGAACCTGCAGAAGCTTTCAGAGCTAATGACAACAGTAAGCAGGCTGAGCCGGATTGTGAATTCGTTATTGATGATTTCCCGAATAGAAAACGACCAATATGTTCTTGAAGAGGAGGTTAATGTTCAGGCGCTTGTTCAGCAAGTTGTCTCCGAAATTGAAGATCGTATTATCGGTAACGAGATCAAAATTGAGATTAACCTGAATGAATCATTTCTCTTTTCGCCTTGTAATAAGGATCTGCTCTTTCAGCTGGTTTATAATCTTTTGAATAACGCAATAAAATACAATGTTCCGAAGGGATCCATCAGGATTACAGATGGATACACCCTGGAACATCGTTATGAACTGATGATTAGCGATACGGGTATAGGTATCTCACCAGCCGATCTCCCCCTGATTTTTAACCGGTTTAAAAAAGTGCATGTTCAGCGGTCTTCAGGGGGCTACGGTCTCGGGCTGGCTATCAGCAAGACTATTGCTAATTACCACCACATCGAGATCGGAGTGGAGTCAGAGCTCAATCAGGGTACAACATTTAAGTTGCTGTTCCCAGTTTCCGGAGCCTGATTATCTATGGTTCCCATGGCCACGTCCACGTCCATTACCTCTTCCGTGATTACCTTTATAGTGTCTTACTTCACCCCTGCGGCCTCCTCTCTCGTAGGAGTATCGGTCTCTTGACGGACGTGAATAACGGTCTTTGTAATAGCTGTGTCTCATATAAGGTCTTGGCTCATGAACCTCGATATGCCTTACATTATATACATTATAATTTCTGTATCTGCCCGGGAGATGCGATCGGTGAACCCAACGTCCTCTATCCTGATAATAGTAGACTCGTTCAGTTACATGATAATAGGCGCCCACGTCGGGCATGTAGTAGTAGGCGGGTTGTCCTATGTTGACATTTACACTAACCTGTGCTTTTAAAGTTCCTGCAGTGATCAGTGTGAATAAAATGGCGAGAGTTAATGTTATCTTTTTCATGTTGCGCTTGCTTTTAATCAAAGAACAAGCAGCAACATGAAAATTAGATGAAATTTGAAGTTTATTTTAAATTGGCTTCTTATCTGGTTGAATATCAAGGCCTCTTTTTTTCAATAATGCCTGAATTCCTGGCTCAGCACCCCTGAATCTCTTATATAATACCATAGGATCTTCGGTTCCGCCTTTCTCCAGAACATTCTTCCTGAAGCTCTTTGCCTTCTCAGGATTAAACAGGTCGCCCGTTTCCTTGAAAGCCGAAAATGCGTCTGTATCCAAAACTCCTGACCAGATGTAGCTGTAGTACCCAGCTGAGTAACCACCGGCGAAGATATGATTGAAATATGTGCTTCTGTAACGTGGGATGATTTGATCAGTGAGCCCCACTTTCTTCATCGAATTACTTTCAAACGTGGAAATATCTTCTTTTAGCGCAGCTGTTTGCGTATGGAAATCAAGGTCGAGGAGTGAGGCAGCCAGATATTCTGTAGTTGCAAATCCCTGATCAAACGTTCCTGCGTTCTGCAATTTCTTGATCAAAGCATCTGGAATGGCTTCATTAGTCTTGTAATGTTTCGCGAACATTTTCAATACCTCTGGCTCTGCTGCCCAATTCTCCATAATCTGTGAAGGTAACTCAACGAAGTCGCGGGATACGGATGTTCCGGCAAGACTTTCATAGTTTACGTTAGATAATAACCCATGAAGAGCATGACCGAACTCGTGGAAGAATGTAGTTACCTCGTCAAACGTGAGCAAAGCAGGAGCATCTCCCGTAGGCTTGGAGAAATTGCATACAATTGAGATCACAGGAG
This sequence comes from Arcticibacter sp., assembly GCF_053551015.1. Classification (NCBI taxonomy): domain Bacteria; kingdom Pseudomonadati; phylum Bacteroidota; class Sphingobacteriia; order Sphingobacteriales; family Sphingobacteriaceae; genus Arcticibacter; species Arcticibacter sp. The sequence goes on along the minus strand of NZ_JBMQOB010000003.1, from coordinate 244,639 downwards.
CAACACGCTTTCCCTTCTCCATCTTCTGTGAGCTATATGAAGTCATCCATGCACCACCTCGCTTTGAGGCCCTTGGGAAAAAGTCTGTGTATAATACGCCGACCAGCTTTCCATCTGCTTCTCTCACTTCATAAGCAGCAACTTCTTCATGGTACTTTGGTATGTCTTTGATTTCTTTAAACTGCAGGCCATAGAGCTTTTGCGTAACAGTGAACACACCTTCACGTACCTTGTCCAGACTGAAGTAAGGTTTTAACTCTTGTTCATCCAGATCAAACCTTTCCTTACGCACCTTCTCAGCATAATACCTCCAGTCATACGGAGCAAGTTTGAAACTCTCGCCTGATGCGTCAATCATTTTCTGGATATCGAAAGCCTCACGTTCAGCAACGCTCAAAGCAGGCTTCCACAGCTGATGAAGTAGTTTGTATGCATTTTCAGGAGTCTTTGCCATCGTTTCCTCCAATACATAGTTCGCATGATCCTTGTAGCCGAGCAGCTGCGCTTTCTCCATACGAAGATTCACGATCGATCTGACTACCTCTTTGTTGTCATGTTCGTTGTTCTGGTCTCCCCTCTGAGTATACGCCTGCCAGATCTGTTTTCTGAGTTCGCGCTTATCAGCATATTGCAGAAAAGGCATAACACTTGGATTTTGGAGGGTGAAGACCCATTTGCCCTCCTGTCCTTGTGCCTTTGCAGTCTCTGCCGCAGCAAGAATCAGCTCATTTGGCAAACCAGCCAGGTCTTCCTTTTTGTCAATTACCAGCTTGTACTTGTTTGTTTCAGCCAGCAGGTTCTGCCCGAATTTCAAACTTAACAACGACAGCTCTGAATTAATCTTTCTCAGCTTCGCCTTGTCTGAGTCATTCAGGTTGGCTCCGCTCCGGATAAATGACTTGTGAGTTTTCTCCAGAAGCTTCGTCTGTTCCGGGCTCAACTTTAAAGACGCTCTGTTATCCCAAAGATTTTTGACTCTCCCAAATAATTTTTGATTTAAGATGATATTGTCGCTATGTGAAGCCAGGTCAGGAGACACCTCACGGGCAATAGTTTGTATCTCATCGTTTGTATTTGCCGAATTCAAATTATAGAATACAGATGTTACTCTGTTTAATAATTCTCCTGCCTTATCGAGCGCTACTACTGTGTTTTCAAAAGTAGGCTTTGCCGGGTTATTTGCGATAGTATTGACTTCCGACTCGTGTTGCTTGATACCTTCCAGAATAGCCGGTTTAAAATGCTCGTTTCTGATGAGGTCGAAAGGTGGTACCTGATGAGGGGTAGTGTATGTCTTGAAAAATGGGTTCATCTTGCTTGTTTGGCTGTATGCAATCTGGCTCGTGAATGAGCCCAGTGCAATTGCGGCGGTTAAAATAGTCGTCTTATTTATCATGTGTTATTATTGTCGGCACAAAAGTAAGGAGCTTTCTCTGATATAAAAGTATGTACCGCTGATATTACGTCTCATGTCATTAGCTTTTTTTTGAATGTATACTTCAATAGTTCAGGTACTTTCTTGCTATCTATGATCTTCCAGCCAAGGAGTTCATCTTTAAAGTGTGGCAGGATATGTCCGGATCGTGACGCTGCAGCTGTGTAGAATTCGTTTCTTGTGGGATGCTCGGGCGAAACTCCATGAAAGATATTCCCAAAAGCTTCCTGTTGAATAATAGACATAACTATTCCGATACAATCATTCTGATGAATCAGATTTACAGGAGCCCTGCCATTGGCAATGTCTGTCTTACCTGCGAAGAATCTTCCCGGATCACGTTCAGGACCAATCAAGCCTGCAAATCTGACGATGGTTGTCTCAAACCACGAGCAATCTAGCAGAAGTTTTTCAGCTGATAGTATAGCGAGCCCGGAAGCAGTCTCCGGCGCCGGCACTTCACTTTCTTCGATAACGTGGTTCATGTCCGAAAAAACTGAGGTCGAACTGATGAAGATGACTTGCTTAATAGCTGTTGCTCTGGATTGCATCGCAACCCGGCCAATCTTCTCGGCATAACGGTCTCCCTTTCCCGACCTCATTCCCGGTGGTATTCCGATAATCAATATGTCGCTATCGAAAAAATTACCGAACCCGATCTCTTCAGCGTCCAGATCTATCAGGTAAGCGTCAATTCCTTCAGACTGCAATTTTATCATTTTACTAAGGGTAGTGGTTGATCCTTTTACCGCGTAACCTGCTGAAATGAGCTCCTTAGCAAGAGGGTAGCCGAACCATCCACACCCAAGGATACTCACGGTACGATGTTTATTCATAGATATGACTTTTTCCAAAAGTAAGACTACTGACTGGGATCAAAGTCAGGCAGCAATCAAAAAACAAAGATGATGTCTCTGGAAACAACAGAGTGTATAACCCAGCCAACATAATTTTAATTTATAGACAACTGATCGGAATAAATGCCTAAAAAGTTTTTTTATAGGAAATGCTTTATAATGAACGGATTTCAGGTTCGGAGAGCACGCGAGGGTGAGTATTATTCAAATTGGCATGCAAATTGTCCCAAATAGCGTACAAACATTAAATAAGAACATATGAAAAAGTCATTTAAACTATTTACAGCGGCAGCTTTCGCTTTAGGCGCGTTATTATTTACTACAGATACAAAAGCACAGGATTCACAAGCCTGGAGATTAGGAGTAGGTGTAAATGCAGGTGTTGCAACCGACGATCCTTATGGATTAGTATTAGGAGGTGACCTGAAGCTTCAGAAAGACTTTGTCGGTCCTGTTTCTGCAACATTGACCACTGGTTATACAAACTTCTTCGCGAAAGATGATTTCGATCAGGTGGTTGATGATTATGGAGTGATCCCATTGAAAGCAGGTGTCAAAGTATTCGTTACTCCTAATTTCTACGTAGGTGGAGAAATTGGTGCGGGATTCGGTACCAACAAAGGAGCTGAGACTTCATTTGTATGGGCACCAGCAATTGGTTGGGGTTTTGCTAACGGGTTAGATCTAGGCGTGAGATACGAAGATTATACCAAGTACAGCAGCACCAAACAGGTGGCTCTGCGTGTAGCTTACGGCTTCAACTTAAGCAAATAATTTCTGTCTAACAGTGAAAAGGCGGTTCTGCGGAAGCAGCAACCGCCTTTTCTATTTTATAAGTTCAGCATCCATCAGAAATAATTCTGATCTGTAATCACCTGACTCATTCAAAATTAGTTTTCCCTTTATCTTTACGGGCTTGTCGCTGTAACGCACGCCATTTTTCGCATGCACTTCGATCATTGCCGGCACGTCGCCTTCTCCGCAAAACTGACATTGCTCAGTCGGAAGGACAGAAAGCATAAACATGGAGTGCGTCATGCCGGCCTTAACGGGTATAATGTAACCAGGAAATTCCAATACCTTATTTTCAAGTGCTTTGAGCGCGGTCGGAAATGATGGAGCCCATACTTTCTTGCTATTCAGCTTGTACGTCCGGTCTGCAATCAGCTCCCAGGTCTTGGTCATTAAAGGAATATCACCGACATGCTGGGCTTTCGCCGAAATTCCCGTGCATAAGAGAACGGATAAAATAATTATGAAGTTTTTAAACATGACTAACAACGAATACGATTATCTTTGTAGGGCAAAGGTAACCAATCCTTTCACGCAGAGCTAATAATACTGCGCGACGATATTGTAAAATAGTGATCATATAAGTTAAATTCTACAATATTCACGTCAAATCGCGCGTTTCATGGATATTATTGTATTATTTTTGTAAAAGCACATTTGTTGTAACAATCATCATTGTTATTCAGTATAAACGAGACTAAACCCCATCATCGAAGACATACATAAGTAATGGTTAAGTTATTTGCAGGCGGATTTCCCCGCGATTTAGAAGAAATCGAGTTAAAAGACATCTTTGAACAATTCGGAACAGTTGAATCCGTCAATATTGTTAGAGATAAGCATACCGGTATAAGCCGACGGTTTGGTTTTGTTGTAATGCCAAATGAGGAAGAAGCGAGTATAGCACTCCAGAGCCTACACGAAGCAAGTATAGACCAGGACGTCATTAGTGTGACGTATGCGGATGATCGTAAAAAGGAAAAACCAGCGCCACCTAAACCGGCGGCAAGGAAGATTGAATATAAAGCCAAACCAAAGATCTATCAAAAGGTTACCAGACCAGGAGAGCGGGTCGGTGGTAAACGGCCGAGAAAACGTATTTAATAAAAAGCCATCCAAGGGATGGCTTTTTTCGTTTGGTAACCTTACCTATTGTAAATGATCTTAAACATTCTCACGCCAGATATGTAGTTACCTAGGTGCATTCTTACCCATACTAATACCAAACGGAAAACATATGAAAACACTAAGTAATCGCAACATTGCTATTCTTACAGAGAACGGCTTCGAGGAGGTCGAACTCACAAGTCCCATGCAGGCTCTTAAAGATGCCGGGGCTACGGTCCACATCATATCACCACAGAAAGATAAGGTTAAGGCAATGAAGGATCATGACTGGTCCATGGAAGTCCCTGTAGATAAACATGTTTCAGAGGTCAGTGCGAGTGAGTACGACGGCCTTGTTTTACCTGGGGGGGTGCTCAATCCTGACCAGTTACGAATGGATGATCAGGCTATCCGGTTTATTGCTGAATTCTTTGAAGCCGGAAAACCCGTTGCGGCAATCTGCCACGGACCACAGTCCCTGATCTCTGCAAATGTCGTTCGAGGCCGTGATCTTACATCATATCCCTCAATTAAAACAGACCTGATCAATGCAGGTGCTAACTGGCTTAACAAAGAGGTAGTTGTGGATAAGGGGCTTGTAACAAGTCGTACTCCTGAAGATCTTCCAGCATTCAATAAAAAGATGTGCGAGGAATTTGCCGAAGGTATCCATGAAGGCCAGCATTCCTGATGTTTGCCTGAGCAGCTGAAGCTTCAAAGAAACATTTGAATATAAAAGGCAGCGATCGTCTGGAGGTCGCTGCCTTTTCTGCCTTCTGCGCTCATATCTTTCATACTGCTCATGTAAATTCGGTAAAAATGCACCCTGGTGTGATCTTTTTTTATTGAATTCCGCCATCTGCCGGCTGTTTTTAGGATAATTTTCTTTTCTTTAAAGTACAACTGGTTAATCGGGGATCAGTTTTACTCATTTAAATCGAATGTTAGAAGAATTTATCAACAACGTTAATAGTATTGTCTGGAGTGATGCGCTAATCATTCTCTGCCTTGGTGCAGGGGTCTATTTTTCTATCATTACAAGATTTCTGCAGGTAAGATATCTGCGGGACATGGTTTCGCTCTTATTCAGCGGACAGTCTTCCGAAAAAGGAGTGAGTTCTTTTCAGGCGTTCAGTATGGCGATTGCAGGTAGGGTAGGGACGGGTAATATTACCGGAGTAGCTACCGCTATAGCAATGGGAGGCCCGGGTGCCATTTTCTGGATGTGGACCATCGCCTTCCTCGGAAGCGCCTCGGCGTTTATAGAGGCTACTCTTGGGCAGATCTATAAACAGGTTAAAGATGGGCAATATAGGGGTGGACCTGCTTTTTACATAGAAAAAGGACTCGGTATCAAATGGTATGCTGTAGTCTTCGCTTTAGCTACTGTCCTGAGCACGGCACTTCTTCTTCCCGGAGTGCAGAGCAATAGCATCGCTACGAGTATTCACAACGCTTTTCATATATCGCCGGCAATCACGGGAGCAGGCGTTGCAGGCCTCCTGGCTCTGATCATCTGCGGAGGTGTAAAGAGGATCGGTAAGGTGGCTGAGATAGTTGTTCCCTTTATGGCAGTGGCCTACATCCTGATGGCCGTAATCATCATTTGCATGAACATTACCGCAGTTCCTGCGATGTTCGGATTGATCTTCCGCTCTGCATTCGACCTTGAACCCGCATTTGGTGGTATTTTCGGAATGGCTGTCTCCTGGGGCGTCAAGCGCGGTATTTACTCTAATGAAGCGGGGCAAGGAACCGCCCCGCATGCAGCTGCTGCGGCTGAAATCTCACATCCGGTTAAACAGGGGCTTGTTCAGGCTTTTTCGGTTTACATAGATACTCTTTTTGTCTGCACAGCAACCGCATTCATGATCCTCTTCACTGGTCAATACAATGTATTGAATCCAGATGGAGGATTTCTTGTTGAAAACATGCCGGGAGTAGCCGTTGGGCCTGAGTTTACACAGCGCGCGGTAGATACCTACTTCCCGCCTATAGGAGGTGGGTTCGTGGCCATTTCCTTGTTCTTCTTCGCGTTCACAACAATCATGGCCTATTATTATATAGCAGAAACAAATCTCAGTTATCTGGATAAACATGAAAAGAACAAATGGATGGTCTGGGCTTTGCGGCTGATTATTGTTCTTGCCGTATTCTATGGTTCAGTCAAGACCGCGGAGGCAGCATGGGCCGTGGGTGATATCGGGGTTGGAATAATGGCCTGGCTCAACATTGTCGCCATATTTCTTCTGCGGAAGCCGGCTATGCTTGCACTCAAAGACTACGCAAGTCAGAAGAAACAGGGCCTTGACCCGGTCTTTCAGCCTGGGAAGCTGGGGATTAAAAATGCTGATGAATGGGAGAAAAACTAATCTGAAATCTTCTTGTTAGCTTTGGACTAAAGTTCACAGGCACGATGATGCGCTACCTTCCTCTTTTCTGTTTTTTCTTTGTATTTCAGTGTTCCGCGATCTCTGCAAATGCTCAGTCGTCTGACAGTATCAAAACGGCGATAGCACCTGAATACAATCAGGTAGGGGGCTTTCACAAGTTCTGGCTGGGATCGAACTACAGAGAGCTATGGGCTACTCCGGTAAAGATCAGAGTGCTCAATCTGAGCAAGGAGCACGGGGGAATGCAAATTGTGAAACCAGGAGGAGGGATGCAGACCCGATCACTTCGTCTTGTCGACAACAGCGGACGAGAGTGGGTCCTGAGAACGGTACAGAAGTATCCGGAAAGAGGGTTGCCCCTGGATCTGCAACCCACCATAGCAAAAGATATTTTACAGGACCAGGTATCAACAGGCCATCCCTTCGGCGCCCTGGTCGTGCCTCCTCTCGCTGCCGCACTATCGCTTCCGCACGCAAGTCCCGAGTTAGTCTACGTTGGAGACGATCCCCGGTTAGGTGAATACCGAAAAGACTTTGCCAACGCCGTCTACCTCTTTGAGAGTCGACAACCTTTCGAATCGGCAGATACAGACAACACCCTAAAGGTTCAGCAAAAGCTCCTGGAGGATAATGATACGGAAGTCAGACAGAAGCTTGTACTCAGAGCGAGGTTACTCGACTTCCTGGTCGGCGACTGGGATCGCCATGAGGATAACTGGCGTTGGGACAAACAGAAGAAACAAGGCGAATCTGTTTACACACCTATCCCCCGAGACAGGGATAAGGTCTTTTACAAGACATCAGGTGTGCTGCCCTGGATATTGTCTCACGAATGGCTGAAATCCAACATCCAACCCTATAGCGGCACCATTCGCGACATTAAAACCTGGAATTATAATGCCCGGTATTTTGATCGTTTCTTTCTTACCCAAGTAAACCAGGAGGACTGGGTTAAGGAGGTCAGACTGGTGCAAAGCCGTCTAACTGATCAGCTGTTGGAAGAGGCTATGAGTAAAATGCCAGATACCATTTTCAAGTTGAGTGGCAGGCACCTTCTTCCGCTGCTAAAACAACGGAGAGATAACCTCATGCCGCTCGCTCTGGAGTATTATTCGTTTTTAAGCAGAACGATAGATATTCCTATGTCTGAAAAACGGGAGTTTGTAGATGTTAATTACCTGGAGAACGGGAAGGTCAATATCCGAATTGATAATAAGAAAAAAGACGGTACCCGCGGAAGGAAGCTTTACGAGCGTACATTCCGTCAGGATTCAACCAGCGAGATCCGTATCTACGGAGTGGCAGGAGAGGACGTATATCAAACAAGCGGTCAGGCCGTTTCAAAAATTAAAGTCCGCCTGATCGGTGGAATGGATAAAGACGAATACCTGATCCCCCAAACTCATCCAGGAGCAAACAAGTTGTTCATTTACGATGGAGAGGATGCCGCAGGTTCAATGTCTCGCCGCCGTGGCGTTCGTTTAAAAACATCTTCTGACACAGCTATTCACGCCTTTGATCCCCGGAGTTTTGTCTATAACCGCTCCGGACCCATTTTCCTGCTTAACTATGGCTTTGATCAGGGCTTGCTCCTGTCCGCCGGCTTTATGAATGAAGTACAGGGTTTCAGAAAATCCCCCTACGCAAAACGGCAGGAATTTGGGGCCAGCTATTCAACCGGTCGACAATCCTGGGCTTTCCGCTATGAAGCAGACTTCAAAAGTCTCATCGGTAAAAATGACCTGAACCTAGAGATCAGTTCCCTTGGCCCGCATCATGTAGGCAATTTCTTCGGCCTGGGGAACGCCTCAATTTATCAGCGGGATGATGATCGCGATATTTCTTTTTATAGAAACAGGTTCGACTACCTGACTGCCGATTTGAAATTGAAAAGGCAACTGGGCAGTTCCTGGGACGCGGAACTCGGACTTAGTTCAGAGTACTACGCCAGCAAGGCCTCAAATAATACAGCTAAATTCTTCAATGCGTTCAACGCGAGCTTCCCGGAAGAAGGGATATATCAGGAACGTCTTTTTACGGGGATTTCAGCAGGATTGATCTTTGATACCCGAGCTGATGCCCTGATCCCTCACCGGGGTACTTACTGGTCGACGCAGCTGACTGCCAAAACTCAGTTGAATGGAAGTTCCCGTTCCTACGGTCGGATCTCATCGGAGGTGGGTTTTTATCTTGCGTTGAAAGATTCTTCCATCGTATTGGCAAACAGGATCGGAGGCGGCAGCTCTATCGGCGACCCCTTGTTCTTTCAGCAAATGAGTCTGGGGGGAGAACGGAACTTAAGAGGATTCCGCACTAACCGCTTTGTTGGCCATTCCATGTTATATCATAATCTTGAACTGAGAATGCGCGTACTCCGCTTTTCTTCTTATCTCTTACCCGGTTCTATCGGATTGATTGCTTTCAACGACATTGGGCGCGTTTGGGTGCCCCGCGAGCGCTCTTCCGAATGGCATGATGGGTATGGAGGTGGCGCCTATATAAGTCCCGCAAACCGCATGCTCATACAAGCTCTCGTCGGTTTTTCTAAAGAAGGAACTCTACCTTACATTACCCTCGGATTCAGTTTCTGAAGAACGTGCAATCAATTTGATACGATATGTAGAAATTTTGAAACGTTATTGAAAGTTTCTTAGATGTTAAATACCTCTATTTGTGAGTGTCATTCGTTGACTTGATCTCGTGGAGCTTCGCTCTTGTTTTGAGGGATGTTCGGGGACATTTTATCCTCCGGGCGGACCAAAGAAAAACGGTTATTTTAACGCTAAATGGACATATTACAGATTATTAATATTTAGTATATTAGTATATAACTACCAATTGTAAAACCAAATTGCAAACAGCCTATGGCAATTATTCCGTTCTGGTCTATTGAGGCATTTCCTATTAAGAAACAATTATAAATTAACCAACCAAGCCCCTCACCACTCAATCAAAGCATTATGAAATAGACAATATGGATTAACCTCAGCATTTTAAAATTCAGTTCTTCAAAATGTACAAACTTCAAACTAATCAAAAGAACTATGCAAAGAAAACTACCAGAGGTATCCCAGTTTCCTGGTATACGCGTTGTGGGTGGACATTGGTACCACAAACTGCAATCGAAATGGATACTCATGATGACGCTGTTCCTGCTGTCATCTGTGGCGTCTGCCCAAACCAATGTGTCCGGCAGAGTGACCGACGAGAGCAATCAGCCGCTCGTTGGAGTTACGGTAACAATTAAAAATGTAAAAGGAGGAACCCAGACCGATCCGAACGGGCGGTACACACTTAGTGTGCCTGCTACATCTTCCGTTCTGCAGTTCCGGTACATCGGGTTCCAGAACAAAGAAGTAACTGTAGGAAGCCAGAGTGTGATTAACGTGCAGCTGGTCAGCGCAGGTAGCGAAGCCCTGGAAGAGGTTGTTGTCGTCGCCTACGGAACCCAAAAGAAGGCCACCATCTCAGGTGCTATCAGTAACATTCAATCGGCCGACATCGTGCGGACGCCTGCTGTTGCAGCAACAAGTGCCCTTGTAGGAAAGATTCCCGGAGTTACCGCCCGTACTTCTGACGCACGTCCCGGAAACGGATCAAGTCTTCAGATACGTAACCTCGGAAATCCGCTGTATGTGATCGACGGAGTGGCGTATAGTACTAGCAATGGCACCGACGTCTTCGGATACAATACCGGCATTTCGGGCGTTAACGCGTTTAACCAGCTCGGGATCGACGATATCGAGAGCATCACCGTGTTAAAAGATGCCTCGGCCTCCATCTATGGATTGGCTGCAGGAAATGGCGTCGTGCTGGTAACCACCAAAAAAGGCAGAAGGGGTGATAAGCCTAGCCTGGGGGTGTCAGGCTATTACGGCCTCCAGAATTTTACCAGATATCCGAGACCGGGTAACGCGGGTCAGTACGTGCTGGGCAGGTTAGAGTCAGAGCAGAATCTTGGGCGTAATCCAGCCAATCTATATGCACCTGAAGAACTCGCTAAATGGCAGGCAGGTGTAGAGCCCGGATATCAGAATAACGATTACTACGACTTTGTCGTCAGGCCGAACGTGCCCCAGTATTATGTCACCGCAAATGCATCGGGGGGAACGGAGAAATCAACTTACTACCTGTCTCTGGGTCACCTGAATCAAGATGCTACCCTGAAGGATTTCAATTTCAACAGAACAAACCTTCAGGCAAATATTTCGAGCACTATCTTAAAGGGACTTACAGTAGGGGCGCAGATCAGCGGTAGAATTGAGGATCGCCACAATGTGGGAGTTCCTGGTCTTGATGATTTCTTCAACCCACTCCTCAGTATCGGAAGTATGTGGCCAACAGAAACCGCGTACGCCAATAACAATCCGAACTACATCAACCAGACGCACAACGTGAACGTAAACCCGGCCACGTATACAAATGATATCACCGGATATATTGACAATGTCACACGTGGTGGAGGTGCCAAATTCAACGCACAATACGATTTTGACTTTGGCCTTTCAGTGAAGGGACTGTATTCATACGATTACAGTAACGAAGACTTCGAAGGATTTGAATATACCTATCCGGCCTATATTTATGATCCTGCAACAGATACTTATAATGATCGTGCAGAAAACGGAGCACTTTATGGAAACCAGAACCCATGGCGTGAAAGACACAAACGGAATGTAATTGCCAAATTCGCTCAATTCCAGGTCAACTATAACAAACAGATAAAAGAGCATTCCATTGCTGCTCTGGTAGCTTTTGAACGCAAAGAGGCAACGAACGATTATATCGCCTTGCACTCTGTTCCTCCGAACAACATCATCAAAACACAGCTCTTTGCTGATCTGGATTATCTCGGCGACACCCACTACGAAGAGGCCTTCGAGGGTTATGCAATGCGTTTGAATTATGATTTCAAAAAGAAATATCTCGTCGAGGCCGTTGCACGCTACGATGGTTCCTTTCTTTACAGGTCAGGTAGCCGCTTTGGCTTCTTTCCAGGCGTGTCCGTAGGCTGGAGACTTTCTGAAGAGAGCTTCTTTAAGAATATCTTCAAAGAAACGGTAAACGACTTCAAGCTGAGGGTTTCATATGGTAAGACCGGTACCTCCCTGCAGGATGTAAATGGTGCATACTATTCACCTTCTGCATTTGCATACCTCGGAGGATATAACGTAAACCGGGGAAATGCGGTGCTTGATGGTGCTTTCTACAACGGCGTAAGACCAAGGGGTTTGCCTACTACCACGCTTTCATGGGTGGAAAATGAGATGTCGAATATCGGTATCGACTTTACCGTATTGAGAAACTTTACCGGTCAGTTTGACTTGTTCCGGCGCAAGCGTTCGGGGCTTCCCGCCGGACGCTACGATGTGATACTGCCAAGCGAGGTGGGATATACCTTACCTGATGAGAACCTCAATTCCGATATCAGCCAGGGGATGGATGGATTCATTACTCACAGCAACAAGATCGGAGCAGTCGATTTCTCTATAGGTGGTAATGCTACTCTCGGACGTACGAAGGACGATTACATCTATAAACCGCGTTTTGGTAATTCATATGATCAGTATAGAAATGACAGAACAGAGCGCTGGCAGAACGTCAACTGGGGGCATCACATAATAGGCCGATTCCAGTCCGAACAGGAAATAAACGATCACCCGGTCAATATTGACGGCCAGGGTAACACAACTCTGCTCCCCGGAGATCTGATTTATGAAGATTTGAATAAGGACGGACTGATCAACGAGCTGGATGAAAAACCGATCGGTTATGCTGAAGGTGCACTGCCTTATTTCAACTATGGCGTAAACGGTCGTGTAACCTGGAAGGGTATTTCCCTCGCATTTGATTTCATGGGAGCTGGCATGCAGACCTACTATCGCGACTGGGAATTGAAGTTTCCATTTCAAAACAACGGGAACTCGCCTGCCTATATGTTAACAGACCGCTGGCACCGTGCTGATCCTTATGATCCAACCAGTCCATGGATAGCGGGAACTTATCCGGCGCTCAGAAAAGATGCTACCAACTTATCTGTTTTTCGCGTCCCTGGCGCCCTGCTGTATGATGACGTAAACAGAGGAGCCAATTTCAGAAACGACTTCTGGACAACCAACATCCGGTATTTCCGACTGAAGAATCTGGAACTGGGCTATAGTTTTCCCAAAGCATTACTTCAGAGGGCCAGTATCTCCGGACTGAGAATATACGTTAATGGCTCTAATCTGTTCTCTTTTGACAACGTGAAAGACTACGAAGTAGATCCAGAAATTTCAGCTACTAACGGCTTGATTTATCCTCAGCAAAAGATCTATACGTTTGGCTTTAATCTGACTCTATAGGATCATATTATGAAAAATATAACGAAATACATCATATTCGGCTTTCTGCTAACAGTTAGTGTGAGTGCTTGTAAAAAAGATTATCTGGAGAGGGAACCTACGGATATTGTTACCGATGAACAGCTGTGGAAAGACCCCAAGCTCATCACGGGACTGCTGGCCAGTTTCTATGACCGGCTTCCTACAGATATGGGGCTCAACGATCAAGGGGGATCGCAGTGGAGAAACATGGCTGACTACGATGACGCCATGTGGTCTGGTAGTTCAAATGAAGAACCCCGAAATGGAATAGTGAACTATGATAGAGGCCGCTGGAGATTATACGACTATACTTTCGTTCGCGACCTGAATCTCTCCATCGAATATGTTGATAAATACGGGAGTGCCACACTTACAGAGGTGCAAAGGGCACAGACCAAGGCCGAGCTGAGGTTCATCAGGGCATACCTTTATTTCGAGATGGTAAAGCGGATGGGCGGAGTCCCTTTGATCACTACCCAGCTGATCTATGACTTTGGAGGTGATCCGGCATCCTTGCAGCAACCCCGCGCTAAAGAAGAGGAGGTATATGATTTCATTGCTTCTGAGCTTGATGCTATCAAAAATGACATCGGAAACGGTACTAGTAACACGCGAGCCAACAGGTTTACTTGCATGGCCTTAAAAAGCAGAGCAATGCTGTATGCAGGTTCCATAGCGAAGTACAATGCCTTATTAACTCCCAATATCGTTACTCCCGGTGGGGAAGTTGGAATCCCGGCCTCTAGGGCAAACGACTACTTTCAAAAGTCGCTGGAAGCCTCTGTTGAAGTGCTATCAGGACCATACTCCTTGTATAACAGCAATCCAAACCTGGGGGAAAACTTCTACGAGGCTGTAGTTAAAAAAGCAAATAACCCTGAGGTGATCTTTGTAAGGGACTTCCTGACCTCTAAGGCTAAAAAGCACTTTTTCACCTACGAGAACATTGCAAGAGGGATTAGAGAAGATAACTTAAGTTCATCCAGTATAGCTCCGTCATTGAATCTGGTCGAAAGCTATGAGTATCTGGATGGAAGCAGTGGTGAGTTAAGAACCCGCAATGCAGCGAACACAGACTATATTTACTACAACAGCACCACCGACATATTCGCGAACAAAGATGCCCGCTTATATGGAACGGTCATTTATCCCGGAGCTCCATTCAGAGGTTTGACGGTGAGTATGCAGGCAGGTGTCATGCAATGGGATGCTGCAACCAATGCGTACAGAACTATTGAAGGCCCTGATCTGGGTGCGAATTATACAGATAACAAGCTGTTGATCGCTGCTTCAGGGCCGCACAGATCGATACAAGAAGTATCCAACACGGGTTTCTACCTGCGCAAGTATGTTGATGCAAATGGAGGAGCTTCTACCCGTGGTATTCAAAGTGACGTTTGGTGGGTTTGGTTCCGTCTCGGCGAGATTCATTTGAATGCTGCAGAAGCCGCATTTGAATTAGGAAGACCGGCTGATGCGCTGACCTATATCAATCCTCTTCGCGCCCGCGCCGGTTTTCCACAGAACAGTCTGACTGTCGCTACCCTGACATTAGACCGGATCAGAAATGAACGTCGCAATGAGCTCGCCTTTGAAGATCATCGCGTCTGGGACCTTAAGCGTTGGAGACAAGCCGATAAGGTCTGGACTGGTAATGTTAACAACCCACAAGACATGGTGTACGCATTGTATCCATACCGCGTGGTCCGCCCCGGCGACCCTGCCCGCGATGGGAAGTACGTATTTGTGAAGATGGTTGCTCCGCGCTTTCGGGCGCCGCGATTCTTCCAGAACTTCAATTATTATTCCTCTTTCGACCAGTCCGTTATCAACAATAATCCAAAAATTGTTCAAAATCCATTTAACTAATCGGCTATGAGACTTAAGGCATATATATACTCACTCCTGCTGATCACCTTAGCAGGAGGCTACGGGTGTAAAAAAGACAATTACGATGAACCCGAATCACTCCTTACGGGAAGGGTCGTTTTCGAAGGCCAACCCATCGGTGTCAGATCAAATGCTGTCCAGCTGGAACTTTGGCAACATGGATACGCATTTTTCTCCAAAATACGCGTGTTTGTGGCTCCCGACGGTACCTATTCAGCCCGGCTGTTTGATGGGGATTATAAAATGACTAGACAAAACGGGGGGCCTTGGCTCAGTAATACAGATTCGATCGACGTGCAGGTGCGAGGCAACACTGTGGTTGATGTTCCGGTCACTCCCTATACCTTCGTGAAGAGTGCTACCTTTCAGAGAAACGGTGCCACGATCACTGCCACTGCGAGCCTGCAGACCGTCAGCACGGCTAATGCCCTTGAATCGGTCAGACTATATGTGTTCAGAACGGCTCTGGTTGACGATGTGAATCAAAGTGCCCGCACGGTTGTCGAGGCATCTGCGATTCCTAACACCGGCCAGCCGGTTAGCATGAATGTGACCATCCCTGCGGCATTAACCTCGCTCGACGCCGTCTACGTCAGGGTGGGGGTTAAGACCGCCGGGGTCAATGAATTGGCGTACTCTCCGGTGGAGAGAATTGCGTTGAAATAAAAGCACAATTTCCGGGATACAGCAGAAAATTTTCTGCTGTATCCTCCTTAGATTCTGTAATTAATTGTTTACTTGACGCTTCTAGAATTTTAAATTACCTTAGTCTCGCTAACTAAAAAATCAAAGAATCTAACCAACCCGCCTTATTAAATCGAGTCCCGGGCCAATTTTAAACTGATGAAAAAAACCTCACTATCACTTCTTATCGCCTTTTTGGGCGTTAACCTTACTGCGAACGCACAAAGCGCACTGACGATCGACGTCAACACCGCTAATGCAAAAACCGTTATCAGCAGAGACATTTATGGTCACTTCTCTGAGCACCTTGGTCGCTGTATTTACGACGGCTTCTGGGTAGATCCGGCACTGAACGTTCCGAAGAAAGATCGCATTCGCCTGGATATCGTGGATGCGTTGAAGAAGATCAAAGTGCCCAATCTAAGATGGCCGGGAGGCTGTTTTGCCGACGAATACCACTGGCGCGACGGTATCGGACCCCGCGAACAGCGCCCTAAAATGGTCAACACCAATTGGGGTGGCGTCGTAGAAGACAATAGCTTCGGTACCCACGAATTCCTTGAACTATGTGCTTTGCTTGAGTGCGAACCCTATATCGCAGGTAACGTAGGTAGTGGTACGGTCGAAGAGATGGCTAAATGGGTAGAATACCTGAATTTTGATGGCGTGAGCCCAATGGCCAACCTCCGCAAAGAGAATGGCAGAGCCGAACCATGGAGAGTAAGCTTCTGGGGAGTAGGAAACGAAAGCTGGGGCTGCGGTGGTAACATGACCCCCGAGTATTATGCTGACCTGTACAAGCGCTATGCTACTTACGCCCGAAATTACCCTGGTGCTACACTTAAGAAAATTGCCAGCGGTGCCAACTCATGGGACGTAAACTGGACTGAAGTGCTGATGAAGAATATTCCGGGGCGCGATATGTGGGGCGTATCCCTGCACTATTATACTCTGCCTACCGGAAACTGGGGTAAGAAAGGTTCTGCAACCGCATTTGACGAAAAAGAATATTTCCAGACCATGAAGAACGGCCTTGCTATGGATAGCCTGGTTAGAATGCACTCCGCGGTGATGGATAAATACGATCCTCAGAAAAAAGTTGCTTTGGCTGTAGATGAGTGGGGTGTATGGACAGATGTTGAGCCTGGAACCAATCCTGGATTCCTGTATCAGCAGAACAGTATGCGCGATGCGCTTATTGCCGGTTCTACACTGAATATCTTCAATAACCATGCAGACAGGGTAAAGCTGGCCAGCCTTGCACAAACTGTAAACGTGCTGCAGGCTCTGATCCTCACCGAGAAGGAAAAGATGCTCCTGACGCCAACTTACCACGTTTTCGACCTTTATAAGGGTCACATGGACGCCAAACTGATTCCGCTTAACTTTAAGAGCCCTGACTATGAGCTTGCAGGTAATAAGATCCCGGCAGTAAATGCTTCCGCATCTATTGACTCCAATGGCGTGGTTCACATTACTCTCGTCAACCTGGATCCTAAAAAGAAGATCAGCATCAATACCGCGCTGAACGGACTTAAGTGGTCGAATGTTAGCGGACGCATTGTTACCTCTGCTAAATTCAACGACTACAACTCGTTCGCCAATCCTAACAAGATCGTAGCTGCCCAATTCAAGGGAGCTAAGAAGAGCGGCAATCAACTGAAAGCAGAGCTTCCTCCGCTGTCAGTGGTTGAGCTTGCACTCAAATAAAACCAATATGATTTTACAGATAGATAGATATACCAGACTGCTCGCAATGGGGGCAGTTCTGGTTTCTTGCGCAACAAGCTCGGCGAGCGCACAGAGTGCAAAGGTCTTTACCATTAAAGCCAATGAGGTAAAGGCTCAGGTTGCTCCAACCATGTGGGGGCTCTTCTTTGAAGATATCAACCAGGGTGCCGACGGTGGCCTCTATGCAGAACTGGTTAAGAACAGGTCTTTCGAGTTCGATGTCGCCGGTATGGGCTGGAAAGAGATCAAAGACCAAAATGCCGAAGGAACAGCGCTGTATCAGAATCGCGGAAATGTAAACCCTGCCAACAGACGCTATGTGCAGCTGAAATCCAGCTCCGGTCGTTACGGTCTCGCCAACGAGGGCTTCAAAGGAATGGGGATCAAGCAGGGCATGCAGTACGACTTCTCTGTTCTCGCACGGCAGCATGAGGGCAGCACAGGAAACCTCCTCATTGAACTGGTGGATGAAAAGAATGCCGTGGTCGGTACCGCTACCGTTAAACCAACGAGTACGAACTGGGCTAAATACACGGCCACCTTTGTAGCAAAGACTACCGTGCCCAAAGCCAGCCTGAACATCATGCTGGCGGACAAAGGAGGGATGGACCTTGACATGATCTCCTTATTTCCCAGAGATACCTGGAAAGGAAGAAAGAACGGTCTGCGCGCCGACATGGTGCAACTGCTTGCCGATATGAAGCCTGGCTTCCTCCGCTTTCCCGGAGGTTGTATCGTGGAAGGCCGCACACTTGACGAGCGCTTTCAATGGAAAAAAACTATTGGAAACCTCGAAGACCGCGAGCTGATCATCAACCGCTGGAACGTCGAGTTTAAGCACAGGCTAGCACCGGATTATTTCCAGTCTTTTGGCCTCGGCTTCTTTGAGTATTTCCAGCTTTGTGAAGATATCGGTGCCGCTCCGCTGCCGATTCTGAATGCAGGAATGGCCTGTCAGTTCAATACGGCAGAAGTAGTTCCTCTCGATGAGCTGCAACCCTATATTCAGGATGCGCTTGATCTGATTGAGTTTGCCAATGGGCCAGCCACATCTGTCTGGGGGAAGAAGCGTGCTGAAATGGGGCACCCCGCGCCGTTTAAAATGACCATGATCGGTGTCGGTAATGAAAACTGGGGACCTCAGTATATTGAACGTCTTAAAGTATTTACCAAAGCCATCAACGACAAATATCCCGATATAAAGATCGTGAATAGTTCAGGAACAGATCCAAACGGAGACAGGTTCGACTATCTTGATAGAGAGCTGAGGGCAATGAATGCAGACATTATCGACGAGCATTATTACCGAGCACCGCAATGGTTCCTCGAGAATGCAGGCCGCTATGATAATTATGATCGTAAAGGCCCTAAGATCTTCGCAGGGGAGTATGCGGCACAAAGCGTAAGGATTGCCAGTCCCGATAACAAGAACAACTGGCAATGCGCCATGTCTGAAGCGGCTTTCATGACCGGCCTGGAGCGCAACGCCGATGTTGTAGTCATGGCTTCTTATGCGCCCTTATTTGCTCATGCAGAAGGCTGGCAGTGGACGCCCGATCTGATCTGGGTAGATAACCTGCGTTCTTATGGAACAGCGAACTATCAGGTGCAGAAGCTTTTTTCTCTGAATAGGGGTACTGATGTCGTTCCTGTGCTTCTGGATAATAAGGCTGTTACCGGACAAGACGGATATTATGCATCTGCAACTATAGACCGTAAAACCAATGAGCTTATCCTGAAGGTCGTAAATTCCTCAGGTAAAAAGCAAAGCGGATCCTTTGTGATCGACGGACTTAGTAAAGTGCAGGGTAAAGGATCTTTAACCGTGCTGAGTAGCGCTGATCTGAATGCCGTGAATTCCCTTGAAGTACCCGAGGCAATTAGTCCTAAGGTATCATCCATCGCGATCAAAAATAAGAAGATCAATCTCGATCTGAATCCATATTCGGTAAATATGGTTCGGGTTAAAATCTAAAATATCATGGGAAAACAGATTCTCGTTCTGTTTATCTGTCTGTTTTCAGGTCTTGTCCTAAGAGGGCAGGACCTTGAAACTGACATCTCGGTTCATGACCCTGTCATGATCAAGGCCGGAAATCGCTACTACCTGTTCTGCACAGGGCGGGGAATCGCAGTCTGGTCATCTTCCGATATGAAAAGCTGGAAGCGTGAAAAGCAGGTCTTTGAAGAAGCACCATCCTGGGCAGTAGCAGCAGTGCCCGGCTTCAGAAACCATATCTGGGCTCCCGATATCAGTTACGCCGACGGGCTCTACTATCTGTACTATTCCGTATCCGCATTCGGTAAAAATACGTCCTGTATCGGCCTCGCTGTCAACAAGACACTGGATCCCGGAAGTCCCGATTTCAAGTGGAGCGATAAAGGGAAGATCATCCAGTCTTATCCTGGAATTACAAATTGGAACGCGATAGATCCCAACCTGATCACGGACAACAAAGGAAACCCTTATCTGTCTTTCGGCTCCTTCTGGGACGGACTCAAGCTAGTTAAACTGAGCAAAGACCGCCTTCAGGTGTTGGGCGACACCATTCATCTTCCTACGATCGCCAGCAGGAAAATGGATCCAAACCAGCTGGCCAATCCCCCGGCAGTAGACAACAACCCTCCCGACGCCGGTGGCAACGCGATCGAAGCGCCTTTCATTTTTAAGAGAAACCGGTATTATTACCTTTTTGCATCGATAGACTATTGCTGCAAAGGGGTCAACAGCACCTACAAGATGGTTGTAGGGAGGTCCCGAGACGTAAAAGGACCCTACCTTGATAAGGAAGGACGCGATATGCGCACAGCAGGCGGTACATTACTCCTCGCAGGTAACGCCAACTGGCATGGCGTAGGCCATAATGCCGTTTGCCGCTTTGATGGAACCGACTATCTGATCTATCATGGCTATGATGCAAAAGATAACGGTAAGCCCAAATTGCAGATCAAAACCCTAAAATGGGACACTCTAGGCTGGCCTGAGGTCACACTTGACTAAAGATTTAACAACCCAATGATAATGATTAAAGAGCTACGGAGATTCAGCTTCTTCCTGCTGCTGGCCGGGTCATCCGCTATGGCGCAGGTCAAGACTTTCAAGTTATCGAGTCCGAACGACAAGATCGTCTTGACTTTTACTCTGAACAGTAAAGGTGAACCCAGCTACGCGGTTTCACGAAACAATGTAGAGGCCATCGAAACATCAAAGCTTGGCCTGGTGCGCTCGGATGGCGACTACACACGGGCGCTTCGGCTGAGCTCCGCATCCGGTATCGAAAGTTTAGCTGGACAATATGAAACGCTTGTCGGAAAGCGCCGTATTAACCGTTATGTCGCCAAACAACAAGTCTTCCATTTAAGCAACGGCGCAGGGAAACCCCTGGATATTATCTTCCGCATATCAAATGATGGCGTCGCTTTCCGGTACTATTTCCCGGGACAATCGGCAGACATCAAACAGATCACGAACGAAGTAAGCTCCTTCAATTTTCCCGGAAGTGCCAGAGGCTGGCTGCAGCCCATGGCCGATGCGCAAACCGGATGGGAGCGCACCAATCCATCTTACGAAGAGAATTACGAGCAGGGAATTCCGGTAGGGAGGAAGTCTCCTATCCGGGCAGGCTGGGTATTCCCTGCTTTGTTTCAGAATGGCGATACCTGGGTACTTATCACCGAATCTGCCTCTGAGGGGAACTACGCGGGCACCAGGTTAAAACCCGACTCTCCGGGAGGGGAGTATAGCATCGGCTTCCCGCAATCGCCCGAAGTGTTTTCACCGGGAGCAGCACTGCTCCCCGCATCAAAATTGCCCTGGTACACTCCCTGGCGGATCATCGCGCTGGGAAGTCTCAAGACTATCGTCGAATCCAGTCTGGGCACAGATGTGGCTAAGCCGACTATGGAGCTCGATCTTTCCTATATCAAACCCGGGAAATCTGCGTGGAGTTGGGTGCTCATGAAAGATGATTCTACCGTTTATCATGTGCAGAAACGTTTTATAGATTATGCCGCCGATATGAACTGGGAGTATCTCCTGATCGATGCGGAATGGGATAAGCGGATCGGATATGAAAAGATCGCCGAGCTCGCGGAATATGCGCAGACAAAGAAGGTCGGCTTGCTCCTTTGGTATAACTCGGCAGGAGCCTGGAATGGCGCTCCCTTTACACCGCGTGATATGATGCTCACCAGGGAAAGCCGCAGAGCGGAGTTTGCCAAACTGCAGAAGATGGGGATCAAGGGTGTGAAGATTGACTTCTTCGGCGGAGATGGCCAGTCGTTCATGCAATACTATCTCGACATTCTCAAGGACGCAGCAGATCACAAGATCCTTGTCAACTTTCATGGAACAACCTTGCCGAGGGGACTGCAGATTACCTACCCCAATCTGATGACCATGGAGTCAGTCAAAGGTATGGAGTTTCGCACCTTTGCTCAGGAAGCAGAAGATATGCAACCTGCCCACTGTACCACTATTCCCTTCACCAGGAATGTATTTGACCCGATGGATTACACTCCGATGGTCCTGCATAAGATTCCGAATATTAAACGGAAAACGACCAACGGCTTTGAACTTGCACTTCCCATTCTGTTTACTTCAGGAATTCAGCATCTGGCAGAAACGCCTGAAGGTATGTCACATGTCCCCGACTATGTGAAGGAGCATCTGAGGAACCTTCCCTCTACATGGGACGACGTTCGCTTCATCGATGGCTTCCCGGGTAAGCGGGTGGTCATCGCCCGGAAGTCCGGAAATCGCTGGTATGTAGCCGGTATAAACGGTGAAAAGGAAAGCAGGGAGTTTACTCTCGATTTGTCATTCATTCCCGGTACAGGAAAGATGATCACGGACGGAGAGGAGGATCTATCCTTCGCGAAATCCGATGTTGTGCCCTCCCGTACAACAAGCTTGAAAGTGAAACCCGCAGGTGGATTTGTCATGGTATTCGAATGATGGTCATCAAATCACGCATACGCCGGTCACTCTGGAGTGTAGTTCCAGAGTGTATTGTTGAAGTTAAATTTAAAGCCTTGAGAGCTTCTTTTTTATTCAGAACGCGTAAGTGCTCTCTTCGAGTGCAAAATGCGCTTAAATCAGCTAGAAATGCGTTGTATGGCAAGAGTTCGGCCCCTGGTGGCTTCTTCTCGATCGAAAACCTATTCGGCAGCCGCGTGATTGCCTTGATTCCGCTGCTGTTCGCAGGCTTGGAAATGTTGTACGCCCAGGATTTGAAGCTCGGGCAGAATGTCAATCTCAGCTATGTAGGCGATGGCTGGGCCAATAACTCGGTCAACGCCGTGATCTTTCGTAAGAACTCATTGGTCAGCTGGCGCGATACCCAGTTTGTCGCCTATTATGACAAGGATATGAACGTCATCCTCGGCAAACGCCGCCAGGGGGAGGATAGCTGGAAAATTAAAAAAACACCTTATACCGGTAATGCGGCCGACGCCCACAATTCGATCAGCATCATGGTCGACGGCGATGGTTATCTCCACATGTCCTGGGATCACCACGGCCATCCGCTTCGCTACTGCAGGAGCATAGCTCCGGGCTCGCTGGAGATGACTGAAAAAATGCAAATGACGGGGCTGGTCGAGCAGAATGTCACCTATCCGGAGTTCTACAAACTTGCTGATGGAAACCTCCTGTTCCTATACCGGAACGGTGCTTCGGGGAAAGGCGACCTCGTGGTCAACCGGTACGACAAGGGTACGAAAACGTGGACTCAGCTTCATCGCAACCTCATCGATGGAGAGGGGAAACGCAACGCCTACTGCCAATCTTCGATCGACCGCAACGGCACCATGCACATCTCCTGGGTTTGGCGAGAGACCCCCGATGTAGCAAGCAATCACGACATGGCTTATGCCCGATCCAGGGATGGCGGACGTACATGGGAGAAGTCTACAGGGGAGCAATACAGAATCCCAATTACTAAAGAATCAGCTGAATATGCTTGTTTAATTCCACAAAAAAGTGAGCTGATCAACCAGACGTCCATGGCAAATGACAAAGCAGGGAATCCATACATCGCGACCTACTGGAGAGAGGCTGGATCAAGGGTCCCGCAATACCATATCATCTACCACAATGGCAAGAAATGGCAAACGATCTCTCCATGCTTCCGCAAGGCTGCCTTCAGCCTGAGCGGTGCGGGCACCAAGGCAATCCCCATCTCACGTCCGCAGATAATGGTCACAGGCTCCGGCCGCAGGGCTGCTATTCTCATGGTTTTCAGGGATGAAGAACGGGGTAGCAAGGTGTCTGCGCTCCGCATAAACGACCTCAAAAGAAAGCGCTGGAGCGTGAGTGATCTCACATCAGCCTCGGTTGGCTCCTGGGAGCCAACATTCGATACCGAGCTATGGGAAAAAAGGAAAATCCTGAACCTTTTTCTGCAGAATGTAACGCAGGTAGACGGAGAAGGAAAAGCCGAAGTGGCGGCACAGCCGGTCTGTGTTCTGGAGTTTGATCCAGGTAAAGGCTAGGGATTAACGATAAATTAATTGTATATGTATGTGAATTCAATGATCTGATTATATGAAAAGTATATAACGGGATATGTCATGATGGCATATCGATATGTAGTTTATCCTATTTAGGTTTTCTCTTTTGTGCGTGGAGTGTCTGCAGCAAATTGGTTGTGCTCCCCCCAAAGCCCTCACTTGACGAGATTATTCATGAACATTATCTGATGGTCCCCTTAACTATGCCATTTACCCCCCTTTCAAAAATGTTTCGCTTTACGATCTTGCATCTTACTGAACCTCCACAAAAGATCTTATGAAAGGAATTTTAAGGCGTCTCTCTCGCAGGATAAAAGACAAGGTGTCTCTTTTAACCCTGCTGTTTTCTTATACTTCAGGCTTTGGTCAGGTTAATATCAGGAGTAGTGTTACTAATGCCGATGGCATCATGTGTAAACTACATCTTACCGTCCTCACACTGCTTGTCGCGGCCGTATCAACACCGGCAGCTGCCCAAACATTAAAGCAATTTTCGCCTGGGATCATCTGGAAGGACACTCAGGGAGAAGTCATAAATGCTCACGGCGGGGGCGTGCTTTTTTCCAGGGGCACCTACTATTGGTACGGAGAAAAACGCGGCCAACGTGCTTCCGAAGGAGTGAACGTTTACTCCTCTAAGGATCTTTATAACTGGAAGGCCGAAGGTCTGGCGCTCTCCCCTGACGAATCTCCGGAGAGCGACATTACCAGAGGCTGTCTGATGGAGCGCCCCAAAGTGATCTACAATGAGAAGACAGGAAAGTACGTCATGTGGTTCCATTTGGAACTAAAAGGACAGGGATACGACGCGGCCCGTGCAGCAGTGGCGATCAGTGATCGCCCAACAGGCCCATTTAAGTTTCTGAAAAGTTTTCGTCCAAACGGTAACATGTCCAGAGATATGACGCTGTTTGTCGATCATGACAGAACCGCTTATCACATCTATTCTTCAAGAGATAACTATGATCTGCGCATTGCAAAGCTGACCGGCGACTATCTCAGCCCTACAACAGAAGACAAGCTGCTGTTCAGCCAGCATCGTGAAGCTCCAGCGATTTTCAGACTAAACAACCTGTATTACATGATCACGAGTGGATGCACCGGATGGGCACCCAATAGGGCGAGTGTGCATGTCGCATCATCGATATGGGGCCCCTGGGAAGATAAGGGAGATCCGATGCATGGTCCTGATGCTGCCACGACCTTTGGCGGACAGTCAACCTTTATTTTACCCGTCCAGGGAAAGAAGAACAAGTTCATCTTTATGGCTGATAAATGGAATCCCAAGGATTTAAAAGATAGCCGGTATCTCTGGCTTCCGGCAGAAGTCAAGGACGATGGGTTGAGTATTACATGGTACGACAGCTGGAAATTGTAAAAACTGTGCGGATATTGATATCTTGCCTATCGCTTACCAAGCAACCTCTAAGACAATGAAGTTCCAAACATTATTTTTCCTCACCCTGGGGCTGTTCCTGAACACCACCCTCCAGGCACAAACCAAAAGGCACGCTCAAACTGACGACAGGAAGTTTTGGCTCAGTCACCTTGACCGCGTATCGCGGCCCGTTCTGCAGAACCTGGCTGCTGACAAGCTGAAGCAGAACATGCGGGTAATATTATCCGACCGTATCGACAACAAGGCACAACGCACCAAAGTAGCCTATCTTGAAGCGTTCGGACGAACATTAAGCGGGATAGCTCCCTGGCTGAATGCCGAAGGTGGTACCACGGAAGAACAGGCCTTGCGGAATCAATATCGTGAATGGGCGCTTAAAGCTATCGCCAACGCGGTTAATCCGGCCGCAAAAGACTATCTGCAGTGGGAGGGTGGACAGCCGCTGGTAGATGCTTCGTTCTTTGCGTTGGGGCTTATCCGCTGTCCCTGGCTTTGGACGAACCTGGATAAGCAGGTACAGCAACAGGTTCAAACGGCACTGCTTGCCACTCGCAAGACCGTTCCCGTTTATACCAACTGGATCCTTTTTTCAGGAATGATTGAAGCTTTTTTCTGTAAATACGGAATGGATTATGACGATGTCAGGATAGAGTACAGCATTCGGGAATTCGCTGAACACTGGTATACGGGAGACGGAATGTATTCGGACGGTATGCAGTTCAGCCTCGACTACTACAACAGCTACGTGATACAACCCTATATGGCGGCTATTCTGGAGGTCATCAATCAAAAGAACGACAGGTACAACTGGTACAAGGCGGATTTCGGCAAGATCACACAACGCTTTGCAGAGCATCAGGAGCGCTTTATTAATGCCGACGGTAGCTTTCCGGTCACAGGTCGATCAATTACCTACCGCGGCGGAGCTTTTCACCACCTGGCAGACGTGGCGTATCGCAAGAGTCTCCCAAATTCTTTGAAACCTGCCCAGGTCAGAGGCGCTTTGACGGCTGTTATCCGTAAAACATTTGAAAGAGCCGACACCTTCACCAAAGACGGTTGGCTAACCATCGGATTATATGGAAGTCAGCCACGGCTGGGAGACTTTTATATCACCACCGGAAGCCTCTATCTCTGCGCCGATATCCTCCTGCCTCTTGGCTTGTCTCCGGAAGATGAGTTCTGGTCAGCGAAGGCTGAACCCTGGACATCTGCTAAAGTATGGAATGGGCAGGATGTTCCGGCCGACCATGCACTTCACCTGAAATAAAAAAGGCAATCCAACAAGAATAAGCGGGCGGGAGACGCCTTACACTCAATTATAACAATGTGACCATGAATAAACTCGTATTAAATGTCAGCCTGGCCCTTTTGCTTGTGTTAAGCTCCTGTGCTGTCAAGAAACACAGCCAGCAGTCACTCGCAGGTTCCAAAGGGGAGGTCCTGGAGATCATCAACCGCGTGAACCGGTACTGGCAGAATACCCATCCTGAACCTGGAAACGCCTTCTGGCATGTGGCCGCCTATCATACCGGCAACATGGAAGCCTATGCGATTACGAAGAACGAAGAATATCGGAAGTACTCAGAAAAGTGGGCAGAGGCAAACCAATGGAAAGGAGCCAAATCAGATAATAAAGCCGAGTGGAAGTACAATTACGGGGAGAAGGACGAGTATGTGCTGTTTGGCGACTGGCAGATCTGCTTTCAGACCTATATTGATCTGTATAAACTCGACAAGGACCCAAAGAAGATAGCGCGTGCTATTGAAGTTATGGAGTACCAGATGAGTACCCCTAACAAGGATTACTGGTGGTGGGCAGACGGCCTGTATATGGTTATGCCGGTGATGACCAAACTTCATCAGGTAACCGGCAATAAGCTCTATCTGGAGAAGCTCCACGAATACCTCAGCTACGCCAACAGCATCATGTATGATCAGGAGGCAAAGCTTTACTATCGTGATGCGAAATACGTCTATCCTAAGCATAAAAGTGCGAACGGCAAAAAGGATTTCTGGGCCAGGGGAGATGGTTGGGTGTTTGCGGGACTCGCCAAGGTATTGAAAGACCTGCCCTATAATGACGCCCATCGGAATGAATATCTCAGCAGGTTCCAGGACATGGCCCAGGCCATTAAAGGCTCTCAACAACCCGAAGGTTATTGGACGAGGAGCATGCTGGATCCTGAACATGCTCCCGGACCGGAGACCAGCGGTACCGCATTCTTTACCTACGGCATGTTATGGGGGATCAACAATGGCATTCTTGACCAGCAGGAATACATGCCGGTGGTCAGCAAAGCATGGAATTACCTCAGCACTCAGGCCCTGCAGGCCGACGGGAAGATCGGCTTCGTTCAGCCTATAGGTGAGCGCGCCATCCCCGGTCAGGTGGTCGACAGAAACTCCACAGCCGACTTTGGCGTAGGTGCATTTCTCCTGGCCGCTTCCGAGATGTACAGGCACCTGAATAACGCGAGCGTCCCTTCAGCAGTGCTGCCGGGAGTTTATGCGGATCCGCACATTGCAGCCTTTGGCGATAAGTTCTACCTGTATCCAACCACCGATGGCACCGAAGGCTGGATGTCCGACCATTTTACGGCGTGGTCATCCAAAGATCTGGTCAACTGGAAGAAAGAAGGTACCATCCTTGACCTTAAGAAGGATCTCAGCTGGGCGAAAGAGCGGGCATGGGCGCCTGCTATCGCCACGAAGAACGGCAAGTATTATTACTACTACTCTGCGGACGTCAACATCGGCGTAGCCGTAGCCGATAAGCCGACAGGTCCCTTCAAAGATCCGCTTGGTAAACCGCTGGTCCCCAGAGCAACCTACAAAGGTCAGATGATCGACCCCATGGTCTTTGTTGACGATGATGGTTCCGCATATCTCTATTTCGGACAAGGCAGCTGCCATGTGGTCAAGCTGAACGATGATATGATCTCTTTTGATCCGGCTCAACTGAAGAGCTTCAAGACCGAAGGATATAACGAAGGAGCATTCGTGTTCAAAAGGAAAGGAAAATATTACCTGATGTGGTCAGAGTACGACACGCGCGATCCGCGTTATTCAGTCGCTTATGCCACATCCGATTCACCTATGGGGCCATTTGTAAAGGCTGGGAAGAATCCGGTGTTGAAAGGAGAAGGTATTGTAAAAGGAGCAGGACATCATTCCGTGGTACAAGTACCCGGAAGAGACGAATGGTACATTGCCTATCACCGGTTTAGAATCCCTGGAGGTAACGGCTATAACCGCGAAACCTGTATCTCACCGATGCGTTTTGATGAGCAGGGCGCTATTCTGCCTGTAGATGTATTTGAGCCGGCAAAGTCGGTTATAATAAGCCGCTAGGTAGAATGGATAAAAAAAGAGGGCATGATTCCATGCCCTCTTTTTTTATCCATTCTTTTCGGAAGGATCCTTGTCTTCCGAATTCTTTTTTGACTCTACACGCTTATCTTCGTCTTTGAGAATCTCCTGCGCCAGCGGCGTGAGCTCGGTATTCTCTCCGATGGTATCATCACCTGCGTCTGTCGTATCATTCCTGCTCTCTGCAGATCCGGTATTTTCTTCCGGCAGCTCGTTGTTGTTCAATTCCTGATTTTCCATAGCTAGTAGTTTATTTCAGTATAAAAGAAAAAGCTTCGGGCATTTGTTTGCCTGAAGTGTTTTTCTTGTTATCTCATTCGGTCGTCATCAATTGGGTAAACCTATCCAGCTCTGCGGTGATCTATGATTAGAAAATTTACAAGGTTAAACTTACACGATAGCATATGGCAAAGTATTCAAAAAAAGCAGGAGAGCAGGTAGAAGAAACCATGCACAAGATGAAGGAGGGCAAGCTCAATGCCGCTTCTTATCCCACCCGCGGGTTCGTCTGACGTCCGGTCCGCAAGTCCCCCTTGGATTTAGCAAATGCACTTTTAAAAGAACGGCCCATCATTCTTCCTTATCGATCAGCATCAAAAAAAATAAAATATTTTTTCGCCAGGCAGCAACTGCTGTTTGCGCTCCGTAACGTAAATAGATGTGCTGCAGCATCAAATCCTTCTTTGATAATAACATGATTCAAATCTTAAACTCAAGACCATGAAAAAAGCGTTTGATGTTGTAGGAGGAAAGGTGTTTCCTTTTATTTTGCTCTTTCTTTCTGTAGGCTGCTTATCCTGTGGCAAAGATGATGATTCTAGCAGTCCGCCAACCAATATTACCTATTCCGGCAGCTTCGTCAAGTCGAAAGATAACGTGGTGACCACAGCCACTGGAACGACCACGGCTGTTTTCAACCCGCTGACGAGGGAACTTTCGTACGAGCTGAGCTGGACCGGACTAAGCAGTAATGCCGTAGGTATGCACTTTCATGATGCCGGACCGATCATCATTGATATCAAAGAACACTCCAATGGAATGAGCGGCACAGCTTCGGGCAAGGCTATCCTCACCATCGAACAGGTGAACGATCTGAATGCCGGAAAGATATATTCCCAAATCCACAGCCAGAACTATCCGGGTGGTGAAGTGATCGCCACGATGATGAAGAGCGGCACCGCACCAAGTATGTCGGGAGCAGGTTCCGGATATTAAGTGTATGGCCAGTTCGGCTGATCTGCCCGGTATGTTCCTCCTGGCGACTGAATATACCGGGCTTTCGCCCACCAGCAATGAAAAACGAACCCAATGAAAAGATACCTGAAACTTACTGCTGTTTTACTGATCCTTTATTACGGTTGTACAAAGACGGCGCCGGAGAGCGAAGAGGAAGCTCCGCAAACTGGGTGCAAACCTGCATTTCCCGGGATGAATGTCACGTATGAAAACTACGTGAAAAATGTCATTGCTATCAATTGCACACGTGCCTGCCACAAAGGGGGCAACTCCATGGGACCGGGGAACTTTACCAGCTATGCAGGTGTGCGAGCTTATGTCGATAAGTTTCCCGCCAGGGTGATTTCTGATCAGGCCGACATGCCGATGGGGAGGGCTCCTCTGCCCAAATCTACCCGCGACTCGCTTAATGCATGGATAGGAAACTGCAGTCCCGAGGGGCTATAAAACGAACGATATGAAAATAGGACTCACCTTCTTAATCCTGTTCGGCTGGCCCCTGGTAGGCTGGTCGCAGGACCTTTATGTTGCGCGCAGAATGGCATTCAGCTTTTTCTCGGAAGCGCCGATGGAAGATATCAGCGCGAAGACCGATAAAGGTGTTTCTGCTCTGAACGTTTCCAGCAGGGCAATCTATTTCAAAGTTCCGATCCGTTCGTTTGAATTCAGAAAAAGTCTGATGAAGCAGCATTTCAATGAGAACTATCTGGAGAGTGAAAAGTATCCGGTGGCCGAATTCAAAGGCAATGTTCTGGAGAATATCGATCCAAAGAAGGATGGCACATTCCCGGTCACCGTTCAGGGAAAGTTGAATATCCACGGAGTGATCAAAGATTACAGCGTGAGAGGTGAACTACAGGTCTCGAACGGTAGCATCGCCGCGAATGCGAAGTTCCCGGTGAAACTGGAAGATCACCGTATCAAAATTCCTTCACTCGTGATAAGAAACATTGCCGAGATCGTGGATGTACAGGTCTCTGCCGTTTATGGACCTTCAGCTCAAACGAAATAGACAAGAAACCCTTAAATCAGCGACTATGAAATTCATGCTTTCTCTTCTTTTTAGCTGTGCCTTTTTCGCAGTTTCGAATGCGCAGGATGACTTAAGTAAGCTCGTGAGCGACTCCACTATGGAAGAGCACGTGCCGGTGATCGGCACATTTAAGTCGCCCCATATCATCAACGGGCAGTCCAACGAAACGGTGAACAAGCACGATCTGATCTTTATGGTCATGCACCGGTTTGGGGATATAGCCGGGTCGAACGGAGGAGTGGAGAATTTCTTCGGTCTGGATAATTCTTCCGATATCCTGATCGGGTTCAACTATGGAATCTCTGATAAATGGAGTGCAGGTTTTGGCCGGGTGAAAGGAGCGCCCAATGGTACCGGTACAAACCAGCGACAGATTGTTTATGTGAACATGAAGTACAGGGTGCTGCATCAGACGGAGGATGACCACGTACCCCTGTCGCTGACTTTATTTGGAGATGCTGCGGTTTCCACGATGCACAAGCTCGATCAGGTGACGTCCGACGCTGCCTTTACTAGCTTCGGTGACCGGATGAGCTATATCACTCAGGTTATTATCGCACGAAAGTTCAGCGATAAGCTTTCCCTTGCGCTCACGCCAACCTACGTCAGGCGCAATTATGTTCCTTTTATGGATATGAATAACAGCATGGCCATAGGGCTGGGCGGACGCTTAAGATTTAGTAAAAGAATGGCTTTTGTTGCTGATTTTTTTCATAACTTCAGAACTAAGGAAAGCAAGGATTACTTCAAAGATCAGAAGGGTTTCAAATTTCACAATCCGCTCGGGGTGGGACTGGAAATTGAGACAGGCGGACACGTTTTCAACATGATCTTTACGAATGCTGCTGCTATTCTGGAGAACCAATTTATTCCCAATACAAGTACCTCCTGGGGCGATGGCGAGTTTCGCTGGGGTTTCAGCATTTCACGGACATTTAGTTTATTTCAGTCTAAGAACAAATGAAAACGGTTAACTGGATTTTTTCTCGAAAACGCGTACAAGCCAGCTGGTAAATATCCTCAATGGAAGAAAGGTTATTGCGTCTCCTGGACGGATGTTTAAAAAACGACCGGAATAGTCAGAAGCTACTCTATCAGGAGTTCTATAACTTTGCTATGAACATTTGTTTGCGTTATACCAGCAACCGGTATGAAGCCTCGGAAGTATTGAACGACGGCTTCTTCAAAGCTTTCTTAAATCTTGCTAAATTCGATCGGGCGAGGCCTTTTAAAGCCTGGCTAGGTAGGATCATGCATAATACGTCCATCGACTACTATAGGACCAATCTGAAGGTCGCCTTTATGGAGGATCTGGATCATGCGGACGCGATGGAAAGTGATATCTCTGCCGAGCATCAGCTGGATTATGAGGATCTGCTGGCCGTGATCCGGAGGCTTCCTAATGCGTACCGGATGGTTTTCAACTTGTATGAAATTGATGGCTACTCGCATGAGGAGATTGCGGGAATGTTAAAGATCAGTGCAGGAACGTCCAGGTCAAACTTGTTCAAAGCAAAAAAGAAGCTTCAGGAACTGGTGTCTTTGCATGCTTCGGCTAAGCTCAAAGATCAGCATACAGAAGCGAAAGTAGTTGCCTTGCGGCAGCCAGATAAAAATGTGATTGTTAATAAAAACCGGGCACAAGATGAGTAGCGACAACCCTAAGCATATGTTCAGGGATGGGTTAGATCCCGACCGTGATCATTCAGCTTCGCTGGAGGATGACTGGTCTGTGCTGGCGAGTCGCCTCGATAAGCATGATGCTGGCACGCGCAGGATGATGTGGGTAAAGCGGATTGGGGCCGTTGCTGCGATGCTCCTGGTATTACTTACCTGGGTACTGACCCGGGATAAAGATCTGGAGGTGCCGGCAAATCCGGTTGCGAAGCAAGGCAAGACAACTGAGGGAAAAGCCGGGCAGACAGAGCAGTCGCCGGGGAACAAAGCTCCGGAAAACGGATCAATCACCGGAGTAGGGCCTGCCGGCGAGCCGGGAGGGCTGCGCTCCCCAGGTTCGAAGATATTGGTGCCCAAAGCTGTATCGGCCGGAAATCGTGAAGCCTTCGCGAAGCAGGAGACCAGCGGCCGGCATCAGAAAGAGTTAACTAACGAATGGACTGAGAGGAGATCGCTGGAATATCACGGGCTGCTGAGCCAGCCCGTGGTGCCCGGCGATGTAAAGTCATTGCCGTTGCCTGAGATCCGCATAGCGGGAGTCCGGGCTCCGGAAGAGACCTATCTCGCGGCGGAAAACCTTGAGATACGCCGTGGCCTGAAGGTTCCACTGAGTATCAGCGTGATGTATGCTCCGGCTTTGAACGGCATCAACAACTATAAGGAGGCCCGGGTGGGGAGCGACTATGGTTTGTTGTTGACTGTGGCTCTCTCTGAAAAATGGAGTCTGAGCACCGGGGCGATTTATGCCAAGAAGCTGTATGATAGTGATTTCAGTAGTTATAATCCCGAAAATAAAGCGTCTTACCCCTATATCCCGGAGAGAGTCTATACCGATTGCCGGGTGCTGGATCTGCCTTTGAATGTGAGCTATACCTTGATTAACAAAGGCAGGAATACGGTAACGGTAGGAACTGGTGTATCCTCTTATCTGATGTTGAGAGAAGACTACCGGTTTACGTACACTCAGCAGAGTGGTCTGGGCGATTATGACTATTCAATCCGCAACAAGAATAAACATGCTTTTAGTGTGATTAATTTGGATGCGAGGTATGTACGTCGTATAAACAACAAGTTGGGAATCGGATTTCAGCCTTACCTGAAAATACCGGTTGCGGATATAGGTTACGGGCATGTCAGACTGCATTCATTAGGTATGGCCGTCAACCTGAACCTGAGTGTTGGAAGCAAGGTGGA
Source organism: Arcticibacter sp. (assembly GCF_053551015.1). Taxonomy (NCBI): domain Bacteria; kingdom Pseudomonadati; phylum Bacteroidota; class Sphingobacteriia; order Sphingobacteriales; family Sphingobacteriaceae; genus Arcticibacter; species Arcticibacter sp. The sequence continues at coordinate 210,961 of NZ_JBMQOB010000003.1, read as the reverse complement.
AAAGAAGTAGTATCTTTCTCCTCCCGCTTGCAAACCTCTTATTTCTTATTTTTGAAGCCTGCGGGAACAATTTGACTGAAAACGGATTAATATAGCATCTGTTGAAGAAGATCAGCACCAGCGTAGCTTAGAAAATCAAAGAAAGATTGAAACAAACCCTCCTAGTAACCAGTATTTTAAAACCTCTGAAGCAGGCTATTCAGGTGTTTTCGGCAAACGATCCTCTGCGAATGGCTGCGGCGACAGCGTTCTTCACCCTATTTGCATTGCCACCCATTCTGGTGATCATCACCCAGGTGTTAGGTTTGATCGTAAATGAGCAGATTATCCGTGAGGTGTTTAAAAACCTTTCTATGGTGATCGGGCGGAGCAGTACTGTCCAGATCACCGACACCCTGAGAGCGATCAGAGATATGGCGAGTAATGAGTATATCACTATTGTGGGTATGGTCATTCTGATCTTTGTGGCTACGAATCTCTTCAAGATTATCAAGGACTCGATCAATCAGGTCTGGAAAATCAAGATGGTGGCGAAGCAGCGGTTCAGCGGGACCATGCGATCAAGGTGGCAGGCACTCATCATCATCGTGTTTACCGGTTTCCTCTTTCTGCTTGCTATACTCATGGAAGGAATGCAGACCTACCTGAAGGAGGTGGTGGAAGGTTTGTTACCCTGGTTGGCGGAGTATCTGAACAGTATTTTTAGCTATATTTTCTCCATCGTAGTCGTGACGGCCTGGTTCGTGATCATTTTCAGGTACCTGCCCGACGGTACGCCATCCTGGAATGTCGCTTTTGCAGGTGCGCTTTTTACCAGCGTACTCTTCAATATCGGCAAGTTCTTGCTGCGCGTATTACTTCTTCAGAGTAATATCGGGAGTTTATACGGCGCTTCTGCAGCCATCGTACTTCTCCTTCTGTTTGTGTTTTACTCTTCTCTGATCCTCTATTTCGGTGCTTCTTTTACGCAGGCCTGGGCAGATTGTCACGATGCGCCTATTGAACCGAAGCCGGGTGCGGTGCGCTATAAATGGGTGGAGATCACCGAGCGGAGCTAAAGTCGAACAGGGATACATTCACTTCAGGGAAGACCTTGCTTGCCTTTTCAGTGGCGCGGCTCCTGAGTGCCCTGTACAGGAACTCTCCGGGCTGCGAATGGTTGTACCAGTCGGGTTTGCTTTCTATCTCTCCGATATCATTCCAAAGTTTCTTATTATAGACAACCCACACCCGCCTGTTTCCTTTAAACTTGGTAAAGTCGGGCTCCAGATGCTGGATATAGTCCGAGGGGCTGACAGATTCGAATTTGACATCGCTGCCTTCTATTGCATTGTACCGCAGCTGATAGGCTTTCTTGTAGTAGCGGTAAGCGTAGTTCATATTCCAATAAACATAGACGACGTCGCCCTCCCGGAAATTTTCGTTCACGTACAGTAATGCTTCTTTCTGGTAAGACTTTTTGTAGCGGCCAAAGACGTCCGGTTTGATCATCTCCTGAGTGGAGGCGCTGAATCCACCCAGCAAGAGGAGGAATGGCAGGATGTATTTTCCCTTCCGCAGCACAGGTATGGTTGCTATAGCATGGTCGCATCCCCGGGCAATCAGCAGGAAGGCAAGAGGGGACAGGAACACCAGCAGGCGTTCAAAAAGGGATACAGCTCCAGGGCAGAAGCCGCAAGAGTAAGCACGAAGGGAAGAACCATTAACAGGAGTGCCTGTTTGTCTGTCTTGGAAAAGGCATAAATCCCCGTAAGCAGCATCGCAATGGGCAAGAACGACATCTTGAGGATTGTCCGGAGGATGGTGTTTTCAGCGTTGTTGAAGTTCCAAAGCAGGCCCAGTGGGTAGTCGAGCATAGTATAAAGATGATGTATCAGCCATTGTGGTGTATCGGGCGACCAGCGTGGCATAAAGCTGTTGTAGTGCCTGAACCAGTAGAGGAGCCATTCCTCGCTGTTTTGTTTACTGGTGATGAGTGCATAATGGAGAGCGAAGCTGAAGAACCAGATTGAAAAAGGCAGGCATGTGCGCCAGAGGTTCTTCCATTCTCGTTTATAGAGCAGGTGCAGGCATACTGCTGCGCCTATTCCCGTCAGAATGAACACAGAGGAGTACGAAAACCAAAGGACTGCAGCTGCCATACCCCATAGAATCCTGTCACGTGGTTCTTCCTTTCCATTGAAGCGTACAAAAAGCCAGAGGCAGAGTACCGTGGCGAGCAGCTCCATGCTGTACTGCTTCACTTCCACTGCATGATAGACCAGGGGAGGGGCTACCGCCATGATTCCCAAGGCGACGATCTGTCCTGTCGGTCTCAGCCAATGGCGGCATACGGGGACAAAGAAGCAGAGAGCAGCGATTCCGCTGAGCAAAGACACCAGACGCAAAGCCTGTTCCTGATCACCGAAGAGGATTGCAGAGAACTTAACCATCCAGAGAAATCCGATCGGCGTTTTTTGCTGGTATTCGAGAAGAGGAGCAGTAAGCTGCTGGAAGGTAGAAGAGAGGACGTTCAGGGCCACATAGATCTCGTCAAGCCACAAAGATCTGTTATCCAGGAAGTGAAAACCCCGAAATACTATGCCCAGTAGTAGCAGCGTATATAAAATGTATTTGGGAGCTGACAGCCCCCTCTCCGGCCGGGCAGGGGCGTCTTTCGTAAGCTCCGCGGGTTTTGAATAAGGCATATTGAAGATTTTTGGGCTATTGTTAAAGATGCCTATTTAATTGATCTCTTTGTTACACACCTTTATACAAAATCCATTACCTCGCGGTAACAATCCTTGCAGAGCGAATTCAGGACCTCCCCTAATGCCTAAATTGTAAAGAGGATTCTAAATGAAAGGTATGGTCAGATGGGACAAAGTGAAGGTCGTTATTCTGGATGTAGATGGGACGCTGTATTTGCAGTCTAAGCTTAGGAGGAAGGTGTTTTTGGGCTTGTTGAAGTACTACGCTCTACGTCCCTGGAAGATCGATGATTTGAAAGTACTCGTGTACTTCAGGAAGGAAAGGGAGCGAAATGCAGGCTATGCCGGTAGTGGATTGGAGCTCGCACAGTATATCTGGTGTGCAGAAAGAGTGAACTATCCGGTGAGTATGATCAAACCTGTGATAGAACGTTGGATATTCGATTTCCCAAATCAGTTTTTGGCGGAATGCGTCTTTCCCGGAATCCACGATTTTTTCGCAGCCCTGCGGGAGAATGATATCCGGATTGCCATCTACTCCGACTATAAAGCCGAGGAAAAGCTGAAGGCAATGGGCTTACAGGTTGACATGGCAGTCGCCTCGACCGATGCTGAGGTAGACCGGCTGAAGCCTGATCCCTGTGGACTGCTGCACATTGCAGACAAGATGAATGTAAGCGGGGACGAGTGCTTGTTCATTGGTGACCGTATGGAGCTGGATGGTGAATGTGCTATACGTGCCGGGATGCCCTATTTAATTATCCAAAAAAGACACCTGAAAACCTTCGACTTCTTCAAGAATCTGACCACACAACTTTCTGATCTCAAAACGAATAATATCAAATTATGAAAACAAGCCATACTCCTGTTTCTACTCTGGTGGAAGATGGTGTATCCTTAAAGGCGGCAGGGCTGCATGAGTACGTAACGATCGCGAGGCCGGACCATTGGTTTAAGAACATCTTCATGCTTCCGGGCATGCTGTTCGCTTATCTGGTCTACCAGACGCCTATCGATGCGGGTTTCTTCCTGAAAGCACTGAGTGGGATTGCATGCACTTGTCTGATTGCCTCGGCTAACTATGTCATCAATGAGTATCTCGATGTTCAGTTCGATCGCTTTCATCCGGTGAAGAAATTCAGGAGTGGCGTACAGACGGTGCTTAATCCGTACTATGTGTTTATGCAATGGCTTTTTCTTGCCGTGTCTGGGCTCGTCCTGGCCTCCTATATCAACTTGCCGTTCGTGCTTCTTGAAGCATTTCTCCTCTTCATGGGGGTGATGTATAACGTTAAACCGTTCCGCACTAAGGACAGGGTGTATCTGGACGTGCTCTCAGAATCTGTTAATAATCCCATCCGACTTGCCCTCGGTTGGTTCATCTTTGTGCCTGCTGAGCTGCTGCCAAAGGATATCTACGACTTTAGCTGAGTTATTATTCCACCGTCGAGCATTGTTCTCGCGTATTGGATGGGCGGGGCATTTCTGATGGCAACAAAGCGCTGTGCAGAGTACCGGTTTATCAATAATCCGGAACAGGCAGGACTTTACCGCAGATCTTTCAGGTTCTACACGGAAAATAGTCTCTTGATTTCGATGTTCTTTTATGCCCTCGTGTCGGCCTTTTTTCTGGGGATCTTCCTGATTAAATACAGGATTGAGCTCCTCCTGAGCTTTCCATTTTTTGCCGTATTGTTCTCCTGGTATTTACACATTGGCTTAAGAAAAGACTCGGTGGTGCAAGGTCCCGAAAAGCTGCACCGCGAGAGGAAGTATATGGGTTTCGTGGTAGTGTTTGTTTGTGTGCTGATGGCACTACTGTATATTGATATACCGCAACTGAACTGGTTTCTGAAACAGTCATTTCGGTATGATTAGAACCGACTGATCATACTGGTGCGGGTTTGCCACGTACTTTCCGTTTAAAACAGGTGTTTTTGCCGCGAACTCCTTTTCGTCAGGTTTGTTATATCCCAAACGATAAAGCAATGGCTGATATAACAGAAAGCATACAGAATGAGGACCAGCCAGGTTCTGTTCCTCAGGAAGAATTGAAAAGACGCGAAAATACAGGAGAAGATATCCTGTCGGGTGCTAACCAGACTGACCAATTGGATCGTCTGCATCCGGATGAAAAGAAAAATCGCGAAGAGGTGGGGAGTCCACCGGTGGAGCATGTCGATAACGGCAGTCCGGAAGACAGCTTACGGAATCAGGAGAGTGATGACGAGAATGACGGATCTTTAAATGCATCGTGATGGAACTGGGTGAGCCGATTATGAAGATCCTGAATAAGGTGTATGAACCGGACGCGATGGTGGAGCAAACCTATAAGCGCTACGATCTGGCGTTCAAGACAGATGAGGAGGGCAGGCCTGTTTTGCTATTCATGGGCAAAAAAGATGCGAATGGGAATGTAAAGGGCGAGCGGTTTGCAAGACGGCTTAAGCATGATCAGAGTGGCCAGGTGATCAAGGATCACTGGGAGCACAAGGGAAAAGCTACCTGATTTTCTACCTTAGATTACAAATGCATCAGGTGTCGGAGTGTGATGCTTCCGAGAGTTCTTTGACCTTGTTCAGAGCCTTGGGCCACATGGTATTCATCTCCTCAACGAATTCATCAGTGACGTCGAGCTCTATCAGTAACTTCGTTTTGCCGCCTGTCTGTTGCAGGGTGTAGTTCTCCATCGCGCCTGCCCATGAATCGATGGTATTATCGTCGTGTTGTTCTCCTTCTTTCAGAGAAGATAAATGGCGGATAGACAGGTATTCGTAGGGTCTGTTAATGACGATCTCTGACACCATTCCCTGACCGGATCCATCGTGAAAAATGGCTTTGCTGCCTTGCTGCCAGTCGGTCGTTACCTGGGAAGAAGGGGAGAATGGCGATGTCCACTGCGGGTAGGTGTCGGTACCAAGAAGCACATTCCATACTTTTTTAGGGGACGCATCAATGGTGATTTAGTATTCCTGTTTTTTCATGATTTCTAATTAGTTAGGTGCTTGTATATTAAAGTTCGGATGTTTTTTTTACTTATGCAATGGGTTAATAGAAAGCCTGCCTCTTTTGTGCAGGCTTATTTTTTTTACCGAAAATCTACACATTTTCAGGTCTTTACTGTTATTGACAAATAATTAACATAGATAATATGGCAGACAAGAGAGATATACTAGAAGAGAATAATTATTTAGATGTTGATCTGGCAGAGGATCGTTCCCTTGTCGTCCCTGAAGTCAATAGCAATTTCGAAACAGGGAGGGAATACGTAGAAACCGGCAGTGTGCTGGTGTCGAAAAGGGTCTTTGAAGAAAAGGCACTCAAGAACGTGCCCGTGATTGAAGAGGAAGTTTCAGTAGAAAGAAGAGAATTGAATGAATATGTAGACGTTGCACCTCCAGCAGTCAGACAAGAGGGCGACGTGACCATAGTCTCAGTGGTAAAGGAAGTGCTCGTTGTAGAGAAGCGTCTGATGCTTGTGGAAGAACTGCATATCACCAAAAATAAAAAGGAAACCGTCGTTCCCGTTAAAGAGACCCTCAAAAGGGAAGTTGTATCCGTTAGCCAGAGCAATCTGGGGACGGATGTTGAGCCCCTATGGTAAAAACCTTATTGTCTATCTTAAAAACATCACTATGTCACACACCGTTATTGGAATATTTACGAGCTCTAGCCGTGCTCAGGATGCCGTTGAATATCTCGCGGCGAACGGCTTTGGCCGGGAGAATATAGATATCAGAACCTCACAGGGTGCCGCGACAGACCTTGCTGTTGAAGCAGATCGTCAGGTGGAAGACCCGATAGGGGACTTCTTCAGAGGTCTTTTTGGTCACAGTGTAAGCGAAGCCTCCCGCTATACAGAGGCGGGGCGGAACGGCACGGTTGTGACGGTCCATGCTGAAGGAAGAGATGAAGCAGATGCTGCCGCGCGCATCCTGGATAACTACGGTGCTGCGGACCTGGATGAACGTGCAGATCTGAGCACGGCAGTACAGGATGATTCCCGACTCCGTAGCCGCGTAATTGACCGGAGACTGGAAGAGGGAATGAGGCTCCGCCAGGAGGCTCCGGGTACTACAGCCAGGGAGGTTGACCGGTCAGCATCGAAGACCGACGTGGATGCATTTAATAAAGGCGCGTTATAACATGGCTGATTTAGATGTTCAACCGAAAAGAAGAGGAGGCTGGTGGCCACGGATACTGCTTGCATTGGTCGTGATGCTCGTCCTGTTCTTCTTTCTGAGAAGTTGCAATCAATATCAGACATTCATGAACGGAGGCCCTGACCGGACTAATGTGAAGGATTAACGTACTCAAACGTAAGACGATGGCACAGGAAGATATTCGATCATCAGACAGATTGCTGGAGCATTTGAATGGGAGTAAATATGAAATTGTGCCATCGCAGCCCAAGGTTAACGGATGGTGGGTGACAGATGCCGCGGGAGAGAAGATTGGCCATGTCGATGACCTGATCTTTTCGCCGGAAAGCATGAAGGTACGATACCTGCTGGTGAACATGGCGGACAACGACTTCGGCATAAAGACCAAGAGTGTGCTTGTCCCCCTGGATGCAGTTGATCTAAAAGAGTCTGAGATGCTGATTGTGGTTCCGCCGGTAAATGAGGAAACTCTCCAATCGCTCCCCTCATACCGGAAAGAATTGCTTAATAGTGGGGCGGGAGAGGAGGCAGACAAAGCGTTTGCTAAAATGCCTGATAACGGTAAACACAGCGAAATGCTGAACGATAGCCCCCGGCATGGGGCTCCAGCTAATACTTTGGAGACCTTTCGCAACGGGCAGATGGAGATTAAGATCTACAAGGAAGTGCCCGTCGAAATCAACAGAAAAGATAAGTTTATGAAAGAAAAAGAACCATTTGAGATCTATATAGAAGGTGAAATGCTGACCATTATACCACAGGACGAGACGTACATGGTCTTCAAGGGTATGTCTAAGTTAGGCGATATTATGCCTCATCAGGATGACTCCGGACTTGTTTGGGTTACAGGAGACCTGATTCCACTGGATTATCTGGCCGAGATAGGAAAACAGATCGAACAGTCGGATGCCTGGAATCAGATCAGAACGGAATAAGGTGGAAGTCTAATCCCCTCCGCTGACACCGCCCGATACAATAAACTTCATGGCTTCACTGGCACTCATGTTGAGTGGTTCCACATTTTCGGCCTTTACAATAGCCAGCTGACCAGCAAAGGAGTAAGAAAACGGAAAGTACACAGCTACATTGCCATGGAGCTTTAGTTTGGACAGGTCTTTCCTTGTGACAAAACCGACTTGTTTCAGGCCATGGTTGTTGATCTCTACGATAACAGGCTCGTTGAATTTCTTTTCATCACCAACAAACGCTTCGGTCAGGTCCTTTACGGAAGAATACAGGATGTTGAATAATGGAAGTCGCTTGAACCAACGGTTGAACCACAACTTGATGGGTTCGGTGATGAGATTGGTTACGATGATCCCTGCGAGAAGAATAATGACGACAACGGTCAGTATTCCCAATCCAGGGACGTAAATCGGTTCACCCGTTTTGGCATCTACCCAGATCGCACCGCTAAGATTCAATAGCTTGTCGAGGGTTGCGATGATCCAGAACACCAGAAATATCGCCACACCGATAGGGACGACTACAAGGATCCCTTTAATGAAGTAGTTGATTAAGGCTTTAAAGAGTGTATTCATTTTATGTATGACGTAAGAGGCCGGGTGTAAATTACAGTTTATAGAAATATATACGTTATTCGTAGAAATAGATGCGTTTGACCCGCTGAGATATGCCGGTTAGCACTTCGTAGGGGATGGTTTCCAGCTGTCTTGCTATATGACTCACGGTGTGCTCGCCATCAAAGACGATCACCTCGTCTCCCTCTTCCACATCGACGCCGGAGACATCAAGCATGCACATGTCCATACAGATGCTTCCTATCGTGGGAACAAGGTGCCCATTGATCAGCATATGTCCCACTCCATTGCCGAGCTTTCTGTCATAGCCGTCGGCATAACCGATCTTTACGGTTGCTACTTTGCCATCATGGAGCATCACTCCACGGCGATTGTAGCCAACAGTATCGCCCTTGCGCAATTCTTTGATCTGAGATACGCAGGTTACCAGGCGCGCCACAGTATGCAGGGGCGACTTCATGGAGGATACCGAACTGTCAATTCCATATAAACCTATGCCCAGGCGAACCATGCCGAACTGAGCTTCAGGAAGCCTGCTGATGGCAGAAGTATTAGCAATATGTTTGATGATTGAATAACCAAGCGCAGACTCGAGCCGGGTGGTCATCTCAGAAAACAACTTGATTTGCTGACGTGTGAAATGATCAGAATCAGGGTCTTCACTGCTGGTAAGATGAGAGAAAGCACTTTTTACGGCTATGCCAGGTTCCCCGGAAATGAGTGCCAGCAGCGGTTCAAGCTCATCGGGAATAAAACCCAGGCGGTGCATGCCCGTATCGAGTTTGATATGTACGGGATATCCGGTGCGGCCGGAGGATGAAAGCGCGTCCAGAAAGTTTCGAAGAACTCTTAAGCTATATAATTCAGGCTCCAGATTGTTGTCGATCATGGTTTCAAAGCCGTCCACGTCGGGATTCATGACCATGATAGGCAGCGTAATGCCCGCTTGTCGCAGTGAAACCCCTTCATCAGCGTAAGCAACCGTCAGGTAGTCAACTCCATTAAACTGGAGGATATTGGCAATCTCGTAGCTGCCACTGCCATAGGAAAAGGCCTTAACCATGGCCATGAGTTTTACTCCCGGTTTCAGTTTCGCCTTATAGTGATTCAGATTAGCCTCCAGAGCGCTGAGATTGATCTCGAGAACAGTTTCATGAACTTTCTGGGTGAGAGCCTTGCTGATATGTTCGAACTCGAAACGGCGGGCACCTTTCAGCAGAATAGCTTCGTTATTCAGCCGCAGCTGCGGCATATCTGACAGGAACGAAGCAGTGCTTTCATAAAACTGCTGTTCCAGCGAAAAGAGACCGGAGAAGGAGGAGATTTCCGGACCAATGCCAATGAGTCTGTCAACGTCCTTGCTGCGCAAGAGATCAGCTACCTGGCGGTATAATGTTTCCGAAGAAATACCCGATTCAGGAATATCAGAAAGGATCAAAGTCTTTTTAGGATGCTGTTTCTGCTGATTCAAAAAGTCGAGCGCGATGCTGAGCGAAGAAAGATCAAGGCTGTAGGAATCGTCAATGACGGAGCAGTTGTTTATTCCTTTTTTGAGCTCCATCCGCATGTTCACGGTATGAAGTTTTTCCAACCATTGCGTAACGTCAGAGGGCTTATAATGGAGGGCCAGCAGGACGGACCAGCAGCAAACCACGTTTTCCAAAGAAGCCGCGTCTCTGAAGGGGAGCTGGCAGGACATGGTTTGTCCCTGAAAAGATGCAGTCAGGGTAGTACCGCCACTTGGACTATCCTCCTGATGAGTAATGCAAAGGTCAGCTGGCTGGTTGAATGCCCAGCTGAATTGTTTCCTGCCGGGAAGGCTGATGTTCTCATCAGGTATGTATCTGGGAGAGTAAACGAAGAGGTCGACCTGGCTGAAGAGCTTTAGCTTTTCTTCAAGCTTTTCAGCTTTACTGCCGAAACCTTCATTGTGCGCGTCACCCAGATTGGTCAGCACACCAATAGTAGGCTGAATCACATTGGCCAGGGCAGCCATTTCTCCGCGCAGGGATATCCCTGCTTCGAAGATGCCGAGCTCCTGCTCCGCAGTCATGTTCCATACGGACAGTGGCACCCCAATCTGTGAATTGTAGCTTTTAGGGCTACGTACGATTTTTTTGTTGTGCCGAAGCAGCTGGTAAAGCCATTCTTTCACAATGGTCTTACCATTGCTTCCGGTGATGGCGATTACCGGATAGTTGAACTGTTTCCGGTGGGCTGCCGCCAAGCTTTGTAATGCCTGCACAGGATGGTCTACGAAAAGGAAGTTGGCCCCGGGCCATGCGTCTGTATCCTTGTAGTCTGTTCTGACCACAAAGTTTCGTACCCCTGAGTCGTACGCTTGCTTTATATATGTCTCGCCGCTCCTGCGGCCCTTGAGTGCAAAGAAAAGGGTGAATTTCTCGTCGGCCAGCTTTCTGCTGTCAAAGGCAAGGGTGCGGATAACTGCGTTAGGATCGGGCGTAACCCCTTCGGCCTGGATGATTTCTTGGATATGTTGAACCGAATATTCAGGATGATACATTTCGGTGCTAATTTCCGCAATTTTTGCGATTTGAATGATAATTTTACGAATTATAAAAAGCGAATGGATTTCGACAAACCGGTAAAAAAAATCCTTGATAAGAAGACTGCGCTTGCGAAGGCGGAGCATTATTGTGCGTACCAGGAAAGGTCGCAGCAGGAGGTCCGCAATAAGCTGTATGATTACGGGCTGAGGAGTGATGAGGTGGAGGAGTTGATCTCGGAGCTTATTCAGAATAACTTTTTGAATGAAGAACGGTTTGCCCGCAGTTACGCTCTCGGGAAATTCAGGATGAAGCAATGGGGGAGGATCAAGATCAGAATGGGGTTGAAAGCAAAAAAGGTATCAGATAAGCTGATTGTAAAAGCGCTCAATGAGATCGATGATGAAGATTATCTGGAGACGCTGAGGGTTATTTTAGCCAAAAAAGCCGGGCAGATTCATGAAGGCGATGCCTTCAGAAGAAAAAATAAGCTGATTCAGTATGGTTTGATGAGGGGGTATGAAAATGACTTAATTTTTGATGTGCTGAAAGTCAATGAATTACTATAAAGTTTAAAAAAAAATGACTTTTAGGCTTGACAGAAGCGTTTTTCTCTCTATATTTGCATCATCAAAACGGAACAACGTTGCGATAAACACCAAATAATGCGAAAGTAGCTCAGTTGGTAGAGCACGACCTTGCCAAGGTCGGGGTCGCGAGTTCGAATCTCGTCTTTCGCTCTAAATCCCTTCTCCCTACCGAGAAGGGATTTAAGTTTAAAAAGGTTTCTAACCTGCTGAAGTGGTGGAACTGGTAGACACGCAGGACTTAAAATCCTGTTCGCCTTAAAGCGAGTGCGGGTTCGATTCCCGCCTTCAGTACGAATAAAAAGAAAAGCCTTGTAGGTGTTTATCCTACAAGGCTTTTCTTTTTCCGCATTTTCTACGCTTCTCCCACCATATTAAGCATCCTGTAACGGGTAAGCTGGCACACACGAGACTTGCCAGGAAAGCAAACACCTGTGACCATAAGCCATATATCCCTCCCGTATGGATAAAATAATTTGAATTCCGCCACTTCATGGCCAGCGACTTCTTTTCATGCGGCAACGAGTCAAATAAGCGGCCATCCCGACCATCAAAATAAAAGTAGCTGGCTCCTTTCCAGCCATCTTTATTGTTCGTAGTGTGTACGAATCCCATAACTTGCTTATTGCTTTCGCTCGGAAAATTAAGAACCATACGCTCCCAATCGCCGTTGACCTCTTTCCTAAGCTTTGCAAATATCAAATCACACTTGTTCAGCGATGTATCAGCGGAAGAATAAACAAGGGCTGGAAGTTCCCTTCTGAACAGCTTTTTATCATTACCACCAAGCAACTGATATATGCCATTTTCCCACCAGTTAAATGACCACACCAAGCCTGTCACTGCAATTAGCAAGGCGAATGGAAGAACATAAAACCCGACGCTGTTATGCAGATCGTAGTTAATCCGCTTCCAACGGGCATTCCACTTTATTTTGATGCTCCTCTTAAGCTGCTTGTAATTTTTCGGCCACCATAATACAATCCCGCTAAGTAACATGAATATAAAGATCAGCGTGCTGACTCCTACAATAAACCTTCCAACAGGTCTGGTCAACAGTAGCTGCCTGTGTACCTGCTCAACGATGTGGAAAAATTCATATTTAACATCTACTACCCCCAGAACCTTACCTGTATACTGATTTACAAACACGCGGTCTATATAGTCAACTTGACTGAAGTAAAAAAAGCCCCACTCTTCCGGCTCACGGTCACCAGAGGCTTCAAAAATGAAGCTTCTGTCCGGTTTGTTAGATACGATGAGATTGTTGATAGGCCTGTGTTCTCCCAGCTGTTCCTGAGCAGCCGCCAAAAGAACAGAAACGGGCCTTTGCGGTCCAGTTTCTGCTACTTGAGTGATTTCGGAATGGATAGTATCGAAAATCTCCTCTTCAAAGACGAATATGCAGCCCGTTAACGATACGATGAAAATCACCAGGCCGGTAACGAGGCCTACCCAAAGATGGAGCCAGCCCACTATCTTTCTAAATCCCGACTTTGCAGGCTTGCTCTTTCGCATCACCTGACTTTTTGTATGCAAATGACTATTCACTGTTAAAAAGAGTATCCTAAAGAGAAAAGGTAACTTTCCGGATTACCAGGGAAAATACGGAAATAGTCATACCCCCCAACCCAGTGTTTCTTATTTCCAATATTGCTGGCGTTTAGCTGTAACTGCATTTTTCCAACGTTATAATATACCGCCGCGTTCAGCAAGGTGAACCCTGGAATGGTCAGCTGTTCTTCAGGAGCTAGGGAACTGTCATAATTCAAGTTCCGCTTATCGACAAAATTGAAGCCGGCCCCAATGCCGAGACCTCTCAAAGGCCCTTTGGCAATGCTATACCTGGACCATATATTGGCAGTGTTTTTTGGAGCGTTTGGTTTTTGTAAGCCTTTTTCACCAGGATCACTGCTCTCCACTATTTTAGCTTCATTATAGGAGTAGGAAGCCATAATGCTGAGGTTGGGCAACAACCGGCCCGTCACGTCCAATTCTATCCCCCTGGACTTTTCATCACCAATTTGTCTGAGTGCGTTACTTCCTGTAATCGTATATAATGCCCCTGTTTGTTGTATCTCATAAATCGACGCAGAAAACGTAAGCTGATCACGGAACCAGGAAGTTTTCGTTCCAAACTCGATCATATTGCTCTTTAGCGGATCAAAAGGCCCTCCCGCTTCGGGGTTGGCTATAGTAGAGGCAGTTTGTGGGTTATAGCCTTCTACATAACTTCCATAAAGATTAATGTTCGGAGTGAGGCTATATACGAGTCCCAGTCTGGGAAGCCACGCTTCAGAATGTGTTTCCTCCTCAATGGCCAGTTTATAATTGGCAAAATCAGTATAATACTCATACCTGATACCTATCAAAGCCTGAAGTTTGCCTATGGTAAGCTGATCCTGAAGATAGACAGCATTCAGGTAATAAAAAGTAGGTGCCACCTCACCTTTTGTAAACACAGATTTACTGTCATCAATCATCTTCTGTGAACCTAAAGGATCTGACAGGTTAAAATGAGGGACATTCGGAATAGGAGCTCCGTTTCTATCCCGTGCATATTTGAGACTGTCTTTAGCTACATACCTGTTGATGACTGTGTCCCTTGTTTTGTTCAAGTATCCTCCAGCACTCATCTGCGAACTTCCTACAGGTAGTTTTTCGCTGCCATAATCATAACCTGCTACAATATTATGTTTTACGACTCCTGTCTTCGGCTTGTAGTTAAAGTATCCGGATAAATTGTCAATATATCGTTTTCGCTTTCTCGAAATGATCATCATTCCCGCCATATTATTCAAAGCTGCACCGTTTTTATCGACTCCATAGGTACCCGATGTACGATGCTCATATAGATCTTCTTCGTAGCCGGTCTTGATATAGGCAGCATTTACACTGAAATTGTCAGTAATTCTATGATTAATAGACACAGTTACATTATACGTAAGTTCGTTCATGTAATCATTTGCCGTATTGAGCGATAAGGATTGCTGTGTAGAATTTAAATCTGAGCTGCCGAACAGGGTTTGTCCCCGGTCCAGCCTGCTTTTCGAGTCATTGTAAACCAAGTCGAAATTAACACTTGTTCTATCCGTGGGTAAGAAAGTGAGTGACGGTGCAATAACAATGTTCTTATCAAACATGAGATCGCGAAATGACCCCGCATTCTCATATCCCAGGTTAAGACGATAGAGCAGCGAACTGTCTTTACTTGCCGGCCCCGTAAAGTCAGCTAACGCTCGAAAGGTATTGAAACTTCCCAATGAAAAGTTTACAGACCTGCGGGTTTCGTCCAATGGCTTTTTTGTTACACGGTTTACTACTCCACCCGGGCTAGCGTTCCCGAAAAGTGCCGAAGAAGGTCCTTTAAGCACTTCCACACGCTCCAGGTAGTTTGCGAGGGGCTGTTTCCAAAACCCGGTGCTCGTTCTTAATCCATTGATCAATTGGGTATTAGTTTGACCGTTTACTCTGAATCCTCTTATAGTAAGGTCATCATAAAAACTCGCCTGGGTTACACCACTCAAATTCCTCACAATATCTCCCACTCGTGTCAATCCCCGGTCAGCTATAAATTCTTTGCTGGCATAGGAAACAGACTGCGGAATATCTTTCAGATCAGTCTCCGCTTTTCCAATAAAAGACCTTGTGGTTTTATAACTCTGCTCTTTTCGGCCAACGATTTCTACTTGCTGGAGAGAAGATGTAGCCGCCTGCATACGTATATGAAGCTCACTAAGATCACTGCTATTGATAGTCTTGGTGACTTTATTGAAGCCCACGAATGAATAAACAAATTTGTAAGTACCGGGCTTTAATTTCAAAATATACATGCCTTCCTTGTCGGCTGTAGTACTGTAGTTTGTGGCTTCGACAACAATGGCCGCTCCGGGTAAGGCCTGGCCATCCAAATCTTTCACTGAGCCATGTAGGGTAATTTCCTGTTGTGCAAGGGCTATTCCGGACGTCAGGAAACAAAAAAGGAAAATAATAAGAGTATGGGGTTTAAGCATATTATTTAGAATGATTTTAAATTAAGGCAATAATACGAGTATTTTACTCCTTTTTAAGCCTTATTAAGAATTATTTTAAATAACAATATTTCTATCGCCGGAAGGGGACAGGGCAACTTACTAAAATCTATGCCTAACGGTCATTAGTCCAAGATTCCGCTTGGTCCTTTTTCAGCGCTCTACCCCCCGGGAAATATAATAAGCCCGCCTTTGGAATGTTTAATTACGAATAGGGGGCCTCCTGGTTGAGATAACTTTCCAATCTCCCCAGAATTCATATTAACGAACCGGGCGGTTTTAGCTTTCCTGATCGAATGTCCACTGAGCCCAACCAAGTACTGTCCGTTCTGTAAAATGAAACGAGCTAGCTTCTTATCGACAATAGCGATATTCATGGGGACGCCGATCTGTCTTGCTTTAGCTTTTGCAGCATTAGAGAGTTGTTCTGCTTTTTCGAGGTTGATGCCGCTCACTATTATTGGTTTAATAGGGTGTCAGCATACAACACCGTGGAGGTAGACTGGTTTTGTTTGGCTTGTTTGTTGAGATCTGTAGCAGCAGTTTCCTGTAAGTACAAAAGAGAAATGCCTTGAGTTTACAAGGCATTTCTCTTTTGGTGCAGCAGAAAATTATTCAGCTTCTATATGTAGATCGAATGTTTGATCCATATCTGTGTCGCCGACGAGTGAGTACTTGTCATAATTGTAAACACCTGCGGGAACTTTGTACTTATCGAGGCCATGACTTAGGATAACCTGGATGTCTGCCTGGCCCGCACCCAGTGTGGTGAATTTACCTTTGAGGCCAATAGGAAGATTATTCTGGTCTTTGTCTTCGTACACGTAAGTGAAGATGTTGGACACCGGCTTTCCGGCTTCGTCTTTTGCGAAGAAAAAGAACTGATGCTCGTCGGCAGCTTTGATAAACTCGTTATTGATCATCTGCCCCGCTCTGTACATCTCAATCTGTAAACGATACGTGGAATTAGCATCAAGATGAATGTGTGCATGAGCGTGATCGTGTTCGTCTTCTGCTGAAACTGTCGCGCTGCTTGCATGAGCATGGTCGTGATCATGATCGTGGGACAGTCCATCGAAATCTACCGTCACCTTGGTTTGTGTTTCATTGCCATTTGCATCCAGTTTGGTGAATGTGAGCAATGCCCGGTCTGGTTCTTCCTGCTCTACTTCTGGCTGAGGGGTGTCTTTACTGCAGGAGCTGATGAATAAAGCTGACAGGATGATGAATGTGAAGGCGAGTATGTTGTTTTTTGTTGTCATGATGTTTCTGTGTTTTAGATTCTGTATGTAGCTCTTAAAATGAAATTACGGCCGGTGTCATGTGCGTAGTACCTGAACCGGTTCAGGTATTCCTTATAAAGCTTGTTTGTTAAATTTTGGGCTGACACGTTCAGGGAGAGGTTGTTCTTTCCTATCTTCATCTGAGTGCCAAGGTCGAGGTTGAATAGATTGTAAGCCGATGGAGGTGGCGTATAGTCCGATCCTTCGTCATATCTCTTTTGTTCGGCCACGAACTGGTGTTGAATCCGGAGGTAGCTGCTTGAAAGCTGTGCGAATTCAGGAAGTTTAAACCTGAGACTGTTGTCTAAGCGGTCTGATGGGATCCAGGGAAGATAGCTGTCATTGCGTACATCCCTGGCTTTTACAACAGAGCCTTTAAGTTCATATTCTGCGAACGGCAGTACCTGAGCTTTTGCTGTAAGATCAAGTCCCGCGAAACGTGCATTTGTCTGCTTATAGTTGTAGATTGGGAACGTTCCGCGTATGTTTTCGAAGTAGCTGGCAGAAGGGCTCAGATAGATATAATCGTAGATGTAATTGAGATAGGCATCTACGTTCAGGCTGAATCTGTCTGCTTCAAATTCAATGGAGTTGATCCATTTAAGTGCACGTTCACTCTTCAGGTTCTGATCGCCCCGTTCGTACGATCCTGTGCCGTGATGGAGCCCGTCGCTGTAGAGCTCGCTCACAGCCGGAGGTCGCCATGCACTTCCCAGATTCGTGCGGAGGTGAAAGTGATTGTTCAGATGGAGTACCGCTCCGGCTGAAGCTGATACATTGTGGAAATTGTGCTTGTCGCCGTACAGGTCTCCGTCTCGGTTATATCCCAACGCATCCAGGTTCCTGTAATCGTAACGGGCACCTATTTCCAATTCGTAATTCCGTCTGAATAGTTTCGCTAGGCCATAAAGTCCTGCACCATGGGTATCATAGTTGGGGATCATCGGAGTAATGCCCGTTCCGGGAACGTTGTTATTGACCTGCATCAATCCATTGAATCCGAAGGTGGTTTTCAGACCCGACTCGCTCATCTGTTCTACATTCAGATCGATGGTATGGGAGTATAGCTGCAGGTTGAGCGAAGGCGTTGCATTCAACACTCTCCGGAGATCGTATTCCTGGCGATTGTTATACTGGAAACCGTAGATGGCGTTCACAGAAGCTCCGTTTGCAAGATGGAAATGGGACTTTAGTTTAACGAGGTCGTGACTTACCTTTTGCAGCGGTGCTTCGAGATTGTAGGTAAAGCTACCATCGAAAAGTGGTCGGCCGTACGCTATTCTGTCCTGGAGATCACTGAGGTTGCCAAAATGGGCTCCTTTGAAGATGCCCAGTTCCGTTTGGAAGTGGCTATAATAGATTTCTGTCTCCAGATGGTCTGAGTTATAGCCCAGGGCAGCGGAAAAGTTCATCTCCTTCATCCCGGAGTTCTCGAGGTAGTAGTCTGCAGATTGCAGGTTACCCGCCTGTTTGGCTGTTCCCTGGATTCTCCATCCGAAGCCGGGAAGCCTGGCCAGGCCACCTGAGATCATTCCCGAGGCAGTACCCGCTCTGCCATTGCTGGCCCCGCTAAGGTTTAGCTCAGCTCGTAATTCGGGCGTACGGGGTAGGGAAGGAGGTTCAACCAGCACAACGCCACCAATAGCTTCGGCTCCGTAGCGAATCGCTTCGGCCCCCTTGATCACGGTGATTTGCCGGGCGATGAAAGGATCGATCTCAGGAGCGTGTTCGGCTCCCCATTGCTGACCTTCCTGACGAATGCCATTGTTCAGCGTTAAGATGCGGTTACTATGCAGACCCTGAATGACCGGTTTGGAAATGGTGCTTCCCGTTTGCAGCATGTTGACTCCGCTGATGCTTTTGATAGCTTCGGCCAGGTTGCCTCCACGTGTGCGATCCAGTTCTGCTCCGCCTATTGATGTAGCAGCATTCGACGTAGGTGCCGGGGAGCGGTGACCGGTGATCTCCACTTCATTCAGCTTAATGTCTTGCCTGTGCAGGGAGATGGTCAATCGCTCGGACTGTTTGATGCGGACTTGTTTCTGGAAAGAATTATAGCCTCTGGCACTGACTGTAATCAGTACTTTGCCTGTGCACAGATTATTGATCGAAAACGTGCCTTCGCTTGTGCTTAGTCCACTCTTTGTTTCCAGTTGAATGGTTGCTCCCGAAATCGGTTGCCCTGTATCTGTATCGGATACGAGGCCGCTGATTGTATGAGCGCATGATGTATTTCCCTTGTCCTGGGCTGCAGATGACAGACCATGACATAAGAGGGTAATACATATAAATACCCTAAGTTTCATATGTGATTATGTTCCGGATGACGAAAATGTCGTAAGATGCCCTTGAGGACAGCAGATATGTGTTACAGTGAAAACAGGGGGACTGAGGGAGGTCCTTTGTTGTACGAGGTTCCGGTGTAGGCCTTTCTGATGGTCGTGCTTAGTTCCGCTTGTTGCAGAACGTGGCGGACCATGTAGGTGCTGATTGTAAGCACCGACGGTAGAAGGGCTGGATTGGTATTGGTGTTTGAATGAAAGGAACAAAGAAAGCACTTGGCATCTGCGAGCTGCAGATCTTCATGTGAGCTGCTTTCTGTGTGCCTGGTGAAATGAACAGCGTCATGATGTTGATGTACAGCCTGCACCAGTTGGATGAACGCGAGCGTCACCAACATGATAAACGATACAAGACTGCAAACTCTCTTCATTTTTGGAGTAAAAAGTTAATACTACAAAGTTGCATTTAAAAAGCGAGAGCTACAACGGTATTTTGCGTTTATTTTTTACGAATGTCATCTATGCTCTTTGCCAGCCTGAATAGATTGGTCTTGGTACCCACATTAACGGCGAAGGTCTGAAGGTTGTGTCCCTGAATTCTTTTTGTATTCTGCATATAGCTAAGCTCTGCGAAGAATTTGAATCTTCTTTTACCGTAGTCAAAGCCGGTATTCAGTTTGACGATCCCCGAGAAACTGCTTTTATTGCGGTGGATGATCTCTCCTGCGGCTTCATCAATCCGGGATCTGGGTTCGTTTACAATACCGCCGCCGACACCTGCAGAGCCAAAGATCCGGAACTTCTTGATGTTCTTCATGTATCCGTAGGCGATGCTCCCCATATAGAAGGTTGCGTTGGCGTTTCTGGTCTTGTAATCGTAATCGGGATCTACGTTGATCTGGTCGTATTTGTAGTTCAGATAATCGAGGGATGGATACAGGAAGTGTTTCCTGTTCTTGGCAAGGATCTGCAGCCCGATAGACGAGGAAAATCGGGGACGCAGGACGTCGGCAACTCCCCCGATAGGGAAGGCCATTCCTATTCCTTTGACACTAAAAATACGTTCTTTTTGCAGGATTTCCTGACTCATGCCCAGGATGGAATCAACGGACTGTGCCTGGGCTATTTTTGCTGACGTAAGGCAGATAATGAAAGCTAGAACGGAAAGATGTTTTCTCATATAATACCACTAAAACCGGATGTATGATTAACATCAGGATGTGGTATAAGTTTCGAGTGTTCTTTCTATTATTTGAAGGCTTTGCGCCATCTGTTCATCGGTAATTACAAGCGGTGGAGCAAACCTGATAATATGGCCATGGGTGGGTTTAGCCAATAACCCCATGTCCTTCAATGCGACGCAGAGATCCCAGGCGGTTCGTCCGTCTTCCTGAGGGAGGATTTCAACCGCATTTAGCAGTCCCCGGCCTCGTACAGCAGAGATAGTCTGCGGGTAACGGGCTTTAAGCTCAGACAGCGCCGTGCGGAATTTATCACCCATAAGCTGAGCATTTGCAGCCAGCTTCTCGTCTCTGACCACCGACAGTGCTTCAATTGCGACGGCACAAGCCAGAGGGTTTCCACCGAATGTGGAGCCATGCTCCCCGGGCTTAATCGTCAGCATAACTTCGTCGTCTGCAAGAACCGCCGAAACGGGGAGGACGCCTCCCGACAAGGCCTTTCCCAGGATGAGAACGTCGGGACGAACATCTTCATAATTGCAGGCAAGTAGTTTCCCTGTGCGGGCGATGCCTGTCTGTACCTCGTCTGCTATAAATAAAACCTGATGTTTGCGACAAAGCTCGTAGGCTTTTTTTAAATAGCCCTCATCAGGTATTTTGATTCCTGCCTCCCCCTGAATAGGCTCAACCAGGAAAGCGCAGATAGCAGGATTGGAGAGGTGTTCTTCAAGAGCCTGAAGGTTGTTGTAAGGTATGGTGATGTACCCCGGCATGTAGGGGCCAAAGTTCCTGGTAGAATCAGGGTCTGAAGAAAAAGAGATGATCCCTGTTGTACGGCCATGGAAGTTTTCGCTTGCAACAATGATGGTTGCCTGTTGATCGGGAATATTCTTTTTGACGTAGCCCCATCTCCGGGCTAGTTTAATCGCTGTTTCAACAGCCTCTGCGCCAGAATTCATCATGAGCACCCTCTCGTAGCCGAAAAATTCAGCTATAAACTTCTCACATTCCCCGAGTTTTACACTGTAGAAGGCACGGGAGGTGAGGGTCAGCTGCTGTGCCTGCTCCGTCAGGGCCTGGATAATGCGGGGGTGGCAATGCCCCTGATTGACGGCGCTGTACGCTGATAGAAAATCGAAATAACGTTTTCCTTCCGGATCCCATACGTGTACACCGGAGCCTTTCGCAAGAACCACAGGCAGGGGATGATAGTTGTGAGCACCGTATTTTTCTTCTAGAGCGATTGCGTCCTGGCTGGAGATAGTTGACATCATGAAATTCTTTTTATGCGTTTCGGCTTTGTTGGCCTGAAAATGCTTAAATATAGGAATATTCGATTAGATGAGCCTTTTGCTGCAGAGCTGCCGGCAGTCATTTTCGGCTGAAACCAAATTTGGGGACCGAAAAAGCTGGTGAAAGATTATCTTTGACTCATGAATTATCTTATTGCTCCTTCGGTACTTGCAGCGGATTTTGCTAACCTGCAGCGTGATATAGAAATGGTGAATAGCTCTGAAGCCGATTGGTTTCATGTTGATATTATGGATGGTGTTTTCGTACCTAATATATCATTTGGCTTTCCGGTTGTGGAAGCGATCAGGAAGCATGCTAAGAAGCCTCTGGACGTACATTTGATGATTACGGATCCCGACCGCTATATTGAAGCTTTTGCAAATGCAGGTGCTTCGGTCATTACTGTTCATTATGAGGCTTGCGTGCATCTGCACAGAACAATTGATGCGATAAAAAAACTGGGTTGTAAAGCAGGTGTGGCTTTGAATCCACATACCCCTGTATCTCTGCTGGAGGACATTGTGCAGGATATTGATCTGGCATTAATTATGTCGGTAAATCCAGGCTTTGGTGGCCAGAAGTTCATTCAGCAGACCTATAGGAAAATAAGAGCTCTTCGGGAATTATCGGCCGGCATTCATGACGACCTGATGATTGAAGTAGATGGAGGCGTTAATATTGATAATGCTCCCTTGCTTTTGGAAGCCGGAGCGAATGTTCTGGTTGCCGGAAACTTTGTCTTCAGTGCACAGGATCCTCTGTCTACCGTGAAGCAGCTGAAAGCGATAGAACCCGCCAGAAAACTGATTTAAATGTCATTTTTTTTCAGGTAGTCTGATGGTGTAGGAGCATATACGTTGCCCGCGGGCAATGGTATGCTCCTGAACAATGTTTACCTCAGGGCCCAATACCTGTTGTAAAATCTTCATATCAGAATGGCAGAAACCCGAACATGCACTTGAGGCAGCTCCAATGGGGCAATGGTTTTCGAGTAAGGTGAACTCATGCTCAGATACCGTGATGCACTCAGCCATATAGCCTTCCTGCGAGCGGATTTGGGTATATTTTCTAAGAATAGAGGCAAGGTCTTTTTCGTCCTTCAATAGCTCGGCATATCTTTTAACCGCTTCGGTTTCACGTTTTACGAGGACTACTTCGAGCGCTTCTTCTCCCAATTCGTTTTTAATAGCCTGTAGAAGCTCAACGCTGAGGGCTGCATGGTTGTTGGGAAAATGGGCGTGTCCATATTCTGTAAGTTCATATATTTGCACAGGTCTTCCAACACCATTCGAAATGGAGCTGGGCTTTAAGAGGCCGTCTTCAGTGAGTTTAATCAAGTGCTGACGTGCTCCCTCGCTCGTCATCCCTAGTTCACTGGCGATGGCTTTGGCGTTTAGAGGCCCCCTTGTTTTTAAAAGTTGTAAGAACCTATTTGTTCGCATAAATATTTTCCAAGTTTTTACTTGTTTAATGCAAAAGTAGTAACTTTGTATTAAATAAAAAGCCAGAATTTTTTTTGAGGGGTTTTGTGAGAACAAAATCGCTGGATTGGAAAATAGGTTTAATAAGTTAAGCTATGAGTAAAGACCAAGAGTTATTAGAAACACTTGCCACGAGTGAATATGAGTACGGGTTCTCTACCGATATCGAGACGGAGATCTTACCTCCGGGCTTGAACGAAGACACCATACGTTTCATCTCTGCAAAGAAGAATGAACCGGAATGGCTGTTGGAGTATCGCCTGAAAGCGTTGAAGCGTTTTCTGGAAATGGAGAAACCTGACTGGCAGAATTTTGAATTTCCGGAGATGGATTTTCAGGCTATCTCTTACTATGCAGCGCCGAAGAAAAAGCAGCTGAACAGTTTGGATGAAGTGGATCCGGAGCTGTTGGCAACGTTTGAAAAACTGGGCATCTCCTTAGATGAACAGAAAATGCTTTCAGGAGTTGCTGTTGACGTTGTATTTGATAGTGTATCTGTTGCAACTACTTTCAAAGACAAGCTTGCTGAGATCGGTGTTATCTTCTGTTCTTTCGGCGAAGCCGTGCAACATCATCCTGAGCTGGTGAAAAAGTATCTGGGAACTGTGGTTCCTGCGAACGATAACCTGTTTGCCGCATTGAACGCGGCAGTTTTCTCAGACGGATCGTTCGCCTATATTCCTAAAGGCGTTCGTTGCCCTATGGAGTTATCAACCTATTTCCGTATCAACGCAATGAACAGTGGTCAGTTTGAACGTACCTTGCTTATTGCTGACGAGGGTAGTTATGTAAGTTATCTGGAGGGTTGTACAGCGCCACGGCGTGATGAAAACCAGCTGCATGCTGCGGTTGTGGAGCTAATTGCGCTTGATGATGCTGAAATCAAATATTCTACTGTTCAGAACTGGTATCCTGGTGATAAAGACGGTAAAGGAGGTGTTTATAACTTTGTGACCAAGAGAGGTATCTGCAAAGGGAACAACTCTAAGATCTCCTGGACTCAGGTTGAGACTGGTTCTTCTATCACCTGGAAATACCCAAGTGTGATTTTGAAGGGTGATAACTCATCAGGAGAATTCTACTCAGTGGCTCTTACCCGTAACAAGCAGATCGCTGATACAGGAACGAAGATGATCCACCTTGGAAAGAACACAAAAAGCCGGATCATATCCAAAGGTATTTCAGCCGGCACGAGTCATAACAGTTATCGGGGCCTGGTGTCTATCCATGCTAATGCGGTAAATTCACGTAACTTTACTCAATGTGATTCACTTCTGATCGGTGATCGTTGCGGTGCTCATACGTTTCCTTACATTGAAGGAAAGAACAGCAGTTCTATCGTAGAGCATGAGGCGACGACTTCAAAGATTGGTGAAGACCAGATCTTTTATCTGAACCAGAGAGGAATTGACAGCGAGAAGGCTGTTGCTCTGATCGTCAACGGTTATGCAAGAGAAGTATTGAATAAGCTCCCGATGGAGTTTGCTGTAGAGGCTCAGAAGTTGTTGGCTATCTCGCTTGATGGTAGCGTTGGATAGTTATTTTGATAAATTTTAATAAAAACATGCTTAATATAAATAATCTTCATTCTTCGATTGAAGGAAAACAGATCCTTAAAGGGATCAATCTTGAGGTTAAGGCTGGCGAAATTCACGCGATAATGGGTCCTAACGGATCTGGTAAAAGTACATTAGCGTCCGTTCTGGCAGGTAAAGAAGAGTATGAGGTAAGTGAGGGTGAAGTATTACTGGACGGAAAGGATCTATTGGATATGGCTCCTGAAGACCGTGCCCGTGAGGGATTATTCCTTGCTTTTCAGTATCCGGTAGAAATTCCGGGTGTATCCAACATCAACTTCCTTAAAACTGCACTTGCAGAAATCCGTGCCTACAGAGGTTTACCTGAGTTGAGCTCTAAAGATTTCCTGAAACTATTGAAGGATAAGCAGGAGCTTGTTGAACTTAAATCTTCGTTGGTTAACAGGTCTTTGAATGAAGGCTTTTCCGGCGGTGAGAAGAAGCGTAATGAGATTCTGCAACTTGCGATGTTAGATCCAAAGCTTGCTATTCTTGATGAAACTGACTCTGGACTCGACATTGACGCGTTACGTATCGTTGCAAGCGGTGTAAACAAGCTTCGCAGTGAAAACAACGCTTTTGTGATCATTACCCACTACCAACGCTTACTTGATTACATCGTGCCTGATTTTGTTCACATCCTGTATGATGGACGGATTATCAAATCCGGAACGAAGGAACTGGCGCTTGAGTTAGAGGAAAAAGGGTATGATTGGATAACACAACATGAAACAGGGATTGTATAATAAGTTTTATAATTATTTGACTGCTCGTTTTGAACAAAAGCAGTCAACGGTATTGCCTTCTGAGCCTCTTAGTGTGACTCAGAAACGTGATCATGCTTTTTCTGTGTTTAAGGAACTGGGTTTTCCTACCAGAAAGAACGAAGAATGGAAATTTACAAGCCTTACTTCAGCATTGAAAGACGATTTGCAATGGACCATTGATCATAGTCATACCGTTAGCAATACAAACAAGATCGAGAACCTGGAGGCTGCTCATATCGTTCTTGTGAATGGAAAGTACGCTCCTGAATTGTCGGATGCACTTCCTGAAGGAATTACCTTTTACGATACCACAGCTGCCCTTGCGGAGCCTAGGTTTGCAGAAAGGATCGGTACGATAGCTGCTGAAGAAGATTCTTCTATGCTGGCTTTGAATACTGCTTTCTTTACCGAGATCAGTGTTTTACATGTTGCTCCGAATGTGGTGGTTGAAAAGCCGGTACATGTGTCGCATGTGTTCACAGTTAATGAGCGTCCGGAATTTATTCCTTACCGTATGCTTATCGTCGCTGAACAGCATAGTGAGGCGACTGTAGTTGAAACGTATCATTCTGAATCGGTGGTTCTGCCATTGTTTATCAGCTATGTGAGCGAACAGGATATTCATGAGTCTGCAATTTTGCATACCCACATGATCAATACACTTTGTGAGAACACATATTTTGTTCAGCACAGGGAAGTGTTGCAGGCACGTAACAGTACAGTAAATAACTCGAATATTTCTCTTAGCGAGGTAAGCTTGCTTAGAAATGACCTGAACTTTCAGCTTCAGGGTACCGGGACAGAAACGAACTTGCTTGGAGCCTATATCCTTACGGATAATCAGCATGTGGATAACCACACGCTGGTGGATCACCAGTCGCCTTATTGTAATACGAATGAAGTGTACAAAGGGGTATTACTGGACAGTTCACATGCGGTATTCAACGGTAAGGTATTTGTCCGTCAGGATGCCCAAAAAACCAACGCATTTCAGCAAAACAACAATCTTCTGCTGAGCGACAATGCGACTGTAAACAGTAAGCCACAGCTTGAGATTTTTGCTGATGATGTGAAGTGTTCTCACGGATCAACTATCGGACAGATGAATGATGAAGCGTTGTTTTATCTGCAGTCAAGAGGTATCGGTAAAGAATCAGCTAAGAAAATCATCATGCAGTCGTTTGTTTTCGAAGTGCTTGACCGACTTACTATTCCGGCATTGCAGGAATATACGTCAGACTTGCTGTTTAAAAAACTTCGGAGTGAGAATCTTACTGTTGCATAATTTTTGTACAGTTTGAAAAAAGAATCCATGGAAGCATTTACAGATCAGAAAGAAACATCACTGTTATATAAAGGCGAACCTATTAGTAAACACTTTCCTGCATTGCAGCAAAGTGTTTACGGTAAACCGCTTGTGTATTTTGATAATGCGGCAACCACGCAGAAGCCCTATGCTGTTATTCAAGCGATAACCGACTATTATTCTACGATTAATAGTAATATCCACAGGGGAGTACACTTTCTGAGTCAGAAAGCTACAGACGCCTATGAGGTTACACGGAACGCAGTAGCGGAATTTATCAATGCTGCACATCCTTATGAAGTCATTTTCACGAAGGGAACCACAGATGGTATTAATCTGGTAGCAGATGCTTTCGGATCATACGCTCTGGAGCCTGGTGATTCGGTACTCATCTCGGCGATGGAACACCATTCTAACATCGTTCCCTGGCAGATGGCCTGCGAAAAGAAAGGTGCATCGCTAAAGGTCATTCCGATGAATGAAGCTGGCGAACTGCTGATGGATCAATATGAGGCGCTGCTGGATGACCGTGTTAAGATCGTGGCGCTAACCTATGTATCGAATAGCCTGGGTACAGTGAACCCTGTTAAAGAGATTATCAGGCTGGCACATGAACGTAATATTCCGGTTTTGCTTGACGCGGCTCAGGCTGTTCAGCACAGAGAAGTTGATGTTCAGGATCTTGATTGCGACTTTCTGGTGTTTTCGGGACATAAAATGTACGGTCCGACGGGAATTGGTATCCTTTATGGAAAAGAGGCCTGGTTAAACAAGCTTCCGCCTTACCAGGGAGGGGGCGATATGATCAAAACCGTCACTTTCGAAGCCACAGAATATAATGACCTTCCGTTCAAATTTGAAGCGGGAACTCCTCACATAGAAGGCGCGATTACGCTGCTTTCTGCTTTGGATTTCATCAAGGAAGTTGGGCTGGAAAATATCGAGCGCCATGAGGCAGATTTATTGAGTTATGCAACCGGTAAATTGCTGGAGATGCCGGAGGTGAAGATCGTCGGTAACGCTGCGCAAAAGGCTGGTGCCATCTCTTTGGTTGTGGAGGGTGCTCATCCTTATGATATTGGTGTTTTGCTCGACAAAATGGGTATTGCTGTTCGTACAGGTCATCATTGTACGCAGCCGGTTATGGATTTCTATAATATCCCCGGAACCTTACGTTTGTCGTTCGCCGTCTATAATACCCGTGAAGAGGTGGATATCTTCATCAGTAGCTTAAAACGGGCTATTGGAATTTTAATTTAATTTCTATGACTATAAATGAGAAGCAGGACGAATTGATTGATGAGTTTGAGTTTCTTACCGACTGGGTAGATAAATATGAACACATCATCACTTCAGCAAAGGAGCTTCCTTTGATTGATGAGTCGTACAAACAGGATCAGTACCTCATTCAGGGATGCCAGTCTAAAGTTTGGCTTTATCCGGAAATGAAAGATGGAAAAATCTTTTTCACCGCTGATAGTGATGCGATTATTTCAAAGGGACTGGTCAATCTTATTGTTCAGGTTTTATCCGGCTATTCGCCTGCCGAAATTCTGAATGCCGACTTGTATTTCATTGATCGTATTGGCCTAAAAGAGCATTTATCTCCTACGCGCTCAAACGGATTACTCTCCATGTTGAAACAGATTAAGATGTATGCGTTTGCTTACAATTCATTAAAAGCTTGATGTCATGATTATTAACGATGCTGCAGGTATAAAAGATCAGGTTATCGAAAGGCTTAGAACGGTCTTTGATCCCGAACTACCGGTGAATATATATGAGCTGGGGCTGATTTACGAGTTAATCACGAAGACCGATGGTATAGTGAAAGTGGTAATGACCCTCACAGCGCCTGGATGTCCGGTTGCCGACCAGATTCTTCAGGATGTTGAGCGACGTCTCTCGGATATAGAGGGCGTTAAAGAAGTTAGGGTTGAAATTACGTTCGACCCACCATGGGACAGAACCATGATGAGTGAAGAAGCTCAGCTGGAGCTCGGATTCATGTAGAAAATTTAGTGGAAGTACAGAAAGAGGGTATATCATAGATCATGATTACCCTCTTTTTCGTTTAAGGGCTTTTCAGATTCGATTCATAAGTTCTGCGTAGGATATTTATGCTATTTACGTTCATTTCTGTGCTGATTTTTCTCATATCAGAGCGCATTGCAGTTGATGAAGCTCTGATGCCGCAGCGGCTACAACTGCAGGTCATCGTGTCTATTCTAAGCGGCAACCAAGCTGACAGTAAGTAGTGACTTACTTAGGTGTATAGCCACATTGTAAGCACGGTGTAGCCACGGTGTAGCCACCTTTTTCCGGCAAAACGTGGCTACACCGTGGCTGCAAGGCGGGGTCACCGTTGTTACACGCTGAATCAGGTCACGTGGAAGCCTCAAGAAGCCCCTTTATTCGTTACACGCGGAACTCTGGACAGACCTCAACAAGACCAGAGAATTTATAGAGGGTGCCGCTAATCTCACCCGGAACGAAAAGAGAGTGATCATGATATATGAGACAGTCTCTTTTTTTGTGCTTACAGTCCGGAGAGCAGCTATTGTCTTTATTTGGGGATGGCTTGATGAGATACCTTAAAAGCGTAAATTTATAAGCGTTTTCGTTGAATAACTCGTCTGTTGGTGGATTGAGCGTCGTTTTTAAGTGTTGAGAACTTGTTTTGCCGCTCTAATTTGTGTTCTGATGTGGTTTTTGTTCGATGTTTGACTTTTTTTGAAAAAAAAGTGGAGTTTTTTCAAAAAAAATAAATTTAAATGTACATTCGTGTTAGAAATTAAAATATACACAGTAAAAGAAATATTTATTTAAGTTAATATTCAGACATAATAGAAAATGGCAACTAAATTAGAGTACATCTGGCTGGATGGTTACAAACCGACTCAAAGCCTGCGTAGCAAAACTAAGATTGAAAAGGATTTCAGTGGCAAACTTGAAGATTGCCCGCTTTGGAGCTTTGACGGTTCTTCTACCGAGCAGGCACCGGGAGGTTCTTCTGATTGTGTACTGCAGCCAGTATTTATTTGTCCTGACCCACAGAGAAAGAATGCCTACCTGGTAATGTGTGAAGTTTTAACTTCAGATCACAAGCCACATGAGTCTAACGGCCGTGCAACTATCGAAGATGATGATAATGATTTCTGGTTTGGTTTTGAGCAGGAATATTTCCTTTGGGATCCTGAAACCAGCAAGCCTCTTGGCTTCCCGGCAGCAGGTTACCCAAGTCCTCAGGGTCCTTACTACTGTTCAGTAGGTGCTAAGAACGCTTTCGGAAGACATATCGTGGAAGAGCACCTTGACGTTTGTCTTGAAGCCGGTCTGAATGTTGAAGGTATCAACGCAGAAGTTGCAGCAGGACAGTGGGAGTTCCAGATTTTCGCTAAAGGAGCTAAAGAAGCTGGAGACCAGATCTGGGTAGCACGTTATCTTCTTGAAAGAATCGGGGAGAAATACGGAGTATCAATCAACTGGCATTGCAAACCTCTTGGAACACTTGACTGGAATGGATCTGGTATGCACGCAAACTTCTCTAACACTTTGTTGAGAACTGCCGGCAAAAAAGAAACATACGACAAGATCTGTGAAGCATTCCGCCCGGTTGTTCAGGAGCACATCGACGTTTACGGAGCCGATAATCACTTACGTTTGACTGGTAAACATGAGACTGCATCTATCTTCGACTTCAGCTACGGAGTATCTGACAGAGGTGCATCTATCCGTATTCCTTTATTCACAGTAGAAAAAGGATGGAACGGTTATCTTGAAGATCGTCGTCCGAATTCTGCAGCTGATCCATACAAAGTAGCAGCTAGAATTATTAAAACGGTTAAGTCTGTAGAAGCCTAATACTCTATACACAATAAAGTCCTCTGATTCTGTCAGGGGATTTTTTTTTGCCTTATTTTTCCGCTTTTCCTTAATACCTTTATATAATTACTAAGTTCTACCCGATACATTCTACATGGACACAAACCAGATCATTGAGTATTTAAAGAATAAAAATACAGACAAAGTTAAGTTTGCTTTTGCAGACATCGATGGCGTACTAAGAGGCAAGGTTATCCATTTAGAAAAGTTTATTGCAGGTCTTCAGTCCGGATACGGCTTCTGTGATGTCGCATTTGGCTGGGACAGTGCAGATGCCCTTAATACTGATATTGATGCCACCGGCTGGCATTCCGGCTTTCCCGACCAGCAGTGCTTCATTGATATATCGACCATGCGCTTTATTCCATGGCAGAATGATTTGCCGTTTTTCCTGGCCGACTTCAGCCAAACGGATCAGGGTGCTGCCGAGGTTTGTCCCAGAACTCTGCTCAGGAGGCTGCAGAAGAAGTGTACTGATATGGGCTTTCATGCGGAGTTTGCACAGGAGTTTGAGTGGTTTAATTTCAAGGAGACATCGGAAACCATCGCAGGAAAGCATTACAGAAATTTGAATCCGCTCAGTTCCGGAATGTTTGGATATTCGGTATTAAGGCCATCTCAGAACAGCGAATATTACTACGATCTCTTTAACGAACTTGGAAAGTTCGATGTGCCGCTTGAAGGCTTGCATACGGAAACAGGTCCGGGGGTTTATGAAGCTGCGATAATACATGACGAAGTGTTGGCTGCAGCTGATAAGGCAGTGCTGCTTAAGGCATCCGTAAAGGAGATAGCGGCCAAGCATGGTCTGATGGCCACGTTTATGGCCAAATGGAATGAGCAGCTTCCTGGTTGTAGCGGTCATATTCATCAAAGCTTGTGGGATCTGGAGAAGAAAAGCAATCTTTTCTTCAATGAAGAGGATCCCGACAAGATGAGCGACCTGGTTAAACACTATATAGCGGGACAGCTGTATTGTCTTCCTTACATTATGCCTTTCTATGCTCCAACCATCAATAGCTATAAAAGACTTGTAGAAGCTGCCTGGGCTCCGACAACTGTATCCTGGGGGCTCGATAACCGCACTACCGCCCTGCGGGTAATCAATCAAAATGAAAAGCTTGCGAGACTCGAAACACGTATTCCTGGATCTGACACGAACCCCTATCTCGCTTTAGCGGCATCTCTCGCTTCTGGTTTATACGGCATCGAAAACAGGATACCCTTACATGTTCCTGCTACCCGCGGAAATGCCTATACCCAAGGTTTGGATAAGCTCCCGGAGAATCTTTACGACGCTACAATGATCATGAGCAAGTCGCCTCTTCCCATGGAGCTCTTCGGTTCCGCGTTCATCAATCACTTCAGCAAAACGCGCTTTTGGGAGTGTAAGGAGCAAAGCAGATACGTGAGCGATTGGGAATTGAAGCGCTATTTCGAGATTATTTAATAAGATGTACTGAATGGACTATTCCAGAATTATAAAAAAGGCATGGAAAGATTATGATCCTACGAAGACCATCAGAAAGATTCAGGATATCAGCGCAATGGTATCTACGAATCATGTTTTCAGGATTGTATTTGAAGATGATGATATAGTTATTGCCAAGTTATCGTACTTCGGGAAATATGACCATTTCAAGGAGGATCACCGGATCATACACTCCCTGGCTAATAACCTGCTTTATCCCTTCGAGAATTTCCTCGCCAAATCTTTATTAAAAAATAACCGCGTTTATACATATCGTTATAAGACCGGAAAGACAGATGCCTGGGTGGTGTTTTACAATCCTACCCGGGTGCAAAACAGACTGCCCAAGCGACTGGACGAATCGCACATCCGCAAGTTAGGATATCAGATAGGGAAGTTCCACAGGGCCTGTTCGAGGGTGAGCAGGGTGCTTCCCAAGTCGTCAAAGACATTGAGCACGGATATAAACACTTTGCTGAAGCAATTGGGCTCTGCTAAGTTTAAGAAGCATTTTAGTGCTGAACAAATTGAGCTGATCAGGCAACATTGTGACATATTTATCAAGAACCGGCAGCTTTATAACGCGGGCTCATTTGAAACCATTCCGGTTTTTATCGATTGGAATATCGGAAACTTCTCGGTAACGCCTAATTTAAAACTCTATTCGCGATGGGACTACGATTGGTTCAGGATGAGCACGAGAATGATGGATTTTTATTTCTTCAGTCGCGTAGTATCCGATGCTGGTGACAAAACCGTCTTCAGTTATCTGATTAATCCGCTAAATGAAGAGCGATTCATTATCTTTCTGGAAGAATACCATAAAGTGAATCCATTAACAGCAGTCGAATTGCGGTTTTTAAGGGAAGTCTACCGGTTCTTTATACTGAACTATGTTATCAAAGACGGTAATTATTTCTTCAACGAACAATATGCATCTAAACTGCAGGCGGAAGCACTGGATATTTATTTGCCTTCGGTAGACCGGGACTTTGATCCCGAAAAACTAATAGCAGCCTTGAACCTTAAATAAACGGTATGAGTGAAATTGTCGAATTTGATTCTATCCTGGACCAATATAAGGTCGTCTTCTTTGATGCGTTCGGCGTATTGAAGAACTACAATGGCCTGGTTCCTGGTATTGAAAGAACATTTGAGCTGCTTAAGGAAAAGCGCAAGGAGTATTATATCGTGACGAACGATGCGTCGCGGAGTCCTGAGCAGTTAGCTGCAGGTTATCACAGACTTGGCCTCACCGAAATTTCCCATAAGCGCATCATTTCATCGGGTACGCTCGCGAAGGAATATCTTGATCTCCAGGTACCCGGTGGGATAGTGGCTTATCTGGGTACACCCAATTCGGCCCACTATATTGAGACTTCCGGCCTGCGTACCTTACCGGTTAGCGCTATTGATGATCACAACATTCACGAAGTGACAGCGCTCCTGTTTCTGGATGATGAGGGTTTCGACTGGTGTGCTGATCTGAACAAGACCATTAATCTGCTGCGTAGAAGAACAATACCGGTGATTGTTGCCAACTCAGACTTTGCCTACCCGGTTAACGAAAATAAGGTGGCAATAGCAATAGGAGGAGTGGCTGCCATGCTGGAAACAATATTGGGGCGAGGCTTTATCCACTTTGGAAAGCCCGACTCTCAGATGTTTATGTTCGCATATGAACAAATCCGAAAACGTATCGCTATAAGTAGAAAGGAGATACTGATGGTGGGGGATACCTTGCATACCGATATCCTCGGAGGCAATAAATTTGGTCTTGATACCGCGCTGGTATTAACTGGAAATACTTTGCCTCAGGACCTGAACTCCATCATCGCACGGACGGGAATAATTCCCACCTACGTGTGTGAGTCCGCTGTTGTCAGATAAAACACGTCGGGACTTTTATTCATCACCGACGTGTCTTTGATATCATGATTAAGCTTGCTTAACGAACTGGATTTCAGCATTCAGTCTGATGTCGTCACTTACAACAACCTGTCCTGCTTCAGTAACCGCGCTCCAGGTCAGACCAAATTCTTTTCTGCTGATCTTTCCAGAAACTGTGAACCCAGCCTTGGTTTGTCCATACGGATCAACAACAATGCCGCCGTACTCCGCTTTCAGGGATATAGGCTTGGTGGTGTTTTTGATAGTTAAATCACCATACACGGTATAGTCATCGCCATCAGCCTCTACGCGAGTGCTTTTAAAGGTGAGCGACGGGAATTGGCTTGCATCAAAGAAGTCTGCCGATCTGAGGTGCTCATCTCTCTGACTGTTGTTTGTGCTGATTGATTCAACAGAAGCCGTAAAGTCTACAGAAGAAACAGATGAGAAGTCATCTCCTTCTGTCACTGCACTTGCATCAAACTCGTTGAAGTTACCTGTTACCGTAGTGATCATCAGGTGTTTTACTTTGAATTGAACCTCACTGTGAGTAGGGTCGATTTTCCAATTAGTTGCCATGGTTTTTATTTTTTTAATGATGTAATTATTCTTTGTTAATTATGATATACAAAAATACTCCCTATATTGTTAGGGCAACTTAACCCAGATTAAGAAATCATTGAATTAGCGCCTGCCCTTAATGAACTTTAGACTATATCAACCCTTCACTTTCCTGCTTGTTCTGACAATCTTATCTCTATCCGCTTCCGCACAGGGAATTCGTGGGAAAATAAGGGGTGCAAACGGTGAACCTCTACCTTACGCATCCATTTTTCTGACAGACAGCCAGAAGGGCACCTCAGCCAATGCGAACGGCGAGTACGAGGTCAAGTTACCCAGTGGCAGCTACAAGATCAGGGTTCAGAACATAGGTTATGTATCGCAGGAGGCAGTAGTCGACGTGCAGGAAGGCTGGTCAGAGAAAGACTTTTCTCTGAAGGTTCAAGGCTATTTGCTTCAGGAGGTACAAGTTGCTAAGGCCGGGAAGCAGGACTATGCCTATACCATCATCAGAAATGCGATTGCCAGAAGTAAGTTTCATCGGCTTCAGTACAAAAGTTATCAGATGAAGGTTTATGTAAAGGGTACCGGAGAACTCCTGAAAGCTCCCTTTTTCGTTAAGGGTAAGCTGAAGAAAGAAGGTGTGAAGCTGAACGAAGCCTATACCTCAGAATCGGTCAGCATCGTTAGCTTCTCCCAGCCGGATAAGGTTACGGAGAAGGTTCTCGCAGTTCGCAGTTCCGGTGAGAACACAGGTGTCGGATCTCCGTCCATGTTCATCAGCGAAACTTTTTACCAGGACAAAGTAGCTAACATCCAGTCGCCCCTTTCCAGGTCAGCATTCCGGTATTATGACTTCCAGTATGAGGGCAGCTTTACAGAAGGGAAGGATATTGTTAATAAAATAAGGGTAATTCCCAGATCCAAAGGAGATAATATTTTTGACGGTCATATATACATTATTGAGGATGAGTGGGCAATACACAGTGTAAACCTGCGTACCAGCCTCCTGGGCTTCCCGATTCTTGTCAAGCAGAACTTTGCTGAAGTAGCTCCACGTCTCTGGCTTCCCGTGCATCATCAATACGAGTTTGCAGGTAATGTTCTTGGCTTTGCCGGGCACTATAAATACATTGCGAGCTGCAGTCAGTTTAAAGTAGTGCTCGACGAAAAGCTTAAAGCGGAAACAGAAGCTCTGCCTGTACTCGCCGGTGCACAGACACCCGGGGAACCCATAGCAGCTCAAACAAATCCGTCACTTACCAGGAAGCAATTCCGTAAGATGATTGATGAATACGAGAAAGAAAGTCTCAGGCAGCAAAAGGATCCGAAGATTCTTGCGGAAAGATCAATAGATACCGATTCACTGGCTTACAAAAGAGATTCGACCTATTGGAACGAAGAACGCTCTGCTCCTTTGACCCAAAAGGAAATACAAGGCTACCGCAGAGATGATTCTGTAGCGCGTGCTCAATCGATTAAGGGGGCAGAAAAAGATAGCTCTGACCGCTCGAAGGCGCAGCCCGGTCTGTTGAAGCTGCTTACGGGCGGCGAATTTAAAATAGACAGTCTCACCAGAATAAGCGTGCAGCCTACTTTTACACAGTTTTACTATAATACCGTAGAGGGATTCAATATCAACCTCAGCGCAGATCTTCAGAAGAAGTTCAGCAACAGTCGCCGTCAGCTGAACTTTGCTCCGGCGCTTCGATATGGATTCAGCAGCCAGGATTTCTATGCGAAGGCGAACCTCGCTTACGGCACGATGCAGCATAAATTCTCTGTGGATGGCGGGCGTTTCGTTAGCCAGTTCAATCCTGAGGATCCTATTCATCCCCTCATCAATTCAATTACCTCATTAATCGCCCGCAGGAACTTCATGAAGATATATGAAAAAGGCTATTTACGTGCTGCCTATTCATATAAGCCGTCAACCTTCCTGTCGCTGCAGGTGGGTGCGGAGTTCGCCAGAAGAAAGGAGCTGCATAATACAAACGACTACAGTTTCTTCAACAGGAAGTCGCGCGACTATACATCCAACAGACCACAGAATATCGAGCTGCCTTTTACCGGATTTGAAACGCATAATGCTCTTACTGCCGACATATTGCTGCGCTACCGGCCGGGTGAAGCCTACCGGATGTACAATGGAAAGAAGGTGCCGATCATGAGCAGATCACCCGAGTTTCTACTGATGTATAAAAAGGGGATAGAAGGTTTAGCGGATAGTAAGGTAGACTTTGATCAAGTTGAGCTGGGCGTTAACCACTCTTTTCCTGCAGGGTTGGGTTCTACCTTGAGCTTCGAGCTCAGGGCTGGAGCATTCCCGAATAACAGCAAGACCTACTTCATGGACTATAAACACTTCGATGCGAACCGGACCTTTCTGGGGAGCCTGAAGCCGGCGGGGGCATTCCGCTTGCTGGATTACTATAACTACAGCACAGACGATAGTTATTTCTCAGGAAATATCTATTATCAATTAAGAAAGCTGCTGTTTACCCGCATTCCGGAGGTCAGACTGGCGGGATTAAAAGAAAGTATCTTTGCTAACTATCTCAAAACAAAGTATTCACCGCACTATTACGAATTAGGCTACTCGCTCGACAATGTGTTCAGGATATTCAGAATTGAGCTTGCCGCATCGTTCGAAGATGGGCACCATCGGGACAATGGTATCAGGGTAGGGATCGCTTCTATGTTTCAGGTGAACCGCCGATAGATCCAATCACTAAGGTATATAAACAAAAAAAGCATCCGGAGGAGCCGGATGCTTATACGATATATGATGTTAATCTTTAGATTACTTTTACATTAACCGCATTTAGACCTTTTCTACCTTGCTCAACTTCGTAGCTAACGGTATCATTCTCACGAATGCTATCGATAAGGCCAGAAGAATGAACGAAGATTTCGCTGCCGCCTGAGCTTGGTCTAATGAATCCGAAACCTTTTGTCTCGTTAAAAAATTTTACTGTTCCTTCTTGCATTGTATTTATTATTAAAGAACTAAAGGTAAATAAAAAAAATATAAATCAATGGATTACAAACTTTTTTGTGCTACATGAGAATCTTATCGAGAAACATCTCAATGGCAAATGTAGAAAGCTGGCCACCAGGGCCATTCAAGGTATAGTCAAAACCATGTGTGGCCCAGGGAAGCTTCAGCAGAAAGTGCGGTACTCCATTTTTTCTCAGCTTCGCAGCCAGGCGCGTGCTGTGCTCATAGGCCACCAGCACATCGTTTTTTCCATGGATGATGAGCGTGGGCGGACTCTCTGCCGATACATATTCAATAGGAGAGGCCGTCCGGTAGTTATCCGGTACATCCCTATAAGTCCCGCCCAAATAGTTTTCCATAACTGCCCGCGAGTCCATCACCCACTTGCTTGCCGGTTTGCTATAGCCCCATACCATATCCGCTGGTCCATACAGGTTGACTACCCCCCTAATTCCAGGGAGGGTGTGCTGATAGGCTACCATCAGCGCAATCTGTGCACCCGCCGAACGACCGAGGATCACAAAGCGGCTTGTGTCTATCCGGAGTTCAGCAGCTCTCGATTTCAGATAAGCGACAGCGTTTCTTACATCCTCCACCGCTTGCGGACTTTTCCATTCGGGTGCCTTGTGGTAGTTTACTGTAGCCACGTGATATCCTTTGCTCACCAGGTAGGTGTTTAATTCCGGAAGTTGCTGACTGTCTCCACTGCTCCATGATCCACCATGTACAACGATCACGCAGGGGCGTAAAGCCGAACTATCCGATTGGTAGAAATCCAGCGTTAAGGGCGCTTCAGAATCCTGGTTGTAGCTGAGCGTTTTGTACGCAGCACTTGCATCTCCCCGCATCGCCAGTTTCCAGAAGCTGAACGGATGGCTTGAAGGAGCCACAAAGTCCCTGCCTTTAAAAGCCTGCTGAAGTTCTGTTTTCAGATTATCGCTAATCAGCAGAGCACGGGCAACTGGACTCGCATATAGCACCAGCGCAATAACAGAAATAACGGTTCCTGCCGTTTTAAACCGCTCTGTGATACTGGACATGAGGATCAGAACAAATGCTATCGCCATGAATATCAGCGGAAACTCTGTAACGAGAACGGCCGACAGCCAGGTGTGGTAAGTAGGAGCGGAAAAGATGCTCAATAGGGCAGGTAACAAAATGGCTATAGAAAGCCCTAAACGGATCATACGAATGTGAAAAAATGTTAAACGTTGTCTTCCTGTGGTATGCTAGACCATAATTGAATATCTTTAGGCTCCAATTTGTTTATTTACTTTGATGAATTTCATAAAAAAATCCTGGTTGCTCCTTCTTTTCAGTCTTTTGTTTCAGTTCTCCGCCTCTGCGCAGGACGACAGCGTGAGTCTGAACACCATCATCGAGAAGGCCGTCAAATATTCGGAACATTATCCCCCGGAAAACGCACATATACATTTTGATAAGCCCTACTATGCCGTAGGCGATACAATCTGGTTTAAAGCCTACATCGCCAGCCGCTTGCGTAAGCCATCGCATCTGAGTAAGATTATTTATGTTGATGTGATCAACGAGCGTGATTCCCTGATTGAGACCATTAAGCTGCCGGTGTCGAATGGTGTTGCGCATGGGAACCTTACCTTGGCGCCGCTCAACTATTCGCAAGGTAATTATCAGTTCAGAGCCTATACCAACTGGATGCTCAACTTTGGGGAAGCCTACTTTTTCTCTAAAACGGTGACAGTAGGGAATACACTCAATAAAAAGCTATATACCAATATCCAGCTTAATGGATCACAGTCTGATAAGTCAGCTCAGATCAACGTCAAAGTTCAGTTCAAAGACGATCAGGGTAAGCCTTATGCCAACCGTAAAGTCAGCTGGAAAGTAGACTCCAAATTCGAGACCATCAGCAAAGGACGGGGAACAACCGACCAGAATGGCTACCTCACGCTCTCTGTCTCAAATAGCAATAAGGCATTGCTGGATGCCGGGGTATTAGAAACCGTTCTGGCCCTTGAAGACAAGAACCTCACCAGCAATTTCCCTCTGAGGGCTGCTTTGGTCACCAATGATATCCAGTTCCTCCCGGAAGGAGGGATTGCCATTGCCGGCCTGACCACCAAGTTCGCCTTCAAAGCGATTAAGTCAAATGGTTTGGGCATTGGCGTAAAAGGGGAGATCGTCGATAATACCGGTAAAAAAGTAATCGACTTCGCCTCCCAGCATCTGGGAATGGGTGCTGTAAGCTTTATTCCCGAGCTGAACAAGACTTACGTGGCAAATGCCGTCTTTGCTGACGGATCGAAGGGAACTTATAAGATCCCTGAAGCGCTTACTGAAGGCATCAGCATTGCGGTCAACAATGCTGACACAGCTAATCTATCCGTTCGCATCTCTGCCAGCAATAACTTTCTTGAGAATTATCGCAACAAGGCCTTTTATATCGTTGCTCAAAGCGCAGGGGCCATCTGCTATGCCGCCCAGACTAAACTGCAAAGCCAGGTCTATAATGCATTGGTTCCTAAAAATAAGTTTCCAACAGGGATTGTTCAGATTACCCTCTTTACCTCTTCAGGTATGCCCCTGAGCGAACGTATTACCTTTGTTCAGCACAGCAACCCTTTCACTATTCAGCTCAGCAGCGATAAGCCTTCTTATCTGCCTAAGCAGAAGGTGAAACTCAACATATCAGCAAAGAACCCGCTAAATGTGCTTCCTGGGACGTATTCCTTGTCCGTAGTCGACGAGACCAAGGTGCCGTTCAATGAAGATGCCGAGATTTCCATACTTAGCAGCCTCTTGCTCAAGTCTGATCTTAAAGGCTATATTGAGCTTCCTAACTATTATTTCAATAAGCAGGATGATAAAAAACGTGAACATCTCGACCTGCTTATGCTGACTCAGGGATATCGCGCTTTTGAGTACGAGAACTACCTGAACGATAAATATCCGCCGATATCCTTCATGCCCGAGCAAGGTATGGATATCACCGGAACCCTTCGTATGATGAACGGGATGCCGGTAAATAAGGGTAATATGCAGTTGAGCATTCCTGATAAGAATATTTCCCTCAGCGTTCTGACAGATGCAGATGGTCGGTTCAGATTCAGCAACCTCGACTTTCCTGATTCTTCTAAAGCCATCCTGAGTGCCAGAAACAACATCAACTCCAGAAGCATGATGATCATGGTTGACGGAGCAGCCTTCCCTGCAATCACTCAGAACCACAATATTGCCGATGAGGTGGTCAATATCGACAGCTTATTGAGTCCCTATCTGGAAAACAGCAAGCGTCAGTACCGCACGGAGAATCTTCTCGAAGAGGTTGTAGTCAAAGCCCGGACTCCTGTAAAACGTCCTAGTCACGCAGACCACTCCTCATTGAGCGGCCTCAGTATGATGCCCGATCATCTGATCGAGGGCAGCCGGTTTAAAGATTGTCCGCTCCTGATTAACTGCCTGAAGACATCAGCGATGGGCCTGATCTTTGCCGATGAGCAGTTCTATGTGAACCGCGACTATAATGCTGGCCGCCGCACCCCTGTGCAGATCTTCCTGAACGGGATGCCTATAGATGTGGTGGGACTGAATTCCGTTGCTTCTTCAGAGGTCGAGTCAGTCGAGATCTTCTTAAAAGATGATCTGGGTACAGTAAACCGCTTGTATAACACGAACGGTGTGCTGGTTGTTAACACCAAGAAGGTCGAGAAACTGAAACTAAAGCCTGGCGATCTGGCAGACCTGCTGCCTAAGAGCAATGTAGTTGATTTTACCCCGCTGGGATACCGTAAGGTAAAACAGTTTTATTCGCCGAAATATGATGGTCCGAGAAAAGGAGTAATCAGTGCAGATCTTCGCACCACCATATTCTGGGATCCAATGATCACTACAGATAAAAATGGCAATGCCTCAGTCGAGTTCTTCAATGCCGATGGTAAGGGCTCATACCGGGCGATTATCGAGGGAATGGATAACGAAGGTAACATCGGGCGGTATCTCTACCGTTATACCGTTAAATAGATGCAGTGATAGTCTCCAACTAAGTGGCAGCCTGCTAAGACTAAAAGCAAAACGCCTGGTTCACCAGAGCCAGGCGTTGTTTGTTTACATAATAAGCTTTACGAGCCTTGGCATCCCGAATGGACATATCGGGAAGCTTAAAAGCGTCTGCAGTTCTTCAGTATTGAGCTCTTATATTCATGGTCCGTGGGATAATACTTCTATC
The DNA here is from genome assembly GCF_053551015.1 of Arcticibacter sp. Lineage (NCBI taxonomy): Bacteria > Pseudomonadati > Bacteroidota > Sphingobacteriia > Sphingobacteriales > Sphingobacteriaceae > Arcticibacter > Arcticibacter sp. Next base: position 169,260 of record NZ_JBMQOB010000003.1, on the reverse strand, counting down.
CAGTTATAGACCTGTACCTGCCGGTAGTCCAGGAAAACTTCCAGCCCATCGGAAATGGCAGCAGCCATTTCAAAATACATATAAACAGAAAGAGCCGGCCTTTTATGGGGCCGGCTCTTTCTATATTAAAAAAGTAAAGAATGTTACTTCTGAACCCTTCCTGTTTTTCTGTCGTTTGCACGTCCAATAGCATAGCCGGTACCTGCACCAACTAAACCACCGATAATGGCACCACGTGCATCTTTTTTATCAACCAGGACACCTGTCACAGCTCCTGCGCCAGCACCAATTGCGGCACCCTTAGCTGCAGAGCTCCATCCTTTTTTCTGTGCCTGTGGCGTAGCAGTAGCTGTACCACCGGAAGGAGACTGTACATAGTGAACAGAATTTGTATGAGTGCTCTTTGGTCTTGACGCTAAAGCGGCTGCTGCAGCTGTCGCAGCGATTTCCTTCTTTTCAGCTTCAAGTCTTTTTTCTTCTTCTAATGCTGCAGAAGCTCTCTCGAAGCTGTCAAGACGTAGACTGTCTTTTATCATCTTCAATGAATCACGTTGAGCCTGTAAGTTTGCTTCCTGCTTATTGTTCGTGCCGCATGCAACAACTATTGATGCAAAAGCCAGCATAATGAATATTCTTTTCATAATTATTCGTTCGTTGATATATGTTATAGACAGAATGATGCCAAAATGGTTTAATCAGGAACTGCATGTTAGCCATTCCTCGCTAAGATGCTGATGGGGAGCATCTAAATATTGCAAGAAAATAAAACAGCAGTTGAAAAAGTGTTCCGTTTTATTATCCGGATGTTCTCCTTAATGTAAAATTGTCCAGATATCTATACAACTTGCAGAAATAGTAAACAAATAACTTATTTTTATAAGATGGTCGGAGCTTATGAATCAACTTACCAGGCAGCTCGTTCAGTAGCTGCAACCGTCGAGGAACACTTTGCGCATCATCTGAGTACTGCAGCTGGAAAAGGAGCCGCAGACCTGGCCCTTCACCCGCCTGCTGACTATATCGAAGCGATTATAGACGCAGCCTTTTGGGCGAGCCTTCGAAAGGAGGAGGGGCGCAGTCCGCGCATATCTATCGCATTTCTTCCTCCCGACCAGGTTGAAAATGCACTGCTCTTCGGTACCCGCCAGGCGCTGACCCCGCTTGTACTTACAAAGCTTGCTCCAGGCATTGAACGTCCGGGTGTCCATCTTGGCGTATGGTATGATGAAAATGGCCTGTACATCTGGGGAACCACCATCAGACTGCCTAATTTCTGCTTTGTACTTGATGTGTCTGAGCCGGGTCTGCTGGTGATCAAACACCGGCGTATGTGTGGCTTCGGAAAATACTCCAACGTAGCTGTTCTCAAAGGAGATCAGATCAAGGTCGTTGATGATTCATGTGTTAAACATACCGATTGCCCGCCCATAGTTAAGGCCCTGCTTGATCTGTCCGCATTTGTCAACCACTCTGTAAATGTCCTGATTCAGCTCGCCGTTTCTATGCGTGCCCATGGTCAGGGCGGAATCCTGCTGGTTGTTCCTACCGGAAATACCACCTGGAAACATTCCATCATTCAACCCATGCAGTATGTTGTTGATCCCCCTTTCAGCGGACTGGCAGATATGGTATGGAAGGAAGGTGTCGACCGGAGCGAGAGCGTATGGCAAAGTTTGCTGAACAGAGAGGTGGATAATTTGGGCGGACTTACCGCCATCGACGGAGCCACAATCGTGAATGATCAGCATGAGCTGATCGCCTTCGGTGCTAAGATCAGCATTGCTGAAACGAGCACGCGACTGGAGAAGGTAGCACTGATTGAGCCTGTAGTAGGAGGGGAAGCCGCAACCGTTCACCCCGGAAAAATAGGAGGTACCCGACATCTTTCAGCCGCGCAATTTGTACATGACCAGCACGACGCCATTGCACTGGTCGCTTCCCAGGATGGGGTCTTTACCATATTCAGCTGGTCGCCCAGTGCGCAAACCGTTCAGGCTCATCGTATTGATACCTTGTTGTTGTAAAGTAAAATAATAGCTACGGCATAACATTCATGTCCCGCCGTCGTAATTAATACATATAAACATACACACATGAAAAAGCATTATAACCAATTCCTGATCTTAATGGCCGCGGTGCTTATTCTAAGCGCCTGCGGTACCTCTACGCAAATCCTGGGGGTCTGGCAGAAACCGGAGAGTAAAACCATTGCCTATCAAAAAGTTCTCGTTGCCTCTTTAACTAATAATCTGACTGCTCAGCAGAAAGTAGAGAGTGAGCTGGCAGCAATTCTAAGCGGTCCGGGTGTTGTTGTGACCAAAAGCCTCGATGCCTTTCCACCCAGTATGGATAGCAAAAACAGCAAAGACAAAGATGCCTTCCTGAAGAAACTCAGAACGTTCGACAGCGACATTATCGTCACTAATGCAGTAGTCGACAAAAAGACTCGCCAGAGCTACAACAGGCCCTATTATGGTCCATGGGGATGGGGAGGCTACTGGGGATACCGCGGATGGTATGGCGGCTTTTATGATCCCGGATTCGTATCCATGGAAAAAGAGTATTACCTAGAAACGAACGTTTTCGACAGCAAAAGCGGCGACCTGATCTGGTCGGCTCAGTCCAGAACGAGCAACCCTTCAAGCCTCGACAATTTTATAGAGGACTATGCGAAAGTTATCGCTCAAAAGATGTTACAAGACGGAATTATCCGTCAGCAATAGGAGCGAAAGTTCGTGTTTTTTGATTTAAAGGCGCATTTTATAGAGATATCTATATCTTTGCGCCTTTATCATTAACGAATTGCATCGCACATGATTAAATCTATCTTCCAAGCATTTCTACTTTTACTCCTCCCAAATTTTATCCTCGGCGAATCTTCTGAAAGTCTGGCTCCCACATTCACGGTTGTTGTTGATGCCGGTCATGGTGGGCACGATAGTGGTGCCTTAGGCAAGTATGCCAAGGAAAAGGATATCGCCTTAAAGGTAGCCCTGAAACTAAGCAGCCAGCTAAAAGCAAAAGGTGTTAAGGTCGTCATGACCCGCACTACCGATAAATTTATTCCGCTTTATGAGCGCATAGGTCTTGCCAACAAGGTCAAAGCTGATCTTTTCATTTCCATTCACTGCAATTCCATGCCGCTCAATAAACGTAACCGTGCTTCCATAAGAGGAACGGAGACATTCGTATCTGGTTTCGGAAGGTTGGATGAACAGGATATTGCTCTGAGGGAAAACGCGTCTATCCTCCTTGAGAAGGACTATAAAAAGAATTATGCCGGTTATGATCCGCGTGATCCGGAGAGCTATATCATCTTGTCGCTCATGAAGAATGCATACCGTACGCAGAGTATCAGCTTCTCGAGCCTCATCCAAAAAGAATACAGGAAATCAGGTCGCATAGACCGCGGCGTTCATGAGAAAAGCCTGGCGGTTTTGGCTAGAGCGGCTATGCCGGCGGTGTTAACGGAGATAGGATTTCTGAGCAGCCCCAGCGAAGAAGAATATATGAGATCTGCCGAGGGGCAGACTGAAATAGTAACCGACCTCTCAAATGCGGTTATTGCATACAAGAAGTCGGTTAAGAAATAGCTATTTTGATTATTTAGCGGTCATTGATTTTAAAGACTGCAGGTCTGCCTTCAGCTTTTCGATCTCTGCCTGCTGCTCCTTTACTGAAGCAACCAATAGTGCGATCAGGCTTTCTGTTTCTACATTCTTGATCTCTGTGGTCTTGAACGCGTTCTTACCTGCAGGAACCATCTTTTTCTGACTCTTAACGATGGCTGGAAGTACTTTCTGAACATCCTCTGCGATGAAGCCATATTGCTGTCCTGAAGGTAGCTTCAGCTTTGCTGCCTGGTTCTTATCATATTCAAACGATACAGGCTGCAGCTGTTCGATGTACGACAAAGAGTTTGTCAATGGCTGTGCGTTCTGTTTAAGGTCGGTGTTGTTTACCGAGTTTGTTTGTGCAGAAGCGCCAGCAGATATGCAAAGAAGTCCCATTAGGAATAATCCGTTTTTCCAATTGAATTGTTTCATGATGTAATTGTGTAGAAAGTAAACGTGTATTTATAGTTATCCACTCCGGGTAAAGTACACCCGGAAAAATGAGCCCGGCTTGAACAGCGGGCCTAAAGAAAATGAGTCTTATGAAAAGTTGGGAGGAGGGGTAGGAATAGCTGGATAAAAGCACAGCTCCCGGTCATCCCTGCTGATAGAAGGCTGTCTGAAAAGACTTTTACAAACCGGAGAAGGGGAAAATTGTCCGCTCATTGGAACCCACACTTCCTTCACGGTAGATTCTTTCACACTCTCCGCCTCTTTGGTGCCCGCATCTGAATCAGACAGAATCTTCTCCAAAGCTGGAGTAGTATCTGCTATGATAAGGGACATAGCAGACACCCCGGACTTTTCAAGTACGGCAAAGATCAGAATGATCAGTATTGTAAACTTTCCAAGAGTGGGCTTCATACTTTATCTTAAACGCTTTTCTTCCTTATCTGTTTGAGATACAAATATATAAAAACCAGCTCCATACAGGTCTATGATTTGCTAACGTATTAAAACTATTACGTTACCGGATGCTAGCGCTTAAATTCAGAGGTTGTATGGAACTCCACATCCGGGAAGTCACGCTTGGCCAGATTGATGGCCCAGTCATTATCCGCCAGAAATACAGGGTTGCCGTCTTTGTCGAATCCGATATGAGACGAACGTCTCTGCATAATTTCCTGCAGCTTCTTTTTATCCTTCGCGGTGATCCAGCTGGATCGGGAGAAGGAAAGTGGTCTGAATGCACACTTGGCACCATATTCATGTTCCAGCCTGAAGTTGATTACCTCAAACTGAAGTGCTCCCACAGCACCAATGATCTTGCGGTTTCCTGGCTGTTGAACAAAGAGCTGAGCAACGCCTTCTTCAGTAAGCTGCTGAATGCCTTTTTCAAGCTGTTTAGACTTCAGAGGATCCCGGTTCTCCACTTCCTTGAAGATCTCCGGAGAAAAGCTTGGTATTCCCTTGAACTGCAGTTCTTCGCCTTCGGTAAGGGTATCGCCGATCTTGAAGGTACCGCTGTCGTACAGACCAACCACATCTCCGGGCCATGCTTCTTCCACAAGGGTCTTGTCATTGGCCATGAAGTCCATCGGGTTGGAAAACTTGAGTTTCTTACTCAGACGGGTATTGATATAAAATTTATTCCGCTCAAACTTTCCTGAACAGATACGCAGGAACGCAATACGGTCACGGTGCTTAGGGTCCAGGTTGGCGTGGATCTTAAATACAAAACCGGTAAAATTCTTTTCATTTGCGAAGACCATCCGGGTTTCAGCTTCCCTGCTCGCGGGACTTGGAGCAATGTCGATAAAAGTATCCAACAGCTCGCGTATCCCGAAATTGTTAATCGCACTTCCGAAGAATACAGGAGCGAGTAGTCCTTCCTGGTACATTTCCTTGTCCAGTGGTCCATATATTCCCTCAGTAAGCTCCAGATCGCCTTTCAGCTTGTCCAGGTGCTTCTCGGCAAGATACTCTGACAGTACCGGATCATAAAGATCCTTCACCTGAATAACGGGCTCTGTGACTTTCGACTTGTCTGATTCAAACAGGTTCAGCTGATTTCCATAGATATTATAGACGCCCTTAAAAGTATGACCCTGTCCGATAGGCCATGACTGAGGGCAAACGCTGATCGTCAGCTTGGTCTCCAGCTCATCCAGCAGATCAAATGCATCCTTTCCCTCCCGGTCCATTTTGTTAATGAAGATGATCACAGGCGTATTCCGCATCCGGCAAACTTCCATCAGCTTCTCAGTCTGTTCCTCAACCCCTTTAACACTATCAACAACTAGGATAACGCTATCCACTGCCGAAAGGGTCCTGTAGGTGTCTTCAGCAAAGTCTTTGTGTCCGGGGGTATCCAGAATGTTGATTCGTTTGCCTTTGTATTCGAAGCCCATCACAGAAGTGGCTACGGAGATACCTCTCTGCTTTTCGATTTCCATGAAATCGGAGGTGGTATTCTGATTAGCCTTGTTGCGTTTAACCGCGCCGGCAGTATTGATGGCACCGCCAAACAAGAGGAACTTTTCTGTCAGCGTTGTTTTTCCTGCATCGGGGTGACTTATGATGGCGAAGGTTTTTCTTTTTTCTATTTCTGGATGGACACTCATTGTTTCAAAGGAAGCCCTGGGGGCTATAACGTTATAAAATTAATGGCTGCAAATGTACCATTTAAAAATGACAAGATCGGGTGTGCTGCTCAGCTCAGAACAATGTTTGTGCCCCACCAGGTCTCAGCCGGCCCAAATGCTTGTAGGCGAGATCCGTAACTTCCCGTCCCCGCGAAGTGCGCATCAGGAATCCTTCCTGTATCAGAAAAGGCTCGTATACTTCCTCGATGGTGCCTTCATCTTCTCCAACCGCGGTTGCAATGGTCTTAAGTCCAACGGGTCCTCCCTTGAACTTATCGATGATTGTGGTCAGGATTTTATTATCCATCTCATCAAGACCATGGCTGTCTACATTAAGGGCGTTAAGAGCGTACTTTGCAATCTCGGTATCGATGGTTCCATTTCCCTTGATCTGGGCAAAGTCACGCGTACGACGCAATAAGGCATTCGCGATACGGGGGGTACCGCGACTTCTCCGGGCAATTTCATAGGCGCCTTCATCACTGATCGGCGTCTTCAGGATAGACGAGGAGCGGAGCACAATGGTAGTCAGCAGCTTCGCATCATAATACTCCAAACGGGAGTTAATTCCAAAACGCGCCCTGAGGGGTGCAGTAAGAAGTCCGGATCGTGTGGTCGCACCAACCAGTGTAAACGGATTTAAGGATAATTGAACGGAGCGTGCATTGGGTCCCGATTCCAGCATAATGTCGATCTTGAAATCTTCCATTGCCGAATACAGGTATTCTTCCACAAGGGGACTCAGTCGGTGTATTTCGTCGATAAAGAGAATATCGCCTTCCTCCAGATTGGTCAGTAAGCCTGCCAGATCTCCTGGTTTATCGAGAACAGGTCCTGAAGTGATCTTGATATTGACCCCCATTTCGTTGGCAATGATATGGGAGAGAGTAGTCTTTCCCAGCCCGGGAGGGCCGTGCAACAAAACATGGTCGAGAGACTCGCCGCGTAATTTTGCCGCCTGTACAAATATCCTGAGGTTTTCCAGGATCTTGAACTGCCCGGTAAAGTCTTCAAACGCCTGGGGCCTGAGTACTTTCTCAATATCGCGATCTATAGAAGAGAGCCTGTCTGCATCCGGGTCTAAATTCTCATTCAGCATGCCGCAAAATTACAAAATTTGGCATCAATGTACTAAGTATTTTGGCAATACGTTTTAACACCAGATGGCTGTAAAAAGCGAAAGCCCCGCGACGCGGGACTTTCTCGTTGTTTAACTGAGGGAAAAAGAACGATTTGTAAGATCTTTATATTTTAAATTATGCAATTAAAAAACACTGAGAATAAGGAATCATGGTCTTGATAAAGCGGTCTTTGATCTTGCCTAAAACAGCAGCCTCACGGCTTACTTGTGTTGATTCACTTTCTTCAGTTCTTTTTAGTCTTATGATTTGAGCGGTTTTTACAGTTTTCATAGTATTAGTTTAAGGTTAAGGAATATGTTAAGCTTCTTCGGTATCGGATAAATTATTTTTTCTTAACTCGGCTTCTCTCTTCTGTCTTTGCAGTTGTTCGATGTCGCGGTTATCAGAAGCCTTTTCAGGGTTCGATGGATTTTCCCAAGAGAGTTCTTCTTTCCCGTGGTCATCAGCCTGATCCTTCTTTGGAATATTTAATTTATTTACAACAACCATATTTCTTTGTGTTATACTATGTCATTTGCGAATACTGTACCAAAAACGAATAAACACAGGTTTACAGCGTAAAAAAGCTAAACCGGCGTTTAAACGGCCCTGGGCATGTACCAATAGTGTAACTTTTTGTAGACGGTATTGTACTGAAAGATTCATAAATGGCGCAGGTGTATAATGAAAAGGACAAGTCGGTGCCTGAACGAAGTGATTATTTCTATTTTTGTAAAACAAATACCGGATAATATTATGGCGGAAACAAATACGTATAGTGAAGACAGTATAAAGTCCCTCGATTGGAAGGAGCATATCCGACTCAGACCGGGCATGTATATCGGAAAGCTGGGTGACGGATCTGCGTACGATGATGGTATCTATGTATTACTGAAGGAAATCATTGATAACTCCATCGATGAGTTCGTTATGGGCGCCGGGCGTACCATCGACGTAAACATCTCCGAGCACAAAGTCTCCGTTCGCGATTACGGAAGGGGTATCCCATTAGGTAAGGTGATCGACTGTGTATCGAAGATCAATACGGGTGGTAAGTACGATTCCCGTGCTTTCCAGAAATCCGTAGGATTGAATGGTGTGGGTACAAAGGCTGTTAACGCTTTGTCATCCACATTCGTTGTACAGTCTTATCGCGATGGACGGACCAAGATCGCCGAGTTCAGCCAGGGTGCTATCGTTCGCGATGAACCGGAAAAGGAAACCACGCAACGGAACGGTACTGCGATTACCTTCCATCCGGATAATACCATATTCCGTAATTACCGATTCATTCCCGAGTTTATTGAAAACATGATCTGGAATTACGTATTCCTGAACGCGGGTCTGGTTATCAATTTTAACGGGAAGAAATATTTTTCTGAAAGGGGGCTTCATGACCTCCTTGTTAAGAATACCGATGCGGAGACCATCCGTTATTCCATCATCCACCTGAAAGGAGAGGATATCGAAGTGGCGATGACGCATGCGCAACAATATGGCGAAGAGTACTACTCCTTTGTAAACGGACAGAATACGACGCAGGGTGGTACCCACCAGGCTGCATTTCGTGAAGCCGTGGTAAAGACCATCCGCGAGTTCTTTAAAAAGGAATTCGATGCTTCTGATGTCCGGGCATCTATTGTAGCGGCCATATCTGTCCGTGTGCAGGAGCCTGTCTTCGAGTCGCAAACCAAAACAAAGCTGGGTTCCCTGAACGTCGGTCCTGATGGTCCTACCGTTAGAGCCTTCGTTAACGACTTCGTAAAAAAGAGCCTGGACGACTACCTTCATAAATATCCACAGGTTGCGGATGCCATGCTCAAGCGGATTCTCCAGTCGGAGCGTGAGCGTAAAGATATCGCGGGCATCAAGAAGCTGGCTAACGAGCGTGCTAAAAAAGCGTCGTTACATAACCGTAAGTTACGTGACTGCAAGATCCACTTTGATGATAACCACGAACGCAAGCAGGAAACCACCCTGTTTATCACCGAGGGGGACTCAGCCAGTGGATCGATCACCAAGTCGCGTGATGTAATGACACAAGGCGTTTTCTCACTAAAGGGTAAGCCACTCAACTGTTTCGGGTTGACGAAAAAGATTGTGTACGAAAATGAAGAGTTTAATCTTCTGCAGCATGCATTGAATATTGAAGACGGTCTTGAAGGCTTACGCTACAACAATATTGTGATTGCCACAGATGCCGACGTCGACGGGATGCACATACGCCTCCTGATCATGACCTTCTTCATTCAGTTCTTTCCCGATCTGGTAAAAGCCGGACACGTCTTTATCCTGCAGACGCCGCTTTTCCGCGTAAGGAACAAAAAAGAAACGATCTATTGTTACAGTGATGAGGAACGTAGAAACGCCATCGCGAAGCTTGGAACCAAGCCGGAGATCACCCGATTCAAAGGACTGGGTGAAATATCCCCTGACGAGTTCGGGCTCTTTATCGGGAAAGATATGCGCCTGGATCCTGTCATCCTGAGAGATTCCAATAACCAGTCACTTCTGCAGTATTTCATGGGTAAAAATACCCCCTCACGTCAGCAGCATATCGTGGCTAACCTCCGGGTTGAAAAGGACGACACGCTCTTACTACCAGAAGTGGTTGAACCCACCGAAGCGGTCGAAGAGCCTGCAGCCTGATAGCTGTTTGAAAAAACTGCTTATACAAAATAAAAGGGCTGACTCATTTAATGAGTCAGCCCTTTTATTTTGTAATGGTGATGATTACTTATTTATATACACTTGATACGTTAGTTATCTTCCAACCCTGATCTGTATTGGAAATAGTTACATAATTGATTTTAGAGAAGTTTTCATAATCCATCTTTACTTTAACAATGGTCTGAGCATCTCCTTTTTCAATGATGGAGTAGTCAGTCCTGCAGTTTTGGTTAATGTTTTCCGAAATCTTCAGGGAGTTGATTAACTCCATTTTGTTATAGTTAATTACTTTGTTGCCTTGTGCAAGGGTGAACTTAACATTGTTATCCAGAATTTCCTCAACTCCTTTAACTTTTCCCATGGTTACGGCCTCTACATAGGTCTTAATTGCGTAATCCATAGTCAGATAGCCTTTGTCCACTTTTGCATAACCAACAGTAGTGAAAAGAATAGGAATTAACAGTGCAGCGAATATAGAATTTAAAGTTTTCATAATATTTAGTATTAGTTGTTCTTTGTTTATTATGAAACAAATATAGAGGGCAAAAGGTTGTTTTTGCACCTCTCAGCTACACTTTTAACCGAAATTCAAGGATGGATAACTACCTTTGAAAATCCTGCAAATTTTAGGTTTTTAACCATCAAGGTGTCGCAGTTTTTTGAGTTAAATCGCGATAAATAACAATGTGACTTGAGATATTTTTGATCAAAAAAGTGTGACCCTGATCATATTTGCTTCTTCTCGAAGAATACAATGAGCTGTTCCTCCACCAACTCGCCCATTGTGCGGCATTTTTTGAAGGATCCCTTCTTGTGATAATCCAATAATTCGCCTGCCAGTCGCTCCACTTTTTCCTTCGGAGAGATCTCATGATTTTTCATCACGGCGAGTACATCCTTCAGGCGGTAGTGCACCAGTTTCATCCTGCTGTTGATCAAACTCCGCTCTTCTTCCTGATATTGTCTCATGGTGGTCTTGTCCATGTGCTGGATTCCCAGCTGCACCAGTTTGTTGTTTTCCTTGAAGTAATGCGGAAGGTAGAAGTTCCTGCGCCCCTCATACGATTGCTGATCGAAGTCAATCGCCCGGATCCGGTACTGGTTACCCTCTATATCGGGAGTAATGTGCACCACATAGTTGTAAGAACGCATGTCGCCCAGCAAACGTATGAAACAACGCTCGTTGAACTTCACAAACTCCTTACAGATTCGGATCTGGTTGAACTTGGAGGTATTGGTACGCTGCTGGATAAAGACATCCCCCGGTAGCCCGGAGATGTGTTCCTCGATAAGCGTACTGTTATCCGTCAGGTAAGTGATACGATTTGGCGAAAGGATATGCTCCAGTTCAATGCCATATACCCGCGACGCATCTGCCACCTTCACATAGAAGTAGTCATAGTTGTCGTTAAACCGGTTCATTACCCGGATGCGGAAAGGTTTGGAGTTACCAAAGGTGCAGTAGTCGATCTGCGCAATATGCAAATGCTCCATCACCTGCATGTCGCCGTCCGCATTCATCAGCGCATATATATAGGTTAGGTTAGGGAACAGCTCGTTCATCTCCGACTGGTCGTAGTACACCGTTTGCCACAGCGTATCGTTCCCTGCCTTATCCAGCAGGGGAGTGCTGAACTGGAAGCGCAACAGGTCAGAATATTGTACCGGAAGCTTGACCTCACGGTTATATTTAACCAAATACTCTCTTAGGGGCTCGTGAATGGGGTAGAAGAACTTCTTCTTTGATGGGACATCTGCTCTCGTCTCAAACTGCGTCATGGTGGACTCTTAAACTATTTTAAAATAACTTCGGTAGCGCCGTAGCCAAACTTCTCTTTACGGGCATCTAAAAATGTTTTAACCTGATTGTTGCGGCCCAATGTCTTATGGATCTCCTGCTTCAGGGTGCCGTTGCCAATTCCATGAATAAAGGTGATGGAAGGGAGCTTGTGTACAATCGCGGCATCCAATGCTTTTTTGTAATGATCCATCTGGATCTTCAGTATCTCAGTGTTGCTCAGGAACTGATAGTCATCCCTCAGCTTTTCAATATGCAGGTCGATCTCAGCCGAAGGCTTCTCCACCACTTTTTTCTCTGCTACCGGTTTGAAAAAGCTCTCCTTCAGCTTCTCTGCATCGATCACCAGCTCGTCTTCATCTATGCGGAATACCCAGGCTTCTTTATTCAGGCGTGCTACTTTCTTCTTCGCGCCAGCGAAATCCCTGGCCCTGAACTTTTCTGTATACTGAATAGCCTCTGGAATTTCCACACCGGATTTAGAGAAATACAAACCCCGGATGATAAATTCGGGCCAAATACTCATATCGGATAAGTTGGTCGAATAGATTTCGACTGCACTATGTGCCTGTATGCTGCCGGCAAACTCTCCTTTGGAGGTGCCCGCCTTATCGGTCACCAATGTGACAAGCAGTTGAAATGACGTATCATTTACCAGATGGAAGTGTACTACCGATGCCTTGTTCGGATCGGGCACAACGGCCAGGAATATTCCTTTCTTCTCAAAGGTCTCAGACGATACCGGTGCTTCAGCCTCAAACTGTTGTGCGGCATCTGCATATTTATGTCCGTGTACCCGGGTTACTTTCGTGGTTAAAACAGGAATTTCGAAATCATCCTCCCCGGTCACGCCGATCATATCGTTGCTTATGATACGGGTGACATAGCCTTCCATTCTCTCGTCTACGAAACGAACAAACTCTCCTAACTTAAATTCCATTGTGTATGTCTATTGAGTAACAAACTTAGATAAAAATTGCCTTATGTGGCATTCGTAGCGTTAAACATACGGGGACGCCTGCAGGTTTTCCATATCTTTTGTACTTTAGAATGTGTTGAAGATTGCCTGGGATCCTAAGTATTCCCACCCTTTGCCTGCAGGACATCGGTTTCCGATGCTGAAGTATGAGCTGATACCCGAACAGCTGATCTACGAGGGACTGATTTGTGCGGAAAACCTGTTTTCCCCCGGATCGGTCACCGATGAGGTGGTACTGCTCAGCCATCAGCGCGATTACTGGGAGCGGCTGCGCGACCTGAACCTCAGTCCCGCCGAGATCAGAAGGTCCGGCTTCCCTTTAAGCCGCTCACTCGTCGACCGTGAGCGCTGTATCGTTCAAGGTACTATCGAGGGCTGTCACTACGCGCTGGAGAATGGTATCGCCTTTAACGTGGCTGGTGGCACGCATCACGCGGGCTCTCACTGGGCCGAAGGCTTCTGCCTGCTCAATGATCAGGCTATTGCAGCAAACTACCTCCTGAGCCGGGAAATCGCCTCCAGCGTACTTATTGTAGACCTGGATGTGCACCAGGGGAACGGTACGGCGGAAATCTTCCGGAATAATTTCCGGGTTTTTACTTTTTCCATGCATGCTGAAAAAAACTTTCCTTTCCGCAAGGAGCAGTCTGATCTGGATATCGGGCTGGCGGTTGGGACGGGTGACGAGGAGTACCTGCAGATTCTGGACCGGCATCTGGAGCCCTTGTTCGACAAGGTGGCACCTGATTTCGTCTTCTACCTTTCTGGTGTGGATGTGCTGGCTACTGATAAACTCGGACATCTGGCCCTGAGCCGGGAAGCCTGCAAGATGCGCGACCGGATGGTGCTTGCTCTATGTAAAAGAAGGGGAGTGCCCGTTCAGGTTAGTATGGGGGGCGGATATTCGCACAAGATCATTGATATCGTGGAGGCTCATTGCAATACCTACCGGCTTGCCGATGAGATTTATTTTTAGGGGAGAGGTCAGAGCCTCTCCGCCGTTTATTGGTATGTACACAGATAAGAGCTCTGTCGATTTGTTTTTACTTTGAAGCTGGAGTTCGCAGGTACATCAAATGACTGGCCGTTTGTGTATGACTTCCATTCGGCATCACCGGGCAGCAATGCAATCAGTTCTCCTTCGATTACCTGCATCGTTTCCTTGCTGGACGTTCCAAACTCGTATTCGCCTTCTTCAATTACTCCGATTGTTGATTTCCCTTGTTCGGTAGCATAGCCGAGAGACTTAACAGCCCCGTCAAAATATTCGTTTACTTGTATCATATGTGTTATTTAGTACCGGAATATCTGAAATATTACTGAAATGCACATCGCTTAACTTGCTCAAAACAAAAAAGCCCCTGTTAAAGGGGCTTAGAAAGGTTGATTTTTATTTCGTAACTAGACTTCCAGGATGAATGGAACGTTATATGATAGTGATGTTTGTACCTGTAGGGACTAAAGCTGTGCCAAATCATTCTCGTTTTACAATTGCATGGTTATCAAGGTCCTCTGAAGGAGATATGTCATTCAGGCCGTGGAATGTTCCTACACTTTGTAGATGAAGCTTACTTATAGCGGGCATCTTTTAAAATCAATTGTTATAACATTTGCGCGGTATATATTTAATGGCTATATTTGCACCTCATTTAAAAAAAACTAATTAACTAACAATGTACGCAATAGTAAATATAGCCGGACAGCAATTCAAGGTTGCAAAAGACCAGCAGATCTTTGTACATCGTCTACAAGGAGAAGAAGGCGCTAGTGTTGAATTTGACCAGGTATTGTTAGCTGCAGACGGAAGTAACATCAAAGTTGGTGCAAACGCATTAACAGGAGCTAAGGTTTCAGCTAAGATCGTGTCTCATTTAAAAGGAGATAAAGTAATCGTCTTCAAGAAAAAACGTCGTAAAGGCTACAAGAAGAAGAACGGTCACCGTCAGCAGTTCTCAAAAATTGAGATCACTGGTATTACTTTGTAATTAACAGAATAATCCAAGAACAGAATAATAACCTGAATTGAGCGATCAGTTCATAATATAAGAAAACATGGCACACAAGAAAGGCGCTGGTAGTTCGAATAACGGTAGAGAATCACATAGCAAACGCTTAGGTATTAAGATCTTCGGTGGTCAGGCAGCTATTGCTGGAAATATCATTGTACGTCAGCGTGGTACTAAACACCACCCAGATAAAAACGTTGGTTTAGGAAAAGATCACACGATCTTCGCTCTGATCGACGGTACAGTAGTATTCAGAAAGAAAGCTGATAACAGATCATACGTTTCTGTACTTCCTGTTGAAGCTCCTGCTACAGCAGAGTAATCAAAGTACACGATATACAAAAAGGTCCTTGTTTCATTTGAAGCAAGGACCTTTTTTATTTTAGGTATACGTGTGAAACCCATTAGGTTTCACGTATCAGCAATTGTCCCGCAAAGTCCACCAGCGGCTGCTTGTTTTCTTCATTTACCTGAACCTTGGCGAGCTCAGACAAACTCCTGCGCGCGTAGAGGTTCATCTCATCTTCAGCAAGCTGGCGTACGCCCAGTCGGTCGTAGATGGCCGTGACCGAGCTGATCTTACTTGCAGGATCGCATTCTTTTGCATTCAGCCAGTATTGCAGCTCTTCCTTATCCAGCTCCTCCGCCAATTCAATTGCTTTTATCAGCAGGAACGTTTTTTTATTGGCAAGAATATCGCCGCCCACCTGTTTGCCAAATTTCTCAGGATCACCGTACACATCCAGGATATCGTCCTGAAGCTGGAAGGCTATTCCGATATTGACACCGAAGTTATACAGATGATCAGCATCCTCTTTATTGGCATTGCCGATCAGCGCACCGATCTTCAAACTGCAACCCAGCAATACTGCTGTTTTCAGCCTGATCATATCCAGATACTGTGCAACGCTCACGTCTCCCATCAGCTCGAAGTTCATATCCGTCTGCTGACCCTCACACACACCTGCTGCTGTATCGTTAAACACCGTCAGCACATCCTTCAGAATGGCGCCGTCTACCGAATTCACCAGTGTCTTATAAGCTTCCACCAGCATCACATCCCCCGAGAGGATCGCTACATTGTCATTCCACTTAGAATGTACAGTGGATTTTCCGCGTCGTAAAGGAGCCTTATCCATGATATCATCATGCATGAGGGTGAAGTTGTGAAAAAGCTCAACAGCCAGGGCAGGCTCAAGCGCTGCAGTAATGTGTCCGCCGAACATGTCACAAGCCATCATTGTCATCACAGGGCGCATTCTCTTGCCCCCCAGAGACATGATATAGGTGATTGGATCATACAGTTCCGCAGGCGTAACAGGATACTTCTTTTCAACAATCTGTTTGTTGATCAGGTCCTGAAGTTGTGTAATAGAATACATGTATAATTTATTGAAGTAATTTAAAGTCAATTTGCCTTTTGGCCAGATCCACCTTCTTTACCAGAATCCTCACTTCATCACCCAGCTGGTACTTTTTCTTTTTGCGCTGGCCGATGATACAGTAGTTCTTCTCGTCGAGTACATAAAAGTCGTCGGCGATGTCGCGCAGGCGCACCATACCTTCGCATTTGTTCTCTTCAATCTCTACGAACATACCCCATTCGGTTACTCCCGAGATAATACCGGTGAACTCCTTGCCGATATTTTCCTGCAGATATTCAGCCTGCTTGTACTTCACGGACGCCCGCTCAGCGTCGGCCGCCTTTTTTTCCATCTGCGAAGCATGCACACACATCTTTTCATACTCCTCTTCGTTGGCAGAATTGCCGCCCTCCAGGTAGCGTTCCAGCAAGCGGTGCACCAATACGTCAGGCAAGCGGCGGATGGGGGAGGTGAAGTGTGTATAATAGTCGAAGGCCAGACCATAGTGCCCCGATTTCTTAGTGGTATAGATCGCCTTAGCCATCGAGCGTATCGCCAGATGTGTCAGTACGTTCTGCTCCTTTTTACCTTCCACGTCGGCCATCAGGTGGTTTAGCGAACGGGCAATATCCCGGTCAGACTTCATGCTGATTTTATAACCAAACTGTGCGGCAAACTGAACAAAGCCCATAAGCGTCTGCTCGTTCGGCGCATCGTGGGCGCGGTAAACAAAGGTGTATTTCTTTTTGCCCTTGCCTTTTTTGGCAATGAACTCTGCCACTTTCCTATTGGCCAGCAACATATAGTCTTCAATCAGCTTATGAGCATCCTTGCGCTCCTTGACATAGACACCGATAGGCTTGCCCTGTTCATCCAGCTGAAACTTCACCTCTGAAGTCTCAAAGCTAATGGCACCCTGCTTAAACTTGCGCTCCCGAAGGATGTATGCCAGCTCATTCAGCTTCAGTATTTCGTCCTTCAGCTCGTCTGAGTTTCCCTCAATGACCTCCTGTGCTTCTTCATAGCTGAAACGCCTGTTGGAATGAATGATGGTTTTACCAAACCACTGTTCGATTACGTTGGCCTTCTCATCCATTTCAAACACGGCAGAGAAGCAAAGCTTGTCTTCATTGGGCCGCAGTGAGCAAACGCCGTTCGATAAGCGCTCAGGCAGCATCGGGATAACCCGGTCTACCAGATAAACCGAAGTTCCGCGCTCAAATGCTTCTTTGTCAAGCGCTGTATCCGGACGCACATAGTGCGACACATCGGCGATATGGACGCCGATCTCGTAATTTCCGTTCTCCAGCACCCGGTAGGAGATAGCATCATCAAAGTCCTTCGCGTCGGCGGGGTCGATGGTGAAGGTAAGGACATCCCTGAAATCGCGGCGTTTTGCAATTTCTTCTTCCGATATCTCGTCGGGTATAGCCTCTGCTTCTTTTTCCACATCATCTGGAAAAGAGAGTGGAAAACCGTATTCCGCCAGGATGGCGCTCATTTCGGTGTTATTTTCGCCCTGCACACCCAGAACCGTAGTGATCGTACCGACAGGATTCTTGGCGCCATCGGGCCAGTCCGTGATTTTGGCCACTGCTTTTACGCCATGTTCAGCGCCATTGAGGTTCTCCAGCGGGATAAAGATATCGCGGAGCATCTTACGGTCGTCGGGAATAAAAAATGCAAAAGCGCCGCTTATCTTAACGATTCCGGTGAACTCCATTTTCGCTCTCTCGAGGATCTCGATGATTTCTCCTTCTTTACGCTTTCCCTTACGATTAGAGAACACGTAGGCCCTAACCTTATCGCCGTTCAGTGCGATGCCCACTTTTCGTGGTGCGATATAGATGTCTTCTTCAAACTCATCATCAGGGGTAATAAAGGCCGAACCATCGCTGGTCATCGATACTTTTCCGGTGATGATTGTCTTGAGCTCTTTTAATTGAAATTTACCTTTCTGCGGCTCGATGAAGATCCCTTTCCGGGTTTCTTCTTTCAAAACCACCAGTATTGTTTCCCGCGACTCGGGATCGGTCAGGTTAAGCTTTGCTGCAATTTGTTTATAATTCATGGGAGCGTTGCCCCCTTTTTCCAATATATCAGTGATAAGCTGCGTGAAAACAACTATCAGATGGTTGGATTTTTTCTTCGCCATTTTGTAAATGTGTTATGTAATCACAACGTATGGATATACCATAAAGTTCATGGTTATTTAAGCTGTGAGACCTTTCGGTAGCAAGTTAAGGATTTTGATCTATGTTTCGCTTTGGAAAGGGTTCTATTTGCTGAAGGACAAAAGGCTCTTCGGGTCGCCATGGTTTTGTAACTGGCAGGTGCCTGATTCGACGCTGATCCGTTGAACTGCAGGGAACTCTCCCGCCAGATACTTGAAAAGTGCTGCCTGGCAGCAGCCAGGGCATATGATGGTATATCTTAGAGGATAAGGATACCCGGTTTATTCAGCAGGGGAATTCTTACCATGTTGGTTTCAACAATACTCTCAGGAACAAAGATATATTTCTTATCATAGATCTCATTCCCGATGTAGAAGCTGAGCAGGTACTCGTTAGTGAGTCCGAAAACCTGCTCATCGATGGCTTCCACGCGCGCGGTAGTCTTCGCGGGAATATCGCCTATTGAATGCCTCAGAACCGATGTCTTCACGTCGACCCCGTCTTTGAGCCCATATCCTTTGGAAGATATCAGCACCGTTTGCAGGGGTGTGTCTTTCAGATTGATCAAATAGACATTCCAGGACCGGCCCTGCGGACTATCGCTTTCCAGGACAACGGCTATGCCGATGTCCTGAACAAGGTTTTCGGGAAGATCTTTCTTCATATTCTTTTCAGATTTAGACTGAGCTATTTCCTATTTCTTTTTCGCGAATTTTTTGGTGGTCTTTTTAGGCTCTTTTTCTGCAGCTTCTGCAAGGGCCTTCACCTCTTCAAATGTAAGTGATGCAGCTTCTTTATCTTTCGGGATCTTGACGTTTGCCTTACCGTACTCGATGTAGGGGCCCCATCTTCCGTTCAGGATCTTCACGGTAGGGTCTTCCTCGAAGGTTTTGATCAGCTTTTCGGCGTCCTTCTTGCGCTTCTCGAGAATGATCTCGATACATGCTTCTTCGGTTACGGAGTGCGGATCAACACCTTTAGGTAAGGAGTAGAAGGCACTGTTATGTCTGACGTATGGTCCGAAACGACCTATTGCTACGGTCATGTCTTTTTCTTCAAACTCACCGACTTTTTTAGGAAGTTTAAAGAGTTCCATCGCTTCTTCCAGGGTGATCGATTCGATCATTTGTCCGGATCTCAGACTGGCATAACGCGGTTTTTCTTCACCCTCTGTTTCGCCGATCTGTACGAATGGACCAAAGCGGCCGATGCGAACAGAAACCTTTTTGCCGGTTTCCGGATCAAGACCCAAGTCGCGTTCTCCTCTGGCTTTTTCTGCGTTCAGGATCGTGTTCTCCACTTCCTTGTGGAAGGGATTGTAGAACGACTTGAGCATTTCAGTCCAGTTTTTCAGTCCGTTGGCTATCTCATCGAATTCCTTTTCAACGCTTGCTGTAAAGTGGAAGTCGACGATGCCATTGAAGTGCTGCACCAGAAAATCGTTTACTACAGCGCCAATATCAGTCGGAAAAAGTTTCGACTTCTCGGCACCTGTAATCTCCGTTTTGGTTTCTTTAACCAACTCGGGGCCGTTTAGGGTAAATACACAGAAGTCTCTCGACTTTCCTTCCCGGTCTTCCTTCACTACATAACCCCTGTTTTGAACCGTGGAGATGGTCGGTGCGTAAGTGGATGGTCGTCCGATTCCCAGCTCTTCGAGTTTCTTTACCAGGCTTGCCTCGGTATAGCGGGCAGGAGGGCGGGTATAACGCTCCGTTGCTTTAATCTCGTGGCGAATGACTGACTGTTCTTTTGTGAGAGGAGGGAGGATCGCATTTCCTGCTTCCTCATCCAGGTTCACTTCCTGATCATCGTCCTGGGATTCCATATATACTTTGAGGAATCCGTCAAACTTCATCACCTCTCCGTTGGCTACAAAGTTTTCTTTGCGGTTCGATATGGTGATTTTAGCGGTAGTTTTCTCAAATTGGGCCTCACTCATCTGTGAAGCGATTGCACGCTTCCAGATCAATTCGTAAAGGCGTTTCTCAGAATGGTCACCATCGATGGTATGCTGATCGAAGTAAGTAGGACGGATCGCTTCGTGTGCTTCCTGCGCTCCCGCGGCCTTCGTTTTGTATTTGCGGTGCTGATGGTATTTGTCACCATAAGCGCTTTTAATCTCTTGTGTTGCGGCTTCGAGTGCGGTATCAGATAAGTTCACCGAGTCTGTTCTCATGTAGGTGATCTTTCCCGACTCGTACAGACGCTGCGCGACGGTCATAGTCCTTGAAACCGAAAAACCCAGCTTCCTGCTTGCTTCCTGCTGAAGGGTAGAGGTAGTAAACGGGGGGGCGGGGTTTCTTTTTGTCGGCCTGCTTTCTACACTGCTGACCTTGAAGTCGGCATCTTTGCAAGCCTGGAGGAACGCCGTGGCTTCCTGCTCTGTTTCAAAGCGTTCCGGGAGTTCTGCCTTGAAGAATTCTCTTACTTTCCCGGTATTGAAGATCGCAGTGATCTTGTATGCTGCGGTGGGATTGAACTTGTTGATCTCTCTTTCACGTTCTACTATGAGGCGCACGGCAACGGATTGTACGCGGCCGGCTGACAAAGAGGGTTTGACCTTCTTCCATAGAACGGGTGAGAGCTCAAAACCAACCAGTCTGTCGAGTACGCGTCTGGCCTGCTGAGCATGAACCAGGTTATAATCGATAGTACGGGGCGATTCGATAGCCTTTAATATGGCAGGCTTCGTGATCTCATGAAACACAATTCTTTTCGTTTTTTCGTCCTTCAAACCCAGGGTCTCGAACAGGTGCCACGAAATAGCCTCTCCCTCGCGGTCCTCATCGGATGCGAGCCAGACCATTTCGGCGTCCTTTGCAAGCTTCTTTAATTCGCTTACAACGGCCTTTTTGTCGGCCGGTACTTCGTATTTTTGTGTGAAGTTATTTTCAGTATCTATTGCATCATCGGTCTTCACCAGGTCACGGATATGCCCGTAACTGGATTTTACCATGAAGTCGCTACCCAAATAACCTTCAATGGTTTTTGCCTTAGCAGGGGACTCAACGATTAGTAAATTTTTTGCCATTCAGAAGATTGGTTTTTCTGCAAAGAAAGACATTAATCAACCCAATGCAAAATAGAATTATCTTTTGGGTAGTTGAGAAAGGCCGTTTTGATGATGAAATTGGGCGATTTTTGACTGATACTTTGCGAATTAATTGCCTTACAGCAAAAATCCTCCGCCTAGCAAGTCATTGCCTTCGTAGAACACCGCAGACTGTCCGGGTGCAATTCCCGATACTGCATGGTGAAACTCCACTTTCATCAGTCCGTCTTCCTGCACGATGGTACTGTTAGCACCTGCATCCTTATATCTGATCTTGGTGATGGCTTCCAAAGGTTGCTGGATGCTTTCATATTTGATCAAGTTAAGACCTCTTACCAGAGCAACGCTTTTCTTCAGTTCTTCCTGAGTGCCTAGAACAACCGTATTGCTTTCCGGCAATATCTCGGTAACAAACATCGGGTGACCGAAGGCAATGCCGAGGCCCTTACGCTGACCGATGGTATAGAAAGGGTATCCCTGATGCTGACCAACGATGGTGCCATCGCTAAGGGCGAAATTTCCACCGGCTACTTTTTGCTCAAGGCCATCTACACGATGACGCAGGAATGAACGGTAGTCGTTATCCGGTACGAAGCAAATCTCGTAGCTCTCTCCTTTTTTTGCGAGTTCCGTTTGTCCCATATCAAGGGCCATCTGCCGGATCTCTGCTTTGGTGAAACTTCCGAGTGGGAACTGTGTACGGGCAAGGTTTTTCTGAGATACACCCCAGAGGACGTAAGACTGATCTTTGTTTTCGTCTTTACCTTTGGAAATCACATAGCGTCCGCTGTCCTGTAAGCGAATATTAGCATAGTGGCCGGTGGCGATAAATTCGCAATCGAGTTTATCGGCACGCTTCAGGAGCGCTTCCCATTTGATGTGCGTATTGCATAGCACGCAAGGGTTGGGTGTTCTGCCAGCCAGGTATTCGTCAACGAAGTTGTCGATCACAAAGTCACCGAACTCATTTCTGATGTCCAGAATATAGTGAGGGAACCCGTAGCCTACAGCCAGAGACCGGGCGTCGTTAATGGAGTCCAGACTGCAGCAGCCTGTTTCTTTAGATGAAGAGCCCGACGAGGCATAGTCCCACGTTTTCATGGTAAGACCTATCACTTCGTATCCCTGCTCATGTAGCATGACAGCAGCTACGGAACTATCCACTCCGCCACTCATTGCTACTAATATTCTTCCGTGCTTGCTCATAATATGCGGCAAAGATAAAGTAAAGATGTATTCAGGCCGTCAATCGCTTGTAAAATATGGGCATAAAAAAAGTCAGGCAATATGTTATCGCCTGACCCTACATCTACCTATGAAAAAAGTTGCTTGGGGTAGCAACAATCATTGATACAAACATCGCGGCTTTTTACCTGGGAAAAAATGATCCAACCGCGTGATTGGGCATGATTGAAGTCATAAACTTTACGAGACTGTTAAATATTATCATTTTAGTTCGATTTTTTGTAGGATATTGCGGGATAAACTATTATACTTGAGTGTCAATTATTGTTTGAGTTAATCAATTGGCAATCTGATTCATGAGGCTATTTTTTCTGGTATGTTTTTCGCTTCTAAGTGCCTTAGCCATAGCAAGTAAGACGCCCACCGGCTTACTTCGGGAGCTAGAGGAGGCACGATCGGATACGTCCAGAATCAAGGTCTATACTGAGCTGACTGACTACTACATGTCGTCAGATTATGATTCCTCAGTTCACTATGCATCTCAGGCACTTGCGCTTGCGCGTGCAACCAGAAATCATAAGGGAGAATACACCTTGCTGAACCGCCTGGCCTCCGTGTACCACGCTCATGGAAATTTAACTTTGTCGAAAGAGTTTGCCCAGGAAGCTTTGACCGGATTTGAAAGGATCAGAGATCAGGAAGGTATTGCTTTAAGCTACCTCACTCTGGGGACGATTACCGGAAAAGGCGGACACTTTCCTGAGGCGACTTCCTATATTCTGCAGGCTTTGAGGATCTTCGAAAAAACGCGCAACAAGAAGGGTATGTTCGATGCCTATATCAAACTTGGGCTGATCAATGAGCAAAGTGGAAATCTGGATCAGGCGCTTGAATACTACACGAAGGGGAAAGCTTTGCTGAAAGCAGCACCCTCGGTAAGTTCTTCATTATCTCTTCAGAATAATATCGGCGTGGTATATGCAAAAAAAGGGAATATGAGAGAGGCGCTGAAGTATTTCATCGCGGGCGTTCAGCATGCCGACAGCCTTGTTCATGCCGATCTTTATATCTCTTCGCTGACGAATGCAGGTAATGCGTATCAGCATCTCGGATCTCCGGATACAGCATTGAGTTTTCATCAAAGGTCTTTAGCGAAAGCCAGGCAATTCAGACTTCCCGAGAAAGAATCGCAGGTACTCATCAACATTGCGGCTATCTATGTAGATAGAAAGAATTTTACCGAAGCACTGCGTCTTCTGGACAAATCGCGAAAAATTGCAGAATCAATCGGTCACGCTTTCTTATTATCTGAAATATACGAAGCTTACATCGGAATATACGAGGAACAGGGGAACTACAAAGACGCCTTTTTGATCTCGCAGAAGCAACGTGCACTTGATGATTCTTTGTTTAACAAGGACAGAAAGCGTGCTGCTGAAAGGTTGCAGGTAGAGTATGACAAGGAGAGGAGCAAGGCGAAGATAAAAACACTCGAAACACTGAGCGGAAAGACAACACTGCAACGTAATGTCGGTGTTACTGTAGCCGTGCTGGTGATCGTGATGCTGATGGTGGTTTATTTCTCTTTGTATAACATGCAAAGACTTAATAAGCGCCTGAAAGTATCCAATCAAGTTAAAGACAAGCTTTTCTCTATCATCGGCCATGATCTGAGGGGGCCGATGGGATCAGTTGTACAGATGTTGACCCTGATGGAGAACGACGTGCTTAAACCCAACGAGCTGAAAGAGATCGCTCAGATACTAAAGAAGCATACTGAAGTTTCTTTATCTACACTCGATTCCTTGCTTGAATGGGGAAAGACGCAGATTCAGGGTGTACGGGTGAAGGGAAAGGTTTTTGAAGTAGCCGGAGTTGTACAACAGAACAGGGATTTTTTCTTTGCGGCCTGTGCAGCAAAGAAGTTAACGCTGGTGAGTGAAATTCCGGAAACGTTACAGGTATCTGCAGACCCCGATCATTTTGGATTTGTTCTTCGGAACCTGATCAGCAACGCCATTAAATTTTCTTATCCGGACAGTCTGATCGAGCTTAAGTCGACAGTAAACGATGGAATGGTTTGTATCTCCGTAAAAGATTATGGTAAGGGAATGGAGGAATCGGACGCCGAACAGCTGTTCGAGACATTCAACCTTAGAAATGACGGAACAAACGGCGAAAAAGGGACGGGAATTGGCCTCATGCTTTGCAAAGAATTCGTTCAGGCAAATGGGGGGCGCATTTGGGCGCACTCAAAGCTGGAACAGGGTGCAGAGTTCTTCTTCACCTGCAAGCATGTTTCCTGATCAGAAAATGTCGATATTGAACTTCACGGGTTCAAGCTGATCTTCGTCATCGCCTTCCATAAAAAGAACCACCTTATATTCAGCAAGATTTTCATTAAAGCCGAGGAACATACGACGCAGGCACCGCTGTAAGATAGGGGCAAGCTGAAGATAAAGACTTTCGCAGTAATGTTGAAACTGAGGCCTGATAGTATGTTGGTAGAAGTTGTTGCGGTTGAAATCAGAAAGGTTGATGGTGAGTATTCCCGCATTATAGAAGCCATGAACCAGCTCAGTTTTTACGTCCGGAGAGATCCTCTCCAGCCATTCTTCCGGCAGCTCCTCAAAGATAGTATTGTTCAGGTTATTACTTATTATCTGGCGGTATAAGTTTAACATGTTGAATTTGTAATCGTGTACTTGTTTGCATTTTTACATCCTGCACGCTGTTGTCAGGATGACCTACGTATGTTAACTTAACTTACAACGTATGGTTTATATTTTCTTCAAATCTAAGCCCTTTTTTGGTTTCGGCAAGTTTCTGTTGATGTTTGTTTGGGATCAAGGGGCTGCGCTGTATGCGTTTTAAGCGCAACAAATAGGCTGTAATGACTGTTACAAAAGCATGCTGCTTCAAACCTCCTCTGCTACCCCTTACGAAATTATCCTGATCGGCGATACGGGCGATATCTCGCTATCCCGTCCTGATCCTGTATTTCAGATGTTAAATGCACACCTGAGTCCTCAGCAGCCTTCTGCCGTGATCTTCCTGGGGGATAATATTTATCCCCGCGGACTGCCTCCTCAGGGAAATATTCTGAGAAAGAATGCTGAGGGTGTCCTGAACCGCCATTTCGATGCATTAAAAGACTATCATGGGGATGTGGCATTTATCGCGGGCAACCACGACTGGAACAAGGGAAGGGATAATGGTCTCGAGTATATCGAGAGGCAGGATGAGTACCTGAAGAAGCTTTTTGGTAAGAAGGTACTGTTTCCGAAAGGTGGGTGTCCGGGACCGGAGACATTCGATCTGAACGATAATATTACGGTAGTGGCCATCGATACGCAGTGGTGGATGCAACGCGGGGTGCGCTCTCTTGATTCAGAGTGCTACGACGGTATTTCCTCGGAAGATGATTTTTTCGAGAGACTGATTTCTATTCTGGACGCCAATATCCGCAAGCATCTGCTGGTCATTGGACATCATCCCGTGTACAGTTATGCCATTCACGGTGGCAAGTTCAAGCTGAAGCATCATATCTTCCCGCTGACCATTTACGATCAGGATGCCTGGATTCCGCTGCCTGGACTGGGATCGCTGATTCCGCTTTACCGGAGGTTCCTGGGGGCAAGGGAAGACATTGCGCATCCGCGATACCGGAAACTACGCGGAAAGCTGAAGGAGATTCTGGCCAGGTATAGCAACCTGATCTATGCGGCGGGGCATGAGCACAATCTCCAGTATATCCGGAAAGATAAGAATCACTTCATTGTGAGTGGTTCGGGATCGAAGGTGAAGTACGTGGTGCAGTCCGGAAAGCACCTGAGGTTCGGGGAAAAAAGTAAGGGCTTTTTCAAGATGCGCTTTGAGACGGACGGCTCCGTTTATCTTACCGCTTGGGCTTTGGATACCAGCGGACGGCTCGAGAAGGGCAGGCTGCTTTATGAAAGCCAGATCATATAAAAAAGAAGAGGGCCGGTTGATCAACCGGCCCTCTTGCTGTTAAGCAGTCAGCTTTTTGTATTTGATACGTTTCGGACCTGTATCGCCGAGACGTTTCTTTCTGTTTTCTTCATAGTCGCTGTAGTTTCCTTCGAAGAAGTAGACCAGCGAGTCGCCTTCAAAGGCCAGGATATGTGTACAGATTCTATCCAGGAACCATCTGTCGTGGGAGATGATTACTGCACATCCTGCGAAGCCTTCGAGACCTTCTTCCAGTGCGCGAAGCGTGTTCACGTCAATGTCGTTGGTCGGCTCATCGAGCAGCAGTACGTTGGAATCTTTCTTCAGGGTGATAGAGAGGTGCACGCGGTTACGCTCTCCTCCGGAAAGAACGCCGACTTTTTTCTGCTGGTCAGCTCCGTTGAAGTTGAACTTCGACACGTAAGCACGTGAGTTGACCGGGCGGTTGCCCAATAAAATGGTTTCCTGACCGTTGGTGATGTTCTCCCAAACAGATTTTTCAGGATCCAGGTCATTGTGCATCTGGTCGACATATCCGAGAGCAACAGTTTCTCCTACGCGGAAGGTTCCGCTGTCGGGAGTCTCCTGTCCTGTAATGAGACGGAAAAGCGTAGTTTTTCCTGCACCATTTGGTCCAATAATCCCTACAATACCTGCTGGCGGCAGGGAGAAGCTCAGGTTATCGAACAGAATTTTGTCGCCATAAGCCTTACTAACATTCTGCGCTTCGATAACGATGTTACCCAAGCGAGGTCCCGGCGGAATAAAGAGCTCCAGCTTTTCTTCTTTCTCCCTTGATTCTTCAGAAGCCAGTTTTTCATAATTGGCCAAACGGGCTTTTGATTTTGCGTGACGTGCTTTAGGAGCCATTCTTGCCCACTCCAGCTCTCTTTCGAGGGTCTTCTGACGCTTGCTCTCGGTTTTTTCCTCCTGTGCCAGGCGTTTGGATTTCTGCTCCAGCCATGACGAGTAATTTCCTTTCCATGGAATACCTTCACCACGGTCAAGTTCGAGAATCCAGCCGGCAACGTTGTCGAGGAAGTAACGGTCGTGCGTTACAGCGATGACGGTTCCTTTGTAGTTTTTCAGGTGTTGCTCCAGCCAGTCGATCGACTCAGCATCCAGGTGGTTAGTAGGCTCATCCAGAAGGAGAACATCCGGTTCCTGGAGTAAAAGGCGACAAAGTGCTACACGTCTGCGTTCACCTCCTGACAAATTGGCTATTTTTGCTTCAGGGTCAGGAGTTCGCAGTGCATCCATCGCACGCTCGAGTTTAGAATCCAGTTCCCATGCACCCAGTGCATCAATCTGATCCTGAAGTTCACCCTGACGGGCCATCAGTTTATCCATAGCATCGGCATCCTCATAGACTTCAGGGAGGCCAAATTTCTCGTTGATTTCTTCGTATTCGTTCAGGATTGCGGTAATTTGGGACACACCTTCCATTACTACTTCCTTCACAGTCTTTTCAGGATCAAGCTGAGGCTCCTGGGCCAGGTAGCCTACACTGTAACCGGGTGAGAATACAACCTCTCCCTGATACGATTTCTCCAGTCCCGCGATGATCTTCAGGAGGGAAGATTTTCCCGATCCGTTCAGACCTATTACGCCGATCTTGGCGCCGTAGAAAAAGGACAAATATATATTCTTGAGAACCTGTTTTTGGGGAGGGTAAATCTTATTCACCCCAGCCATTGAAAAGATTATTTTTTCGTCTGCCATTATTGCTTAATAATCTGCGAATATCGTTAATCCGGGTGTTTTGCTCTAATTTTTTATTATCTTGTAAGTATCCCCGGCAATTTCAAAAAATTGGCTTAATTGTTGATTAAATTATTACAAACACGTCGGTTGTATTGATGAAACAAATTGATACATTAGGACGTTCAACACGTAGAAAGGTTATTAAATGGAAGCTAAATTTTCACCCCGTGTCAAAGACGTTATTTCGTATAGCAGAGAGGAAGCTCTTCGCTTAGGGCACGATTACATCGGTACAGAGCACTTGTTGCTTGGGCTAATCCGTGAGGGAGATGGTATGGCTATAAAAGTTTTGAAATCACTCGCTGTAGATACTGCGCGTTTGCGGAGAACTATTGAGGATGCGGTTAAAGGAACTTCTGGCACTACTGCAAATCTGGGAAACATTCCCTTAACCAAGCAGGCTGAAAAAGTTTTAAAGATTACTTACCTGGAGGCGAAAATCTTCAAGAGTGATGTGATTGGTACAGAGCATTTATTGCTGTCAATTTTGCGCGATGATGATAATATCGCTTCGCAGATCCTGATGCAATACAACATCAACTACGATATATTTAAGGCAGAGGTAGAGCAAAACAGGGATGGTTTCAGAGATGAGGCTTCTGGCTCTGCTGCGGGAGATGATGATTTCCGCGAGGAAGAATCTTCTTTCAGTCAGCCTAAAAAGGTATCAGACATCAAATCCAAGACACCGGTACTTGATAACTTTGGACGTGACCTGACTAAGGCCGCTGAAGAAGGAAAGCTCGACCCGATCGTTGGAAGAGAGAAAGAGATCGAACGCGTTTCGCAGATCTTATCACGTAGAAAGAAAAACAACCCTATTCTGATAGGGGAGCCAGGGGTAGGTAAGTCTGCTATTGCAGAAGGTCTTGCCCTGCGGATTGTACAGCGTAAAGTTTCGCGTGTGTTGTTTAACAAACGTGTGGTTACGCTGGATCTGGCATCTCTGGTTGCGGGTACCAAGTACCGTGGTCAGTTTGAAGAGCGCATGAAGGCTGTCATGAATGAACTGGAGAAGTCGCCAGACGTGATCCTGTTTATTGACGAGATTCATACAATTGTTGGTGCAGGTGGTGCTTCAGGTTCGCTTGACGCATCCAATATGTTTAAACCGGCACTGGCGCGTGGCGAAATTCAATGTGTGGGAGCAACCACACTCGATGAGTACCGTCAGTACATTGAGAAAGATGGCGCATTGGATCGTCGTTTCCAGAAGGTAATGGTTGAGCCGGCTACTCCGGATGAGACCATCGAAATCCTGAACAGGATCAAGGAGAAATACGAAGAGCACCACGGTGTAACGTATACTCCGGAAGCGATCAACGCCTGCGTTAGTCTGACATCGAGATATATTACAGACCGGTTCCTGCCGGACAAGGCGATCGATGCTTTGGATGAAGCCGGTTCAAGGGTGCACCTGACTAATATTCATGTGCCTCAGGATATCATCGATATTGAGCAGAAGATCGAAGAGATCAAGCTGGAAAAGAACCGCGTGGTACGTAGTCAGAAGTATGAGGAAGCGGCGAAGCTTCGTGATACCGAAAAGCATTTACTGGAGGAGCTTGACCGTGCAAAAACTGCATGGGAGGCAGAAACAAAAACCAAGCGATATACCGTATCGGAAGATAACGTGGCTGAGGTAGTATCCATGATGACAGGTATTCCTGTTCAACGTGTGGGACAGACCGACAGTCAGAAATTACTGGCAATGCCTGAGCTGATGGCCGGAAGGATCATCGGACAGGACGACGCGATCAAAAAGCTGACGAAGGCTATTCAGCGTACGAGAGCTGGATTGAAAGATCCACGCAAGCCTATCGGTTCATTCATCTTCCTCGGTCCGACCGGGGTGGGTAAAACAGAATTAGCTAAGGAGCTTGCACGCTTTATGTTCGATAGTGAAGATTCACTGATTCAGATCGACATGAGTGAGTACATGGAGAAATTCGCGGTATCCCGTTTAGTGGGTGCGCCTCCGGGATACGTAGGTTATGAAGAAGGTGGTCAGCTGACGGAGAAAGTTCGCCGCAAGCCATATTCGGTTGTGTTGCTTGACGAGATCGAGAAGGCACATCCGGATGTATTCAACATCCTGCTACAGGTGCTTGATGAAGGTCAGTTAACAGACAGTCTGGGCCGCAAGGTGGACTTCCG
Organism: Arcticibacter sp.; assembly: GCF_053551015.1. Classification (NCBI taxonomy): domain Bacteria; kingdom Pseudomonadati; phylum Bacteroidota; class Sphingobacteriia; order Sphingobacteriales; family Sphingobacteriaceae; genus Arcticibacter; species Arcticibacter sp. Next base: position 138,816 of record NZ_JBMQOB010000003.1, on the reverse strand, counting down.
TAATACGATCATTATCATGACATCGAATATCGGTGCAAGGCAGCTGAAAGACTTCGGACAAGGTGTAGGTTTCACTACAACCGCCAAGTCGTCGCAGGCAGATACGCACTCCAGAGGAGTGATTGAAAACGCGCTGAAGCGTGCTTTCGCGCCTGAGTTCCTGAACCGTATTGATGATGTGATTGTGTTTAACTCACTGTCTAAAGAGAACATCTTTAAGATCATTGATATTGAACTTTCATCACTATTCTCCAGAATCAACTCTTTAGGATTTGAAATCGCTCTTACTGACGGAGCCAAGGAGTTTATCTCCGAGAAAGGTTACGACTCGCAGTTTGGTGCGCGTCCGCTTAAAAGAGCCATCCAGAAGCATCTGGAAGATCCGATTGCAGAAGAAATTCTGAAGGGAGAGCTTGCAGAGGGTCAGGTTATGGAAGTGGACTACAACAAGGAAACAGACGCGATCACGATCTCACCGAAGGCTGAGCATTCGAAAAAGAAGAAAGAACCGCAGTTGCCTGAGGGCAACAAGGATACTACGCAAGAGTAGTTCAAATACGTATAAAAAACCCGGCGCCTGCGCCGGGTTTTTTTGTTTATAGGCGGTTCGCCAGGCCGCTGTGGGCTGGGTCTTTCATTTAAAACTGCTATCTTTACGGCATTCCAGAGATCTTTATTAATAGAATGAGCGACGAATCAATTAACACGAATGAGAATGAAGATAAGTTACAAAATGCTACACTCATTAACGGCTTGTATGAAAATTGGTTTCTTGACTACGCATCCTATGTTATTCTAGACCGCGCTGTACCGCATATAAATGACGGATTGAAGCCTGTTCAAAGGCGGATCATGCATTCACTTAAGGAAATGGATGATGGCCGCTTCAATAAGGCGGCTAACGTGATCGGAAATACGATGAAGTACCACCCGCATGGTGACGCCTCGATTGGGGACGCCATGGTGCAGATCGGCCAGAAGAACCTGCTGATTGACATGCAGGGTAACTGGGGCGATCCGATGACGGGAGACTCTGCTGCTGCCCCCCGGTATATCGAGGGCCGGCTCTCCAAGTTTGCCAACGAGGTTCTCTTTAATCCGGATACCACAGAGTGGCAGGCGAGCTATGATGGACGAAATCAGGAGCCTATTACCCTTCCGGTGAAGTTTCCGCTCTTGCTTGCGCAGGGAGCCGAAGGTATTGCCGTGGGTCTGGCAACAAAGATCCTTCCGCATAATTTTATTGAGCTGATAGATGCCTCCATAGGGGTTCTGAAGGGTCAGCGGCCTGATCTGATGCCTGACTTTCCGACTGCGGGTATGGCCGACTGCTCCAACTATAATGAGGGGCAGCGTGGTGGCAAGGTCCGCGTCCGCGCTAAAATAGAGGAGCGTGACAAGAAGACACTGGCGATTACCGAAATTCCGTTTACGACGACTACGGGTAGCCTGATCGACAGCATCATATCTGCCAACGATAAGGGCAAGATCAAGATCAAGCGTATTGAAGATAACACTGCGCAGAACGTAGAGATCATTGTGCAGCTGGCGCCGGGTATTTCTCCCGATGTGACCATTGATGCACTTTATGCTTTTACAGACTGCGAAGTTTCTATATCGCCGAATACCTGTGTTATACGTGACGATAAACCCCATTTCCTCAGTGTAAACGATATACTGATTGAGAATACGGAGAACACAAAGAATCTTTTGAAGCGGGAGCTTGAAATCCGCTTGCTGGAACTGAAGGAGAAGATATTTTTTGGATCACTGCTGAAGATCTTTATTCAGGAGGGGATGTACAAGCATCCTAAATATGAGAACTCAGGGACCTTCGAAGGAGTTGTTCAGGTATTGAACGAACTTTTCGAACCTTTCTTCCCGCAGTTTTACCGGGAGATCCTGCCGGATGATTACAAGCGACTGATCGATAAGCCGATGAGCAGCATTACGCGTTTTGACGTGAAGAAGGCCGACGAGCAACTGAAGACGTTAAACGCAGGCATCAAGGAAGTGAACCACCACCTGAAGCATCTGACGGACTATGCGATTGCCTGGTTTGAACGAATCAGGGAGAAGTATGGTAAGGGAAGGGAGCGGAAAACGGAGCTGCGGACTTTCGATCGTGTGGAGGCTGCGCAGGTTGCTCTGGCGAACGTGAAGCTGTATGTGAACAAGGAAGATGGCTTCATCGGTACCGGTTTGAAAAAGGATGAATTTGTGTGCGACTGTTCTGATCTGGATGAGATCATCGTGTTCAGAGAGGCGGGCGGCTTCCTGGTGACTAAAGTTCAGGATAAAGTGTTTGTTGGTAAAGGTATCGTGCATGTAGCCGTTTTCAAAAAAGGGGATGAGCGTACGATATACAACATGATTTACAAGGATGGCGAATCGGGTACGTCTTACATCAAGCGCTTTGCGGTGCTGGGTGTGACGCGCGACAAAGAGTACGATCTGACAAAAGGCACGAAGGGCTCGAAGATGCTTTATTTCACCGCAAATCCAAATGGAGAAGCGGAGGTGGTTACTATTCAGCTGCGGCCACATTCCAAACTGAAGAAGTTACAGTTGGAGGTTAACTTCGCGGATATCGCTATAAAGGGCCGCAGTTCTATGGGGAATATTGTGACCCGATACCCGATCAAGAAAGTCTTATTGAAATCGAAGGGGATATCAACACTCTCTGGTCGTAAGATTTGGTATGACGATATTCTGAAACGACTGAATGTTGATGGAAGAGGGCAATATCTCGGTGAGTTTGACGGTCCGGATAAGATCCTGACGGTTATGGCATCGGGTGTGTATGAATTAAGCTCATTTGACCTGACGAATCACTTTGACGATAAAATGCTGCTGATTGAAAAATATGATGCAGATAAAGTTTATACGGTTGTACATTATGATGGAAAATCGAAGAACTATTATGTGAAGCGATTCACGTTTGATGATATTTCGGTTGGTAAGACCGTTAGCATCATCAGCGAAGAGCCGGGATCGAAGCTTCGTCTTATTTCGGGAGCTGCACAGCCTGTCGTTACGCTGGAAGTGCTGAAAGGAAAGAGTCAGACTTCTGAGCATCTTGAAGTAAACCTCGCTGACGTGATCGATGTGAAGGGGATGAAAGCTCAGGGAAATAAGCTTTCACCTTACGACATTAAGGATATCCAACTGATTGCGGAGCACGATGATGAGGAGGATGTTCCGGACCCTGTGCCGGATACGACGCTTCAGGAGGTAATCAAGGCAGAGAAGATTGACGATGCTGCGGAGAAAGAAGTTGCGCAGCATAGCCCGGATGAGGATGCTGTGGAAGACGGCGAGCCGAAAGCAGATGACACGAAGAAGGGTGCAAAGGACATCAAGCTGGAGATTACCAATCCCGACGATATAGATGATAAGGGACAGCTGGGACTGTTCTGATAACAAAAAAAGCCGGTTTCGTTAGACACCGGCTTTTTGCTTTTTTTGCTAGGAGGACTGTTCTTTTAGTTTCTCCTTGAACTCTTTTGTGAACTTATCCAGCTTCGGCTGTATTACGAATACGCAGTATGCCTTGGAAGGGTTCGTTGCGAAAAAGTTCTGATGGTAATCTTCAGCTTTATAGAATTCAGATACGGGAACTACCTCAGTGACGATAGGCCTGTCAAATACATTCTGTTTGGTAAGCTGATCCATCATATTTTCAGCTGCTCTTTTCTGCTCCTGCGTGTGATAGAATATCACGGAGCGGTACTGCGTGCCTACATCATTTCCCTGACGGTTCAGCGTGGTTGGGTTATGCGTCTTGAAGAAGATCAGCAGAAGCTCTTCATAGCTGATCTGTTCAGGATCAAAGTCTACCTGTATCACTTCAGCGTGACCAGTATCCCCCCCGCAAATATCGTTATATGTGGGATTGTCAGTATGCCCTCCCATGTAGCCGGAAGTGCATGTACTTACGCCTTTAAGTCCCTGGAACACCGCCTCGGTACACCAAAAACACCCGGCGCCAAATGTTGCTTGTTCTAGTGCCATAATAGTTTAAACAGTTCTGATCTTACAAGGTTTAAAACCTTTGTATCTTTATTGGTACTGAATGTAAACAGGCTGTGGTTTCAGCTTCAGCAGCTCTTCAGGAGTCATCAGTCTGTTAGGTGCTTTTTTCAGGTCATTCTTATAGAACAACTTAAAGCCGGTAAACTGAACAGGTTCTGGGAAGATGAAGTGACGATAAGTGCCTTTCTTAAGTTCAGGCTCTCCCCATCCATCCATGTGCATAACAACTTGTACTTCGGGACGAAGTTTGATGTTCTGTGTATTAGTGACCATCTTACGTGTAAAGCGGTGCACAACCAGAATTTTTGGAGGTAGCTTGTCTGCTTTTACCAGTTTGGCCAAATAGTCAGAGCAATAGTTAATATCTGCGGCATCGTAGGTTCCGATCCTTGAACCCGGCTTCGCACCGGCCTTCATAGAGAACTCAGGGTCGATACCTAAATGTACATTGGGTAGCTTTAAATATTTTTCGAACAGAGGCAGCTCTTCACGAATCGTGCTCAGGGACACCTGAATATCAAGGAATACAATGGCATTGATCGACTTCGCCATGTTGATAACGGAGTCTATATGTTTTTCAGGCATGCGGAAGCGGTGCTTTCCATCTTTACCTGGATCTCCCTGCGCAACAACGGCAATATAGTGTAATGCCGGTTGTACAGGTGTCTTTGGATCTGCTTTTTCCCATTTTTTAACTTCTGCATTCAGGCGTGAAAGCATTTCTTTCGGTGCATATTCACCGAGAGCACCCATTCTTTTTGAATAGAGGTTGCCATAGTAGGCAATCACACGTTTGAATGGAAGAATGGCTCCGTCAACCGGATAGGGTTGGTTCTTAACCGGCCAGTATCCTGATGTATCGCCATTGGCAAGCTCTTTATTCTTCCGGTTGTAAGCTGCCGTATCGAGTGAAGAGCTGGTAGGTGCTGCTTCAGCTGTTTCTTCTGATGTTGCTTCGGTTGTTGATTTGGTGGCCGACTGTTTATTGTTGCCGTTGCTTTTAGTTTCACTGCATCCCAGTGTGAAAATTCCTGTTGTAAGTAGTAGTAAAACGGAGTACCTCTTGATCATTAGATAAATAATAAATTTCACCAAATTACTCAAAAGATTTCAATTAAAACAGCCGGCCCGGGTTTAGCTTAGCCCTTGAACTGACGAAGTTTACCAAAAACGCCGAGAGGAAGCTTGCTTCCGGCAGTTGCCTGCAGATAGAGCTCTCCTGTCTCGAGGTTAGCAGGTTTTTTTACGACGTCTCTGATCAGGTTTTCGACTATCACAGAGGAGAAGCCCAGCGAGTAGGTATTGAGGATCATGAAGTGCTCTTCTTCGTCAAGCAGGTTAGCTACGTCTTTCATCATCTCCAGGATATGATCTTCGAGCTTCCATTTCTCTCCGTTAGGGCCATGACCGTATGCAGGCGGGTCGAGGATGATGCCGTTATATTTCCGGCCTCTCTTAATCTCGCGTTTAACAAACTTGAGGGCGTCTTCAACTACCCAACGGATGTCTTTCAGTCCAGATATCTCCTGGTTCTCGTTCGCCCAGGTAACCACCTGCTTGATGGAATCTACGTGGGTGATATCGGCACCTGCTGCCCGTGCTGCTAAAGAAGCACCGCCCGTATAGGCAAAAAGGTTCAAGACCTTAGGTTGTGGAGTACTGAATTTTCTAATAGTTTCTGAAATGTAATCCCAGTTTACAGCCTGCTCTGGGAATATACCGACATGCTTGAATGATGTCAGGCCCAGCCGGAATTTAATCTCAATGTCTGTGTTTTTGTAAGTGATATGCCAGCGGTCGGGAGCTTTGGTGTTCTTTCTGACCCACTCACCGGAAGTTGCTGAGCGCCCTTTGAAGCGTATATCATGCCTTTTCTGCCACTCGGATTCCGGAAGTTGTTTTGACCAAACGGCCTGTGGCTCGGGACGAATAAGGACTATGTTGCCGAATCTTTCTAGTTTTTCGAAGTCTCCGCAGTCAATAAGTTCGTAATCTTTCCAGTGCGCAGGCGTAAGTAATGAGATCATGCTGATGTTTGGGAATATTTATTCCGCGAAATTACTAATTATCGGTGGCATACCTAAACTTATAATCAGCACATCATCGCGACTGCTCCTTTCATAACCAGCCTGTACTGCTCCAAGGAGGGCGACTCAAAGCTTATCTTTCGCTGATTGCGCAAATTTGCTGGCAAAGACGAAGTCGTTGACCTTGGGATTATCGGTATGAGCGATCTCTTTATTGGATCCTTCCCACTCTTTTCGCCCGTCCGCAAGAAACAGGATGTGTTCGCCAATGCCCATTACCGAGTTCATATCGTGAGTTACAACGACCGTTGTCATGTTATATTCTTCGGTAATTTCATTGATGAGTTCATCGATAACAATGGACGTAAGAGGATCCAGTCCGGAGTTAGGCTCATCCACGAAAAGATACTTGGGCTGCATGGATATGGCCCGGGCGATACCCACACGCTTTTTCATCCCTCCGGAGAGTTCTGATGGATAGAGTTGGTTTTTGTCTTCCAGGTTTACGCGACTCAGGCAGAAGTTTACCCGTTCAAGCTTTTCTTCCCTCGTTTGAGAAGTAAACATATTCAGCGGAAACATGATGTTCTCTTCTACCGTCATGGAATCGAACAAGGCAGAATTCTGGAAGAGCATTCCTATTTCTTTTCGGATTTCGATACGTTCCTGATTGGATAGGCGCGTAAAGTCGCGTCCGTCATAAAGAACGGAGCCTTCGTCTGGTTCATGCAAGCCTACCATACACTTGAGCAGGGTGGTTTTTCCGGAGCCGGAACCCCCGATGATCAGGTTATTGCGGCCATCGTTGAACTTTCCTGATATTCCTTTAAGTACGTAGTTGTCGCCGAATGACTTGTGGATGTCCTTTATCTCAATCATAATAACAAATCAGTAATCACATAATCTGCACACAGGATGGAAATACAGCTGATTACAACTGTGCTGGTGCTGGCACGGCCAACTTCCAGCGCACTTCCTTTAACGTAGAAGCCCTGATATGCAGAAACGGAGGTGATGATAAAACCGAAAACAAATGCTTTTACCAGAGACACTACGATGGTATATGGATTAAAACCTTCTGTGATACCCCGGTAGTAGTCAGCTCCAGTGATCGCTCCTGAGAATGTCCCTCCAATATATCCTCCGATGATGTTCAATGCAATAGAAATGATCACCAACAGGGGGATCATGGTTACACCGGCAATAATCTTGGGCATAATGAGATATCCGGGCGTGTTTATCCCCATGATTTCGAGTGCGTCGATTTGTTCGGTAACTCTCATTGTTCCGATTTCTGAGGAAATAGCCGATCCGATCTTGCCTGCCAGCACCAGGGCACTGATCGTTGGGCTAAGTTCGAGAATGGCAGAGTCACGGTTTACGGATCCGATAATAGTTTTTGGGATCAGGTCGCTCTGAAGCTGGAAAGCGATTTGGAGAGTCATAACGGCACCAACGAAGATAGAGATGATGCCGATGAGGTAAATAGAGTTAACCCCGATATAAACCATCTCGTGAAATATGTTTTTCCAGTAGATCTTCCATTGTTCTGGACGCTTGAATACGGCTTTAAGGAGAAGGATATATCTTCCGAAGTCTGTGAACATATAGTGTTAGTGTATTTATTTAGTTCAATATACCAGCTAATGTAGCAATTTGCGGCATGCTTCCCGCTGCATTTTCGGCTTATGCTACAACACGCACTTCTAATTGATGTTTTAAATAATTGCGACGGGGTGGTGGCGAAGGCTTTAATGGCCTTCAGGGTTGTTGATCAGCCTGGAGTTTTGGAATTATAGTAGTTACGCTGTAACAAATTTTCCGTCCCTCACTCTAATAGATAAACGTAAAGACTGACGAATATGGAAAAGAAATTGCAGCGGGACGAAAGTAACAAAGTGCTGGCCGGTGTGGCCGCAGGACTCGCCGAGTATTTCGAAATAGATGTTATCTGGATCAGACTGATTTTTTTACTGATGGTAATAATGGGTCTCTCTGGTGTGTTAGTGTATTTGATACTTTGGATTGTGGTTCCTGCAAAGCCTTATTTTCAAACCTTCCATACCGACTATAGAGTTGACGAGCAGGCCCCTCTGGACAGCGATCCGGGATTGCCGCGTACCAAGCCAAAGTCGAAGGCTACCCCTGTACTGGGAATGGTCTTCGTTGCACTCGGAATATACTTCCTGTTTGAAGAATTTGGCTTTGTGCCGGATTGGTTCGACCTGAGCAAATTATGGCCACTTGTATTCATTATCATTGGTGTTGTATTTTTGGCAAATCCGGGCAGACGTTCTACCCGAAAGAATGAAACTTTTAAATCGAATGATCAGCCGGGCGATCAGCCTCTAGTTTAAGGATATATGAAAACTGAACGAATTATCTGGGGTATTGTATTACTCTTTCTGGGCGGCCTCCTGCTTCTTGAGAACTTCAACGTTATTAACTTCGAATGGTCCGTCATCTGGCGGTTCTGGCCTGCGATATTTATTTTAATCGGTGTAAATATGCTCTTTGCCAGCTCGCGCTCCGTTGCGGGAGGAATGGTTACTGTATTAATCACGATTGTTCTGCTTGGATTTATAGGCTATAAAGGTATTAATGATCAAGGTGAGGACGCAAGCAGTTGGACGGCAGATGATGACGCCTCTGATTCATCGGCGGATACTCAGAAAACAAATTTTTTCAGGGAGCCCTTTATAGCAGGCACCCGGAATGCTACCTTAAACATTGAAGGCGGAGCGACGCATTTCATCCTCAGGGACACCTCTTCTGAGCTCTTTACAGCTAAGGTGAAAAAGAAGGTCGGGAACTATTCACTTTTCAAATTCTCTACAGATAGTACTGAAACAGTCGACTTCAAGATGACTGGAAAAACTGAGTGGGACATGAATAAATCAGCCTCCAACGAAGTGCGCATGACCCTGAATCCCGAGCCGATATGGGATATCAACCTCGAGACAGGAGCAGGGAAGTCTAACTTTGACCTCACTCATTACAAGATCCGCAAGATTAAGCTCGAAGGTGGAGTTGCCAAATTTGATATTAAGCTCGGGAGTTTGAACAAAAGCACTACAGTAGATGTGGAATCTGGCGTTTCCAAGATCACGATTGCAGTTCCTGAATCTGCTGGCTGTGAAATTAAAACGGAGTCAGGTCTCTCTTCCCATGACTTTGCAGGATTCAAAAAAGTATCCGAAAACGTGTATCAAACAACCAATTTTACTTCTGCGCAACAGAAGATCATGATCAACCTGGAAGGGGGATTGTCAAAATTCAGGGTCGAAAGGTATTAGCATGGAAGATGCCTACATTGTTGTAATCCAGGGTAAGCCGCAGGGGCCGTTTAGTCTCACGGAGATGAAGAGCATGAATCTCACTGAAGACACGTTCGTAAAGAAAGGCGGAATGAGTGACTACAAAGAGGCGCATGAAATTCCGGAGCTGTGCGAGTTGCTCGGATTCCAGCTAACGAAAGCAGAGGCCCAATATTTTGCTTCTCCTGACGTACGTTTGTTAGCTGCATTGATCGATTATGGCATCATACTTACATTCTATCTCGTCATTGTGCTTACTGTTGTGTCGTTTGTCGAGACGCAATACCTGAAGGTGGCTATAACGCTTAGCTTTCTGCCGGTAATCCCTTTTGCCAAGTTTCTGATGAATGTCTTCATGGAGGCCTCAAACAGGAGAGGAACGTTCGGAAAGTCGCTTCTTGGAATAAAGGTGATCCGGGAAGACGCGGGGAAAATCAGCCTGTCGCAGAGTTTTCTGCGAAATGTTTACAAGCTGTTGTCCACCCTCAGCCTGGGAATAGGTTATATAGCTGGATTTTTCAACAGGAAACAACAATGCTGGCACGATCGCCTGGCTAAAACGCTTGTTGTGAAAGATCGCTTATTGTAGCTGGGTCTTGCAGGCCTGACAAACTCCGCTGGCTACCAGATTAATGGTGCTGGCTTCAAAGCCCTCAGGTAAATTGAACGCGGGAATATGAACATCGTTTAAGCAATACACCTTTTTGCACACGGTACAGTTGAAGTGCAGGTGCTCATCCCGGTGTTGATGTTCTGTACAGGAAGAGTGGCATACTGCGTAATTCGCCGTCCCGTTTGTATCGATGATTTTATGGATAATTCCCTTTTCTTCGAAGGTCTTCAGTATACGGTAGAGGGTAACCCGGTCAACTTCCTTCCCCAGAATTTCTTCCAGATTAGGCTGCGAAGTGGCTACATCCCTGCTAGATAGCACCTCGAGTACACTGAACCGTGGGGCCGTCTTTTTCAACTTATGTTTTTCCAGTAACTGATCGAATTTTCCCTGCATGGTTGGTTTTCCTTCGATGTAAAATTACCAAATATTTTCCTTCTATTCCTAGGCTTCGAGTTTCACTTAGGAGGTGTACACATTTCTTCCGTCCTGACCATCCCCCGAAGGTTCAGCCGCAGACCTCATCAAGATCGTCATGATCAATAATTACCGCGATTTCGATGAGCATAAGAGCTAATTCATCGGGTCAACGTATCGAGATTCGGCCTGATAGGAGTGAGGCGCCTGTATTCATGATCGCCAGGTATAAAGCGCCTAAGTCGCGCAAGTAACGAAAAGCCTGTTTTCTGGATAGCTCCACCCTTATCCTCTTGATAAAATGGCTGCGATGTCTTGTCGATACGCCTGAATTGCCGGTAGTATCGAGGCGATAATTCCAATAATTAGTCCTGCCAACATAATATACGCCTCCTTATAGATGAAGATCATTCCCGATAACCTCGCTTGACTGGTCTCCTGAAAGCTGCCTATCAGATGAAGGACGATATGTCCGATAGCAATGCCGATTATGGCTCCGAGTAGGCTCAGGATCACTCCCTCAAGAATAACAATAAGGAAGATCCTGTATCTTGATGCACCCATGACGCGCATCACAGCGATATCATATTTCCTTTCCTTGAGCGAATTGAAGAGGCTGACGAAGACACTGATTGCCGCAATGAGCATAATAAGGATAGCAAACCATTGAAGGGTATCCACACCAACACCGATAAGGGAAAATAATCTCGCCGTCTCCAGAGCAGGAGAGGCAGCCTGCATATTCGTCGACTGGTTCACCAGGCGGGGGAACATCACTACTGCCATCGGAGAATGGTACTGAATGAGCAATGATGTGATTTCCTTATCGTCGGCGTGCTCTCCAGCAACCAGTTCCCGCTGGGTACCGGGGCGCCTGCCTGTCATTTCATGGGCGGTATGATCATGGTCACCCTCATCATGATGGGCTTCATCGCTGTGTGCTTCCTCTGACCCGTGCATATTCCAGATACTGGGAATGTCGGTCAGGATCAGGTTGTCGGATACGTTTTGTTGTTTTTTTAGAACCCCGGCTACTACATACGCATGTTCAGCATGCGTATCACCACCGGAGGTGAGGCCGTGAGCGCCGTGAAAGGTATCTCCTACTTTTATATTCAGGGCTCTTGCAACCTCGGAGCCGATCGTTACGCTAAAATTTCCGTTCCAGAACTTTCCGCTTTCCAGTTGCAGGGAATACAGGTTGATGAAACTGGTATCCGTTCCTACAATTCTAAATCCGTTATAGCTGTCGCCTAGTGCCAAAGGTACTGCTCTCTTGACCATGGGATGACTGGCTAGCGCATTAGCATCCTTCAGCGGCACATTACCCGTAGGAAAATCAACGTAGAAGATACTGCTTAGGATCAATTGAAGCGGACTTCCTTTAGCTCCTACTACGAGATCTATATCTTTTGAGTTGCTTTCCAGCTTATTGCTGATCTGATTGGAAGCCAACAATAAAATAGTCAAAATTCCGGTCCCGAAGGCAATAAGCAGAATGTTCAGCAAAGAGGTCATCGGGTTCGATGCCAGGCTTTTACAGCTAATCTTTAAAGGACTCATTATAGTATATACTTCTTGTCAAAACTGTCTTTTACCCGTTGGTCGTGCGTCGAAACTACGAGTGTGGAGCCATTTATGCGGGATTGCTCAGCCAATAGCTGGATAACAGTCCCCGCGTTACGATCGTCAAGGCTTGACGTAGGTTCATCTGCGATCAGCAGTGTGGGTTTGTTGATAACTGCCCGCGCTATTGAGACACGCTGCAACTGGCCGTAACTCAACTCGGAAGGATACGCATTTTTCTTGTGTACTATACCCAGTGAATTGAGTACCTCCTCAACCCTTGGTTTGTCTTCCTTCAGAAGGGCAAAGCTTTGCGCAATGAATAAGTTCTCCATCACGGTCAGGCTCTTTATCAGATGTGGCTTTTGGAAGATGATGCCGATATGTTGCCCCCGGAAATGATCCCGATCCTTATCCTTCAGTAGATAGAGGTCAGTTTCTTTGATAATCACTTTTCCTCCTGTGGGCTTAAGTAAACCGGATATGATATTGATAAGTGTCGTCTTGCCGCTGCCCGAATCACCCAGAAGCAACCATTGTTCTGTTTCTGAAATGTGCCAGTCTTTGAAGGAGAGGGTATGGTCCGGAGAATAGGAGTGCGAAACAGATTGAGCGATGATCATTACGTATTGATTATTTTCGTTCAATGCAGACGAAAGCCATGCATATTGTTAATATAGCAACAAATATGCACTTTTAGTCACTTAGCTCGTAATATTGCTGTTCTTTTCAGAATTCAGATCTCTCAGGAGGCCCAGTGTAAATCGCCAGTTGAGATAATGGGCCAACGCCATAAGCAATCCTCCTGCCGGAAGGAAAAGATGTTCTGTACTCCCATGTCCAAATGCATGCCCTGAAGCGATAAAGCCCAGCCCAAAGATGAAAATTATCAGCGCTGCAGCCTTCCTGTGCTTCCTCCAGGAAAGACCTAAAGACCAGACACCTATTACGAGTGCCACACCGATCATGCTCAGTTCGACCCACTCTTCCGCCAGGAAGCCAAGTCCCCAAAGCGGTAATGTAGATAACGCAAATGGAACGACGGCACAATGGATGGCGCAAAAAGTGGAAGCTGTCATCCCGATCCGGTCAAGTCTGTTCGTAAGCGTTTCTGTTCCCATGTCGCAAATGTATAAATAATAAGCATAATGCAATATTGTTGCATAAGTTCTTTACACAAATTATACCTAAGTCAGCGAGATCTCATGGTATCTTAATTGGGCTGCATACAAGAAGATAATTCATTACTTTTGTGTGATTTTACTTATATGAATTCTACAGAAAGCAAGATTTTACTTAACGGCCTCTATTGTAACTCGCAAACCTCTTATTCGAGGTTCATTACACGGGAAGTATCGATCGGTGACATACCTATGGGAGGGGACAATCCCATCAGGATCCAGAGTATGACCACCACCGACACGATGGATACCCTGGGTACTGTGGAGCAAACCATTCGCATGGTTGACGCCGGCTGTGAGTACGTTCGCATTACTGCGCCGAGCATTAAGGAAGCTAACAATCTTGCCGAGATCAAGAAAGAACTTCGCAATCGCGGCTATAACGTTCCTCTTGTTGCTGATATCCATTTTACGCCTAATGCAGCCGAGGCTGCCGCTAGAATCGTAGAGAAAGTACGAATTAACCCCGGAAACTATGCAGACAAGAAACGTTTCGATCAGCTTGAATATACTGCTTCCCAATACCAGGAAGAGCTGGAGCGTATTTATAAGAAATTCGCACCGCTTGTAAAAGTCTGCAAAGAATATGGAACGGCCATGCGCATCGGTACCAATCACGGCTCTTTGTCTGACCGCATCATGAGCTATTATGGCGACACTCCACGAGGGATGGTTGAATCCGCTATGGAGTTTATGAGGATGTGCGAAAGTCTCAACTATTACAACCTCGTTATCTCCATGAAGGCCAGCAACCCTCAGGTAATGGTTCAGGCATACAGGCTTCTCGTAGAGACCATGACCAAAGAGGGTATGAACTATCCGCTCCACCTCGGAGTAACTGAGGCTGGTGATGGCGAAGATGGCCGGATCAAATCATCTGTAGGAATCGGTACTTTGCTTGAAGATGGTCTGGGCGATACGATCCGTGTCTCTCTAACTGAAGATCCTGAGCTGGAAGCGCCTGTTGCCATCGCTCTTGCTAACAGGTACAAGAAAGGAACTGTGCAGAGCTCCTCAGAGCTGCCAGTATCCATTGCGCCAATCGGTTTCAGTCCTTATGAGTACAACAAACGTCAATCAGAAGAACTGAATACCTTTATCGGTGGTCATCAGGTTCCCCGCGTCATTCTGGATCTGTCGCAACAGAGCCTCATGGATCCGCAGGTTCTGCAGGCAGCCGGCTATCTGTATTCGCCTCTGCTCGACAAGTACAATATGGCCGAGCAGTCTGTTGACTTTGTTTATCTGGCAGATAAACTTCCATCTTTTACCATGCCGGGCAATTTAAAGCAGCTGTATAACTATACCACCTGGATCACGCTTGCACAGAAGAAAAACTGTCATCCTCTATATACGCTGGAAGAATATCAGCAAGCTTCACAGCGCGATGCCGCGCTCAACCTGGTATATGTGAGCTACAAAGATCTGGCCCTAAGTCCTGAAGTGCTGAAGCTGATTTCCGAAGATAATACACTGGTATTTGTCCTTGTGACAGATCAGCAACACGGAATGGCAGATCAGCGGCAATTCTTCTTTGGTCTGGAGAACCTGAATATCAGGACGCCTGTTATTACAAAACGTTCATACCTGTCTTCTTTCGACTCAACAGAGGAGATGAGTAAGCTGGAATCAGACTTCCAGCTATATGCGTCTACGGATCTTGGAGCTCTGTTAATTGATGGCTTTGGCGACGGTATATGGCTGGAGTCTGATCAGGTGTCTCCTAAAGTCATTGTGAGCACAGCCTTCGGTATCCTTCAGGCAACCCGCTCCAGGATCTCGAAAACGGAGTATATTTCCTGTCCGAGCTGCGGGCGTACGCTATTCGACCTGCAGGAAACCACGCAGATGATTCGCAGCCGTACAAGTCACCTGAAAGGAGTGAAGATCGGCATTATGGGATGTATCGTTAACGGCCCCGGAGAAATGGCAGATGCTGACTATGGCTATGTAGGAATGGGCCCTGGTAAGATTACATTATACCGGGGAAAAGAAGTAGTAAAGAAGAGCGTGAACAAGGAAAATGCCCTCGACGAGTTAATAGAAATTATCAAAGCAGACGGTATCTGGATCGACCAGCCAGAGTAGGCTACCTGTATAAACAAGAAAAAGGCTGCCTGGAATTATCCTGGCAGCCTTTTTTATATCCTTATCCCGGGCAGCAGAGCAGCCGCAGAACTAAGTGATTATTTTTTCTTTCTTGCAATTACTTTCTGAACAGCAGCTACAATTGCATCTGCATCCAGTCCGTACTTAGCCATCAGTTCAGCAGGCTTACCACTTTCTCCGAAAGAATCGTTCACCGCAACATACTCCTGAGGAGTAGGGTTGTTCTGCGCAAGCAATTGAGCAATGCTATCGCCTAATCCACCCAAACGGTTGTGTTCTTCAGCAGTAACTACACAGCCTGTTTTTTCAACAGACTTCAGTACAGCCTCTTCATCAAGCGGTTTAATGGTGTGGATATTGATGATCTCAGCATCGATGCCCATCTCAGCCAGTTTTTCTCCTGCTAAGATCGCTTCCCATACCAAATGTCCGGTAGCAAAAATACTAACATCTGCACCTTCGTTAACCATCCATGCTTTGCCAATTTCGAACTTCTGATCAGGATCAGTAAACACAGGAATAACCGGGCGGCCAAATCTTAAATAAACAGGACCCTCATACTCAGCTATAGCTTCAGTAGCAGCCTTGGTTTGGTTATAATCGCAAGGATTGATAACGGTCATACCAGGAAGCATTTTCATCATGCCGATATCCTCCAGAATCTGGTGAGTAGCACCATCTTCACCCAGTGTTAAACCAGCGTGAGATGCACAGATTTTAACATTTTTATCCGAGTACGCGATAGACTGACGAATTTGGTCATAAACGCGACCTGTAGAGAAGTTCGCAAATGTACCAGTGAAAGGAATCTTTCCTCCGATGGTCAGACCAGCCGCCATACCCATCATGTTGGCTTCTGAAATACCCACCTGAACAAAGCGCTCAGGGAATTCTTTGATGAAAGCTTCCATCTTGAGAGATCCCACTAGATCCGCACATAAGGCAACAACATTAGGGTTTTTCTTACCAGCTTCTAAAAGTCCGGCACCAAAACCAGAACGTGTATCTTTTTTATCTGTAAAAGTATATTTCTTCATTTCAGTATCTCTAATATATGACTAGTAGTCGTTGGTAGAATCTCCAAGTTGTGCAAGTGCCTGAGCCAGCTGCTCATCATTAGGGGCAACACCATGCCATTTATGAGAGCCCATCATGAAATCAACACCGTGACCCATATTGGTGTGCATCAGGATCATGATCGGTTTACCCTGGAAGGCTCTGCTCTTCGCTAACTCAAGAGTAGAGATCAGCTCAGTCATATCGTTACCGTTCGTCTCTAAAACATCCCAGCCGAAAGCTTCCCACTTCGCGCGTAAGTTGCCAAGTGAAAGAACTTTATCAGTAGGTCCGTCAATCTGCTGACCATTTACGTCAATTGCAGAGATCAGGTTATCCACTTTGTTGTGAGGAGCAAACAATGCAGCTTCCCAGATCTGACCTTCCTGAAGTTCGCCGTCGCCATGGAGCGTATAAACCAGGGTGTCATCATTGTTAAGCTTTTTAGCAAGAGCAGCTCCAATCGCTACTGAGAGTCCCTGACCCAGAGAACCTGAAGCTACACGAATTCCCGGAAGGTGCTCGTGAGTTGCAGGGTGACCCTGAACACGTGAATTTATTTTACGGAAGGTAGCAAGTTCTGCAGGATCAAAGTATCCTGAACGTGCAAGTACACTGTACCAAACTGGTGAAATGTGTCCGTTTGATAAGAAGAATAGGTCTTCTCCTTTGCCATCCATATTGAAGTCAGGATTGTGCTTCAATACATGGAAATAAAGAGCAACGAAGTAGTCGGTGCAACCTAATGAACCGCCAGGATGGCCTGATTGGCACTGATGTACCATTCTAACAATATCCCGACGGACTTGAGTAGCAATGCCGGTTAGTTTTTCAATATCTGCTTTCATATCTATTTTGAAAGCGCCTAAAATAGGAATTACGTATCAGATATTATGTATCAGATCGTTAAAAAAGAGGATTAAATGTTAACTCTCACTAATCAGATCCAGAACCTGTTGTGACGCATCTGCGCTGTTTACTTTGTTGATAATCTTGCTGATAGTTTGATCCGCTGATATCACAAATGTCTTGCGTGCTGTTCCCATTGACTTCTTTCCGTACATATTCTTCTCCACCCAAACACCGTATGCTTCAACAATCTGTTTATCGTCATCCGAAAGCAGAGTAAAAGGCAGTTCATACTTGGTGGAAAATTTCTTGTGCGACTTTTCATCGTCCGTGCTGACACCCAACACAACATAACCTTCCTGTTGCAGCCGGTGGTAGTTATCCCGGAAATTGCAGGCCTCTGCCGTACAGCCGGGGGTATCATCTTTTGGGTAAAAATACAAGATGACTGTCTTGCCGGCGAAATCGCTTAGTGACACGGAGTTACCATGCTGATCTTTTGCTGTAAACTGTGGAGCTGCATCGCCCTCTTTCAATTCTGCCATAATCTTATTTATAAAACGTTGCGTTAAATGTCTTCGAGTTACCTTTCATGTCAATCACCACATATTGGAAATGATGCTTCCCTTTTGCCAGCGACTTGTCAAGCGTATGCCAGGTCAGGGCGCGTTTAGGGTCGTATTCCATTAAGACCCACTGCCCGTCAATAGTAGCATTAAAGCTACGGATTCCCGACAAATTATCCGAGATTTTGAAGCTGAACTTAGACAAGTCTGCTACAGACATTCCATTTTTCAGATTCAGCGACGTAATCACAGGAGCCACCGTGTCTACCGTAATGCGGAAATTGCCGAATACCCTTGGATTGGCTTTCACGAATCCATTCTCAAAGGTCCCGCCCTGATAAATGCCCCTGGCATCCACGATTACTGCGAAGTTTCGAAGACGTGCCGGCATAGAAGAGTCTGCTTTGATCGATAATTCATAATTGCTATGCAAGGGAATGAGTGGGCTGTGTACCTGATGGACCGAGGAATAGACGGATTTTGATCCTTCTGTATAGCGGAAATTCAGGTCGTTGTATAACACGCCTTTTGGAATCCGGATACTCATCCTGGGGGTAGAGTAAGTATTCTCCTGGTTGTATCGAAACAGTTGTACTGATTTCGGTTCATCTCCTTTGATCACCGACTTTGCATTGTACTGGATGCGAAAGTCCAGCGTACTGGTATTACCTGAAACATCTTTCACAATATATTTCATGTCGTGGATGCCGTCATCGGTCACATTGATGATGCCGTTGTTCACCAGGGTTTTGTATATCCGCAGCGGATTACCGGGTTCCACAAAGCCCTTGATCACGGTCGTGCCTGATTTCATCCGGAAGGGGTAATCCATGTGCGAGTTCACAGCACGGCTGTTTTCAAATGCAAAGCGCTCCATCTCCGACAGGTAGATAGTCTGCCCGTCCATCTGCAGCTCTACGGAGTAAACCCCGTTCTTATTCCCTGCAGCCTGAATGTCATATGCACTGATTCCAAATCCTATATCACCGCTGAAGTTGATTACCGGCGTTTTGTTCAGCGTATAGCGGCTGCCATTTTTAACGAGCGAAAAGTACTGTCGGACCGAATTTTCATCAAAGGGCCTTCCATTAAGCCTGTACATATAAAGGCCGGCGATGGTTGGCCGGATATTATCAGGAACATGAATGCCGAAGAGTTCAGGATTCACTGTCTCCTCCGTTTTGCTGTCCCGCACCTCAAAATGCAGGTGTGGCCCTGCCGACCCGCCTGTATTTCCAGACCAGGCAATGATGTCGCCTTTTTTAACCGGTATCTCGATCGGCATCAGAGGGATGTCTACACCATACGTTTTTGTACGGTACTGATGAGCAAGAAGCGTCCTTTCCATCTGTGGATTGAAACGCTGCAAGTGTGCATACACAGTCGTATAGCCATTTGGGTGCCTCAGATAAACGGCGTTTCCGAATCCACCAACCTGCACCCGTAACCTCGATACGTATCCATCGGAGACAGCATATACCGGATAGCCTTCGCGCTGGTTTGTGCGGAAGTCAGAACCTGAATGAAAGTGATTGGGCCTGATCTCGCCGAACGATCCCGATAGGGAGGGGGCGAGGTCTAATGGCATCCTGAAATCCGTCTTCGGATAGAGGGTTGTCGGTGTTTGTGCTAAACACGGAACCGATAGAATGATAGAAAGAAATCCAAATACTATTTTTCTCCTGTGTGTGTTACTTAATCTCAAAATCAAGAAGCTTTTCATTTTCCAAATACCCTGTAAGGCGGTCACCTACGTTTATCTTCCCCACGCCCTTTGGAGTGCCGGTAAAGATAAGGTCGCCCTTTTTAAGCGTGATATACTGCGATATAAACGCTATCAGCCTTTCAAACGAAAACAGGAGGTCTTTTGTGTGACCAGATTGGACAGTTTTTTCGTTTAGGTTTAAATGGAAATGAAGATCATACAGATCCGCAAAAGAACTCTTAGGGATAAAGCGACTGATGGGCGCCGAGTTATCGAAGGCTTTCGCCAGCTCCCACGGTAGTCCCTTCTCCTTATGTGCCGACTGGATATCACGTGCCGTGAAATCAACGCCTAAGCCAATCTCGTCATAATAATTTGATGCAAATTTCTCGCTGATGTATTTACCCTCTTTACAAACCTTAAGCACGATCTCCAGCTCGTAGTGGATATCATTTGAAAACTCAGGGTGGTAGAAAGGCTTATTGTCTTTTAAAATCGCCGTTTCCGGCTTCATGAAGATAACGGGCACGCCCGGAACAGGATTATTAAGCTCTTTCGCGTGTTCTGCGTAATTTCTACCTACAGCAATAATTTTCATGGATATATCTGTTTGTGAATGTCATGACGATTTCATGAGCATATTCAAAATCGCATGCAGGATATGCTCAATGATGATCTTGAGCCGAAATTAAGAAAATAATCATGAGCCGCGGTCTGCAGCTACCTATTTAAAGGATGGAAATCCTCTTAATGACCGTTTCACTACCCGCAATCAGGCGTATAAAATAATACCCGCTGTTCAGTCGCGAAGCGATGTTGAAGTTATGGTTCTGATCACCTGAAGGAAGTCGCTGAGACAATAGTGTGGCGATTTCATTTCCCAAAACATCCATAATCTTAATGGTCACGGTGGTTTCCTTGGAAAGCGAATACGATATCGTGATCTGATCCTCCGCAGGATTCGGAGAAACCTTAACATTATTCAATAGCTTAAAGTCAGAGCCTGTCTTGGAAGAAGCAGAGGCTGGCTTAAAAGGTGTCATGCTTAGTTTGATATCACTTCTCGACGGGCGGTTCGGACGCGTGTCAGTGATCTTCGAAGAGCTTTTCTGCTGCGCACGTTTTACGGAGTCAGATTGCTCGGTCATTCGTATATAGAATTTATGTGATCCGAAGGCGTTGGCCCCCAGTAACATAAAGTAAAAAAGTATAGAGACTTGGTAGATTTTTTTCATATGATATATCCTTTAACAAAACTAATAATTTAAACATAATGCAGGCTATGGAAAATATTTTTTAACACTATTTAACAAAGGTCTGATTTACAGTAGAAAATTATAAAATAAACCATTCTAAATCAACATTGTTTAAATGAATATCATTTGTACTTTTGCATCCATTTTAAATCATTTAAGTGGCAAATCACAAGGACCTACACAGACTGTCCGCCGCCGGATTGCTTATTAGCTTAGGCATAATCTACGGCGACATCGGAACATCGCCTCTCTACGTTTTCAAAGCGATCATTGGAGACCGAATTATCAGTACAGATCTTATTCTCGGCGGGCTATCCTGCATTTTCTGGACGCTTACCCTTCAAACCACTATCAAGTACGTAATCATTACATTACGAGCTGATAATAAAGGTGAAGGTGGTATTTTTTCGCTGTACTCCCTCGTCAAGAGGAGAGCACGCTGGCTCGTGTTCCCCGCGATGATTGGAGGAGCCTCTCTTCTGGCAGACGGTATGATCACCCCACCAATTACCATCTCTTCAGCTGTCGAAGGGTTGCAGATCTTTTCAAAAGACCTCCCTACGGTGCCGATCGTGATGGTGATTATTACGCTGCTCTTTATCATTCAGCAGTTCGGTACTTCACATTTGGGTAGGGCATTCGGACCGATCATGTTTCTCTGGTTTGGATCCATGGCGGTACTCGGAGCTATTTATGTGTTCGATTCGCCGTTTATCCTGAAAGCGATAAACCCCTACTATGCATGGCATATCCTCTACGATAATCCGAGCGCATTACTGATCATCGGTGCGGTGTTCCTGTGTACTACAGGGGCTGAAGCGCTGTACTCGGATTTGGGTCACTGCGGCCGTGCAAATATTCGTGTCAGCTGGGTTTTTGTTAAAACCTGTCTCTTACTGAACTATTTCGGACAAGGCGCATGGCTCTGGCAGCATCAGGGTGCAACGTTGGGAGAGGGTAGCAACCCTTTCTTCCTCATTATGCCCGTTTGGTTTATTCCCTATGGTATCGGAATCGCTACCCTTGCTGCGTGTATAGCCAGCCAGGCGATGATCACCGGATCTTTCACGCTTATTTCCGAGGCGGTACGTCTCAATCTATGGCCAAAAGTGCGAATCAACTATCCCTCCATACAGAAAGGTCAGCTTTATGTACCCTCGATGAACTGGATCCTGTGGGCGGGATGTATCGTGGTGATCCTCCTGTTTAAGAAATCTGCTGCCATGGAAGGTGCATACGGACTTGCTATCACCATCACCTTCATCATGACCACAATTCTCATGTCGGTCTATCTCATGAGAAAGCGATTTCCGATGTATTTCATCGTTATTTTCGCCTTGATATATGGGCTTCTGGAACTGGTCTTCCTTGTGGGGAATATGGCCAAGTTCTTCCATGGAGGATGGTTTACCATCATGCTGTCTATGGTCATCTTCTCCGTGATGTGGTCATGGGCCGCAGCACGACGGATCAAGAACCGTTACGTGAAGTTCGTGGAGATTGAAGATTACTATGAGATCATCAGCGATCTGAGCGAAGATTCCAGCGTTCCTAAATATTCTTCACAGCTAATTTATCTTACCAGCGCCAACTTTAAGTCGGAGATTGAAGCTAAAATCATGTATTCCATCCTGCAGAAGCAACCCAAAAGGGCTGACGTCTACTGGCTCGTTCACGTGGATGTGACGGATGAACCATACACACTGGAATATAAGGTGGACTTTCTGATCCCTGAAAAGCTGATCCGCATCGACTTCCGACTTGGTTTCCGAGTTGAGCAACGTATCAACGTGCTGTTCAGGCTCGTTGTTGAAGAGTTGGTCAGAAACGGAGAGATTGATATCACCAGTAAGTACCCTTCATTGAACAAGCACCATATTGTGGGCGACTTCCGGTTTGTTGTTCTCGAAAAAGTCTTGTCACGGTCCAACCGCCTGAGCCTGCTCGAGCGTCTTACTATGGCCTACTACTTTATCCTGAAGCGTTTTGGACTATCAGAAGAGAAGGGCTTCGGCCTGGATCTGAGCTTTGTAACTGTTGAACAGGTTCCGCTGATTGTCACCAACACCGATACAGTACACCTTACCCGCGTAGACTAAGTCACTGCACATCCAAATAAGGAAAGCCGGGATTCCGCTCTAGAAACTAAGAGCGGAATCCCGGCTTTCCTTATTTTAAGCAGACCACTGCTTATCCAAAATCACTACTATTTACTCAGCAGGATCCTGATGCAGCTTACTGTTCTTATAGCTGTAAGAGAAGTAGATCACCAGTCCAATCCCTAGCCAGATCAGGAACCGGAGCCAGTTTACCCAACCCAACTCCGTCATCAGATAAAAACAGCTGAGAAGACCAAGCACGGGGATCAATGAAAATTGTCTCAGGAAAGAGAACACAGAGATCACGAGGGCCAGGACGAAGAACAGGAAATAAGGGATGTTGTCCTTATAGGTATGCCAGTCGCCGGTATATCTGAATAATTCAAAAATATCATTGTGAAAAACAGCTATCCCTGCGATAAACAGTCCGGGAACAATATAACGTGAATTGATATAGGGGATCTTAAATCTGCCGGGACGGTGTTCTATGTCTTCTTCCATGACCAGCACCCCTCCGCATACCAGGACGAAGGCAAATAGGGTGCCTATACTCGTCAGGTCCGTAACTTCAGTTAAGTTCATGAACAGGGCAGGTACCGCAACCACGACACCTGTAATAATCGTTGCAAAGCCGGGTGTGTTGTACTTAGGGTGGATCTTTGAAAACCTCTTAGGCAGCAGTCCGTCCCGGCTCATGCTCATCCAGATTCTGGGCTGTCCCATCTGAAAGATCAGCAGCACACTCGCCGTCGCTATAACCGCACTTACAGAGATGATATAGCTGATCTGCGTCAGTCCCACTTTCTCAAAAACAAATGCCAGGGGATCACCCACCTGAAGCTCCTTATAGGATACCATCCCGGTTAGCACCAGCGCTATCAGGATATAAAGGACCGTACAGATGATCAGCGAATAGAACATTCCCCTGGGCAGGTCACGCTGCGGATTCTTACATTCTTCTGCAGTAGTGGATATCGCGTCGAAACCAATATAGGCAAAAAATACACCTGAGACGCCCTTCATTACCCCCGAGAAGCCGTTTGGAAGGAAGGGATTCCAGTTTTCAGGAGTGATATAAAAGCAACCCAGAACGATCACAGCGATTACCACCCCGATCTTTAGCATCACCATCGCGTTTGTTGCTTTTTTGGTTTCCTTGATACCGATATAAACCAGCCATGTGATGAGGCAGACGATCATTAGTGCCGGAAGGTCGGCGATCAGTCGAATTCCTGCAAACTGAGGAGCCGTATTCCAGGCTTCTGCCTGGTTCTGCATTGTGGCGGTGATCTCGGCCGTATTGCCGGCCTCCTGTAAGGCCGTAAGCGCTTTACCCGCTCTGAAGGCAGATAGATAGTCCATAGTCAGATACGGCGGTACATGAATGTTAAAGCCCTGAAGCAAATTGGTAAAGTATTGGCTCCAGGAAATAGCTACGGCAATGTTCCCGATAGCATACTCCATCAAAAGGTCCCAACCAATTATCCAGGCGATAAGCTCACCAAAGGACGCGTAAGCGTAGGTATAAGCGCTTCCTGAAGCAGGAATTCTTGAGGCAAATTCTGCATAGCAGAGCGCTGAAAATCCGCAGGTCACAGCAGTGATGATGAATAGGAACGATACCCCGGGACCACCATGAAAGGCCGCTTCTCCGATCGTGGAAAAAATTCCGGCGCCAATCACCGCAGCAATACCCATAAAAGTCAAATCGCGTACTCCCAACACTTTGCTCAACCCGGAACCCGGACCCGCGGAATGATTCTCATCGCCCAAACCATTTTCTATATCCGATAGAATGTTTGTGACCGATTTCTTTCTGAAGTAGCTTTTAGACATGTTGCAGTTCCGTTTCTTAGTGGCGCCAAAAATAAAAAATATTTGACGCTATCAGCGGCTATTCACGCTTCTTCCGCTTTCGAACGAGAATAATGACCACAATCAGTAAAATCACTCCCGCTATGATGCCAATCAGCACATAATTCGTCCCACCTGCGGGTTTTTTTCCTGTCGTATTCTCAGGTTCAGTAAATTGAGTACTGACTGATGCTTCAGGCGGTATTTTGATCGAGTTAAAGAACGTATTACTCTCAGCCCCAGCATACGATTCGTGTATTTCCTTATACAGGAACTGGAAAGTATAAGTTGCGGAGTTGACATGCAGGATACGGATGTTGCGGTACTGCTTCCCGCTGCCACTGTCTATCGCCAGCTTGAAGTCTTTTACCTTTAGCTTACCGATCAGGGTATCGCGTTCTTCTGAAACAACTCCTTTTGAGGTGCTTTGAATGCGCTTCAGGAAGTTGTCGTAATACCTTTTCAGCTGGTCTACCTTCTCGATATCGGGCGTAGTGGAGGGATCGTCAGGCTGCTTGGTAATTAAGATCTGGCCGAATGGCGAGTCCGCATTAAAGAGGGTCTGACCCAGGGTGTCTTTTTTTGTGAACCCCGATGGCAAAGATACTTGTACGGAGTCATCCAGATTAGTGGGTTTCCATTTTTGGGCAAACCCCGGTATGGCCGTAAATATGAGCAGATAAATGAAGATGAGCTTTTTCATAGATAGATAGTTTTGATGGTGGTAGCGTCTCGACATGTAATCGTCTTCGCTTGAATCCAGCATATTAACTATCGTTATGTTAAAAAAGTTTTCTGCTCTGTATGCCGAATGTGCCTCCGGAGACTTCACTTGTACGCTGAAGTAATTGCAATGTCTTGATTATGACCCAAATCATTTTTAGTTCTGGAGTTTAATCCTAAGTTTATGTCAGAGGGTTGGGCTGCCGGTATATATCGTGTCCAAACGATCTCCCGGAGCCGTCCCAAGGCCGCTAACCTAATTTATAACGTCATGATCAAGATCCTGATACCCGTAGATTTTTCCGACTGTTCGATCAAAGCCGTCAACTTCGCGGCTCAACTGTCCAAGTATGTACCCACCCATTTAGATCTGCTGAATGTGCAGGAGGGTACTGGAAGTCTTTACACCGACTACGTCGGCTTGAACAAGGAGTTCAACCAATCGCTGATTGCAGAAGCAAAAAAGAAGCTGGAGCACCTCCAGGCACAATTGGGTTTGTCCGAAGGAGTTGTTGTGGACACTCACCTGGTAACAGGTGAAGTGCGGGAAACAATAATTGCTGAAGCCGCTAAGCTTGGCTCTCATCTCATTCTGATGGGTACTTCAGGTGCCAGTGGCGTTCGGGAGATACTCATCGGCAGCCAGACCGCCAGCATTATTGGCGCCAGCAAGATTCCAGTGCTGGCAATACCCAATGAGTATGAGTGGAAAAAGCCGGAGAAAATCCTTCTCACAACCAATCATTTCGAGAAAGACTCCGCAATTCTTGACACCGTCTTTCAACTCGCCAATACGCTAAACGCCAAAGTGGAAGCAGCGGTATTCACCAGCGAATCTTCTGATGACGCAGCAACGATAATTTTGAATACCCATGAAATCAGTGCTTATGAGCGCTTTCTGAGAGATGAGTACAAGCAGAGTAATTTGGTGGCCGCTCATCTGGCTGGTAAAAACCTGGAAGATACCTTAAGTAATTACATCAGACAAAATGGAGTGGATATGCTCGTGATGATCACTTATAAGAGGAGCTTTCTGAAACGGATCTTTAATCCCAGTCAGACACGCCGCATGAGCTATCATGTAAAAATCCCGCTGTTGGCCATCCCCGGCAACAAATAGTTTCAAAAGAAAAACGGAGGGCCGATCACAGCCCTCCGTTTTCTTTTTTAAACAATCTTTCTTCTAAGCTTCTTCTTTGACTCTTAGTTAGTCCTGTAGTAACTCCAGCTCTGCCCTGACAAACTTGGCCAGTTCATGCACGTAATCCGCGCTGAAGTTGAATTCGATGCCGGCAGTCTGGTAGATCTCTTTAATGCTACGCGTATATCCCAGTTTCAATGCCTCTTTGTATAATTCCATTCCGCGTTGAGGATTTTCTTTGTAGTTCTTCCAGACGGCAATAGCCCCCAATTGAGCGAAGCCATACTCGATATAATAGAAGGGAACCTCGAATATATGCAGCTGCTTCTGCCAGAGGTTCTCCAGCGCTTCCTCATAGCCATCCCAATCCGCAAAATTCGATCCGAAAGGAGTGAAGATCTGTTTCCAAGCGTCGCGTCGCTGTTCGCTGGTATGATCCGGATTGGTATAGATCCAATGCTGAAACTGATCCACTACTGCCACCCAGGGAAGCGTCTTCAATACATCCTTCAGCTGATCGCGCTTTGCTCTCTTCAGGTCATCTTCATTCTTGAAGAAAACATCCCATTTATCCATGGAGATCAGCTCCATACTCATCGAAGCCAACTCAGCAACCTCCGAAGGCAGATGTTTGAAGTCATTCAGTTCCAGGTCTGAGGAGATAAACGTATGAACCGCATGTCCTCCTTCGTGGATCATAGTGGTGAGGTCACGAAAGGTATTGGCCGAATTCATAAAAATAAATGGAGCTCCTGTCTCTGCCAGGGGGTAATTATACCCGCCCGGAGCTTTGCCTTTACGGCTTTCCACGTCAAAAAGCTGATTAGCCTTCATGATGCTCAGGCGCTCTCCGATGTAGGTATCTATCGAGTTGAAACACTCGATAGACTTATCGATCAGTTCAGCACCATTCTCGAACGGCTTCAGCGCAGGTTTGCCTGATATATCGACATCCATATCCCAGGGACGTAAGGTGTCAAGGGCAAGCGTATTCTGTCGCAGCTCTGCCTGCGCGCGCAAGATGGGTACGATCTCCTTTTCAATGGCCTCATGGAATTTATAGCATTCATGAGGGGTATAGTCAAACCGGCCAAGTGAACGGAACATATAGTCGCGGAAGTTCTCAAACCCAGCATTCAGCGCTACCTGATGACGCAGCTTCAGCAATTCATTGAAGAGCGCATCCAGTTGTTCCCTGTCCTGCAGCCTTCTTTCTGTGATAGCTTCCCAGGCCTTGTGTCGCAGCTCCCGATTAGGATCTTTCAGAAATACAGAGGCCTGTTCCAGCGTATATTCTTTACCATCTAGCATAACACTCATGGCTCCGGTAATAGACTGGTACTTCTGCGCAGTCACCTGAATTTCGGTGAACAGCGGAATGTTCTCTTCTCTGAAAAGTTCCAGTGAATTTCTCACGCCACGCAGGAAGATCATATATTTATCCTGATCCAGCTCGTCGGCAAAAGGACTTTCAACAAGCTTTTTGTTCAGATCATTGGATATCGGAGCTATCCGGGGCTCTATTTCAGTTGCAAAATATTGGAAGTCCTGCAGCAGTTTTTCATCCAGTGTGTCGCAGGTCATGCGGATATAACGCCATGCAAAATCTTCTTCGATAACTGCCTCAAGTTCACTCCGGTCTTTCAACCAGGACTCCAGCTCCGCTACCGAATTGAGTTCGCGATCCTTTAGCTCCATGAAAAGAGGCTCTAAAGTTTCCCAGTTTATTTCAAGATTTTCAGGAACATACGTCCTTCTTTTTTTCTCGATGATCATGTTTTGTCGGTTTGCTTAAAAACACGAAGTTAACGGAAATTAAAGTAAGATGTTTGTGCAGCTCAGGAATTCCTGAAATAGACATCCAGCAGAAAGCAGATGGCGAAAAGGACAGAGGCAATTCCGTTGGTTGTTCCGAATGCCAGCGTCACTTTGCTCAGGTCATCCGGTTTCACCAGCCTGTGCTGATAAATCAGTAGCGAGATAAAAATAACAATGCCGAGCATGTAGAACCCGCTCAGTGGCGTAAAGAACAGTGGCAGCACCACAAAGATCACACTGAAAACATGAAGTACGGAAGATACCTGCAGTGCTTTTCTGCGTCCCAGCCATGCCGGGATAGAGTAGAGGTTTTCCTGTTTGTCGAATTCGTCATCCTGCAGGGCATAAATGATGTCGAAGCCGCTTACCCAGCATACTACTGCTAATGAGAAAAGAACAGGTAAATAATGGAACTCGCCGGTTACCAGAAGGTATGAACCCAGAGGGGCCAGACCCAAACCAACACCCAGTACCAAATGGCAAAGGGGGGTAAAGCGTTTTGTATAGCTATAACCCAGCACGACAGCCAGGGCTACGGGCGACAGGTAGAAACAGATCGGATTAATAAACCAGGTGGTAAAGATGAAGAGCACACAGTTTGTCAGGGTGAACCAGAAAGCGCTTCTTGCCGAAATTCTCCCGGCAGGGATGTCACGCACCGCAGTACGTGGATTCTTGATATCGAAGTTCCTGTCGAGGTACCTGTTAAATGCCATAGCTGCATTTCGGGCAAAGATCATACACAGAATCATATACACCAGATTCATGGGGCTGAAGGTATGTTCAGTGGTAGAAAGTGCAAGGAAAAATCCGATAAACGCGAATGGCATCGCGAAGATAGAATGGGCAAACAGAACGAGTGACAGGTATTTCTTCATTTAACAAACACAGATCAGATTACACAGTACCTTCTTTGTAGGTGCTTTTAAAATTTTGATTAATATCATCAATAGTGGACAGGATCTCCTCACGCCCTTCCTGAGTTTCAGAAGAGGTGATAAACGCCGGAGGGATCTCCTCAAAGTATTCAAGCAAGGCTTTTTTGAACATCGCCACATTCTGAGCAGTCTTCACGTTCGACTGCTTGTCGGCCTTCGTAAACACCAGAAGAAAGGGGATTCCTTCTTCGCCTAACCAGGAGCAGAATTTCAGGTCAACTTTTTGCGGCTCCAGACGGCTGTCTACGAGCACAAATACGCACTGCAGGCTCTCACGGTTGCGGAGGTAATAACGAATAAAACGTTCCCATTCTTCGCGACTGCTCCTCGAGACCTTGGCATATCCATATCCCGGAAGATCGACTACATACCATTTTTCATTGATCAGAAAATGATTGATCAGCTGGGTCTTTCCAGGCGTCTGTGATGTTTTAGCCAGTCCCTTTTTGCCGGTAAGCATATTAATAAGGGACGACTTGCCAACATTAGAACGACCAATGAAAGCATATTCGGGCAGCACAGGAGGAGGTAACTTCTCGGTCCTGGTATTACTGCATTTGAATTCAGCTGAGCGGATTTGCATTCTGGCAAAGGTAGGAAATTGAAATGAAATAGCGGCGGCAGGAACCTGCCGCCTGTCATAAGGCTGAAAGAATGGGATTCTTTTGGAACACAGGTACTGAGCACGCAACTTAATGGAGGTCTTTATTTACCGTGATAGTACAGCTCGTTTGTTTTCAAAATACTCGCTTTAAGGAACGTCTATATTCTGATATGTAATTACCAATCCGCTGCGATCGACTCTTGGGCCTTAATATCTGGCCTTGGCTCACTTACTTGCTGTGCTCTTTCTGAAAAAACACAGAAGGTCAAAGCAGCGGGATATCGACAATTTCGATTCTGATGGGGTGGGAGTTCCTCCAATTAACTTCATCATCCGCGGACCTTCTAGCCATGATTTCAGCTCCGGATTTTTCACAGCTTCGTTTAAGTCAAGAAGGAAGTTCTCGTATCTGGCCTGGCCAAAGCAGAATTCATACTCTTTTGCAGACTTTGCTGGGCCAAAATAGACGGGCCTTGACTTATACTCACCCTTATGTTTTGCGTGTACCCTTACCTCACCATGATTAAAGTCGGTAGCGATTGAAAAATACCCGGTACCGTACTTCTCAGAAAGGTATTTTCCCAGTGGAACTTGTGTGAAAATGTTTTCTTTTGATAGGTGGCCGTTGTGAGCCCAGATAATGAGCTTTTGAGCGGCCGCCATTTCTTTTATCCAGACAGCATTCTCGAACATGGCCTCATCTCTCATGCCGACCTGTTTCCTGATTGGTTGTAAAATGTATGCAGTTTTTTGCTCAAGCAGTCTTATATATCTTTGCGGCAGTTTGTCTGATGCCTTAGTTGTGCTTGAATAAAGGGATGGAATGCAGGACTGCAGCTCCGCGATATCCTGTTGTTTAAGTAAATATTCAGGAATGTTGCAAATCTTTGATAGTACTTTCCGGTTTTCAGCCGACAGATTTGGTAAACTATCCAGCAGTAGTTTTGTGATATTCGCAACGCTTCTCGCTTCTAAACCATGCAAGCGCACCTTTTCACCTAGAGGTAAGCTCTTATTGTACTCCCTTAACCAGGCCAGCATTTCCTTAGTCTCGCTTATCAAAGGAAAGCCACCCAGAAACCTGATGCGGTCTTGCCTGCCTATAACGTATTCGTCTAACTGTTGAACCGCTGCAAAATCACTTTCAAATGCAATTGCCTTGAAGTGCAGTTCCGCAACGAGGAAGCGGATCAGGCGATCTTTGTATCTAAAGAATTCGTGACTTCCATGTGTACCTTCTCCAAGTCCTATTACCTGTTTATCTTTCAGCGTCACCTTAAGAAAGCCGATGTCCGCAAAACTACTGTCCGGATCTACCGTTTTTATGGGAACGATGTATTCATCCAGAATAATGACGATAGGGTCGGGCCTCTTCTGAGCAGAAAGGTTGTCTGAATACAGTAATACATAAACGATGATGGATGATAAAAATCGCTTTACGCTCATAAGAGAACCACGAGAATCAATTATGGGAAACATTCTATTTCTTGAGTGATTTAAAACTTTGATACGTTGTCTTTATATAATTGATAAGTTCATAGTCTGACCAACTTTTGAGCAGCTTAAGCTCCGGAGTATACAAATCCAGATAGCCTGCAATTTCCTGATCAGAAATGCCGGGAATGGCATTTCTGATCACATCCTCGTTAAAGTATTTTTGAATTTCCTGGTCCTCCAGATCCCTCAGAATGTAAGTGTTAAGTTTCCTCGCATTCTTTCCCTTCTGACTAAAAAGCTCATGGAAGAAGGTGACCGGACTCCCGCCAATAGGCGACAATAACGCTACAGGCGGCTTCCCATCAAAATGCAGGGTGTTCTTATACAAGTAAGTCTTTTGCAAGTTATTA
The DNA here is from genome assembly GCF_053551015.1 of Arcticibacter sp. NCBI lineage: Bacteria > Pseudomonadati > Bacteroidota > Sphingobacteriia > Sphingobacteriales > Sphingobacteriaceae > Arcticibacter > Arcticibacter sp. The sequence goes on along the minus strand of NZ_JBMQOB010000003.1, from coordinate 107,095 downwards.
TATTTCTTTTCGTTCTCTCTCATTCCCGTTATGGTAACCTCCTGTAGCCGTATGGTACTGTCCATATCAAGAACGATGTTGTTATATCTTGTGATCAGCAGCGTTTGCGATGGAAAACCTTTAATCGAAGCTTCGATATTATCTCCAATTTTTGCCTGGATCTCAAAGTACCCGATGCTGTTGGGAGACGTGTGTTTCCCTGTTCTTGTATTTCGAACTACAACGTTTCTGACCGGCATGTCCGAGCCTCTCAGGCGCTGAGAGGGGTGTAATACAACAACTCCCGAAACGATATCTGGGGTCTGAGCCGAAACTATCAAAGCGTGACCGCTGAGCACCAGGCTTAATGAAAGGCTTTTTACTAACAGTGACATTGTATCTCATTAATATAAAAGGTTAGATACCGAGCTATCAATAATTAAGTATATGTCCTTACCAAGATTATACTTTGCTCCAACCACGATCCCAACACAGGCACATTGCAGCCACCTTCATCCCACGTTAAGCCCAGGTTTTTATGAAAAAAGGTGGCTACAACGTGGGATGAAGGTGGGATCACCGTGGCTTCATACTGGATCTGCTCCTAAGTAGGTTTCATCCTGGTTAGTTCAAGGAATAACGTTTTAGGAACTTATTGGAAGCGGATTCCCCTTTAGGAGTATATCTACTTGCCAGAACGTACTCTACCTTGCTCGCTGCCAGAACTGCCAGATCGATTTCTTCCATCTTTGATTTTGTTGCTTCCAAAATTGTAAACAAATGTCAATCTAAACTTCCTGCTCTCTTCCTTTTGTGCGAGCTGATAGTCTTGAGAATATATCGCACTATTGATTTTAATCGATCGCTGGTCGAGAACATCATTTATGCTTAATTTAAGATGGGCTCTTCTATTTGCGAGTGCCTTATTTATACCCAGGTCCAAACCATAGATGGGTCGTGCAACGTAGGTTCCATATGCCTGACTGGAAGTGTAGTTTCCTGAGAGTTCTGCACTAAGGGACGCATTGATGTCTATAGTATGATTGGTATTGAGTGTAATCGTTGTTTTTTCGTTGTTGAAAGGCAGCCCCATCAGATCGGGTGATCCGAATTTTCTTCGGTAAATCGTGAAATCATTATCAATACTCCACCATGATGCCGGGGTCAGGCGCGCAGAGATACCCGCACTCAGGGTTCTTCTTGAAGCCAGGTTTTGTTCATACAGCAACAGCGTTTTCTTAACAGCGTCTGTGATTAATGTCGTGGTTATTGCATCCTTCGTGCGGATATAGCCGAATGACAAGGTGAGCTTCTTTTTATATTGATAGCTAATGTCGAACGAATTAGCATATTCAGGCTTCAATGCCGGATTTCCTTGAAGCTGTGTGTATAGGTCAATGTAGTACACAAAGGGATTTAAAGATTGATAACTCGGTCGTTCAATTCGTCGACTGTAGCCGAGATTGAAATCATGAACATCCTGAAGATTTTTATTAACAGAAATGCTTGGGAATAGGTCGAAGTAGCTGCGTGCGGTTTTGTCATGCAGTGTAACAGATTCACCTTCAGAAGACGTGAGTTCGGCGCGAAGTCCTATGGTGACAGATGCGGAACTAAGGTTCTTACTTAAGTTGAGATATGCCGCATTTATGTTTTCCTGGTAAACGAACCTGTTCTGCCTGCTAGCGTCGTCCATCCAGCTTCCGTCAATCAGGTTAGTAGAGCGGAGCTCATTATCAGAACGGACGAAACTGCTTTTAAATCCCGATTCCAGGGATACGCCAGCATTAAACGGATAGATATAGTCAAGCTTTGCTGCCAGAACCTTAATGGATGACGGGCTTACGTTATTGAACACAGATGCGGAACTGCTTCCTGATCCTGAAAACTCCCAAAATAGGTTGTTATAAGTAATGTCTTCCTTGTTTCTGATAACTGCAAAGTCGAGGTCTGCATTGAATTTTTGGCCAGAGGTGTCTCTGGCGACTTCGTAGTTTATGTTGTAAGTCTCACCTTTGTATTTTCTTTTATCTACATTCGTTGCGCTGATGTACTGATTATAAGTGTCTGTGGAATAGCCCAACAAGGTTTTGATTTTATTCTCGCCCCGAATATTATTGACATAGCTTTTTACCATAAAACCAAGCATACGACTATCATCGATGTAGTAGTCTATCCCAATTTTGTAGTTGAGCGTATTATGTTTATCAATCTGTCTCGCATCCTGATCGAAAAAGGTTCTTTCCTGGAGGTACTGTGTACTTCGCCTGAGGTTTAGGTCCACAAAATTCCTGTTGTTCTCGTAATTTATGTTTCCGAAGATGTTTAGTGATCTGTTACGATGATTTACTAATAAACCCATGCCGGATTTATGATAGGTTCCATAGCCCGCCCCGAAGTCTAGATTTCCGTTTGTTCCGAAGGCGGCGCTCTTCTTCAACCTGATGTTAATGATACCTCCTGTGCCCGCAGCATCATATCTGGCAGAAGGGTTCGAAATAATTTCGATGGTCTGAATCGTATTCCCCGGGGTTGATCTGAGCAGGCTTGTGAGTTGCGCCGGAGAAAGGAATGTCAATTTTCCGTCCATCAGGATAGTGACTCCCTGTTTTCCTTTCAGGCTTATATTCCCTTCGTTATCTACGGTCAGTCCAGGAGCTCTTGATAAAATTTCGAGGGCGCTACTTCCATTTCCCAGTATACTGCCGGCTACATTTAGTATCGTTTTTCCCTCTCTGTTTTCTATCAGAGGGCGTCGTCCGTTTATTCGTACGGTGTCCAAACTTCTGGTTTGGGGAGCTATAAGGATCGTGTCTGCGGCTTCTCTCTCTTGGGCACCCGGAACATTGCTTCTTGCTGCCGCTTCAGGATACCGGGACTGAGCACTGCCTGGCTGATTTACAGCTAGTACGGTGATTATGACTGTCAGGTATTTAGCCGTGCTGGACATTTCGAGAGTTTTGAGATAGAGCTCTCAAATATAGTTAGTCCAACTCCCGCCGACGGAGGTTTAACATTGTTTAACAGGAAAGTCCAGCCAGCCGCGTTTTAGCAGCAATGTAAACTCTCTAGACTGTTAAATTTCGTTAAATGCCTGAATATCATGTTTGGTTAGCCTACCTTGCTGTCAATTAGTGAAAAGGGATGCACTCGAATCTTAAACGCTTTTCATGTTAAACGCCGGGAATTATACTTTGAGAATTGCTCTTACTTTTTCGCTGACTAGCGTGGGCTTTTCGGTATGTGCACAAGATGATTTTGTTGAAGGAGTGACCTGTACCAAAAGCGGCAGAATCAGTGGAGTTCTTATCGGTAATAAGGCGGTAAAAACATTGACGAATGCCGTCGGCGAGTTCCGCTTGAAAGCGGGTTTAGGAGATACGTTGATCGTATCCTGCCCAGGATATCGCAGTGATACGGTAAGGGTTCCGGAGAGTAGGGTATTGATCATTGAGATGCAGAAGATCAACCTGCTTCGAGAGGTGATGGTTACCGCCACTTCGCTATCTGCGGAATCTGTTTTGAAACGCGATATGAATGAACATAGTTCAATTTATCGAAAAGGCGACAAAAGTGAGATGCTCACCGTTAGCCCTCTGGGTTTTACAATCAAAGTAGATAAACTGTATAGTGCCCTGAGCCGGCAGGGAGCCCAGGCGAGACGGCTTCAGCAGATCCTGGAAGACTCCTATCGGAATGCAGTCATCGACAGAGCATTTTCCGACAGGCTGGTTGGCGCCGTCACGTCCTATGATGGACAGAAACTACGCGATTTTAAGGCTTTATACCGTCCATCCTACGAGCAGGTTTTAGAGCTGTCGGAATACGACATGCGTGAGCATGTGAGAAGGAAGCTAAAAGAACATCAATTAAAACGCTAAGACACAAATCAATATGAAACCAATCTTTATCCTGGCCTTTTCACTCTTCTTCTCTGTTGGAATAGCCAATGCACAAGTCAAGTCCACATACGACAGCTATGTCGAAGAAGCGGAAAACTATTTCAAAGCAAACGAATATCTAAAAGCCGCGGAGTCATTTTCAAAAGCCTTCGCGGCTAATAAAGATCTGGGCCGCACGGACCATCGCTACCATGCCGCGCGTGCATGGGCGAAAGCGGGCCAGGTGGATTCAGCCTTCTATCAGCTCACACGCATTGCCAATCATGGCTATTTTACTGACTATAGAAATGTTGCTGGAAATCCGGATTTTGCCTCCTTGTATTCAGATTCCCGCTGGGACGCCCTCATTGCTAAATTCAAGGCTCAACAGCCGAGGGAACGTCCGGGCTCGGACTCGGTGCTTGTTGCAATCCTGGATACGATTTATGATAATGATCAGGGCTTCAGGAATCAAATTCCGGATATCGAAAAGAAGTACGGTTATGATTCTCCCGAAATGCAGAAGCATTGGGAGCTGATCCGTTACCATGATTCCATAAACCTGTTGAAAGTTGAGGCTATCCTGGATAAGCATGGTTGGTTAGGAAAAGATGTGGTGGGGGATCGAGGGCACTCTGCCTTGTTTTTGGTTATTCAACATGCACCTTTAGCCTCTCAGGAAAAATACCTCCCGATGATGAGGAATGCCGTCATTCAAGGTAAAGCATCGGCTTCCAGTCTGGCTCTTTTGGAAGACCGGGTTGCTATGAGAAAGGGGCAAAAGCAAATTTATGGGAGTCAGATCGGCAGAAATTTAAAGACCGGTGCGTACTATGTACTTGAACTCGAAGATCCGGTTAATGTAGATAAGCGCCGGGCTAAAATGAATTTACCGCCAATGAGTGAGTACGTCAAATTTGTGGGACTGGAATGGGGTATTGAGCAATATGAAAAAGCGCTTGCGGAGAACGAGCCGGGCAAGAAGCGGTAGCTTCCGGCCCGGTCCGGTACTCTATTAGTTACAACCATGTTCATCTACTGAATCTGCCACGTATATTTTCGCCGGTCCATATATGGCAGGACACATCACTTGTGGATCTGTCTTGCTTTGTGCTTCATCATAATGGTAGGTTACGTAAAATACTTTGCCATTTACTCTAAACGCTTCCGGAACGTTGAGGAGTGCGATAGATTCCGAAGTTTCTGATTCCTCCAGTTTTACCAGCGAAGCGCCCATCTTCGGGCAATAACTGCTGATATATTTAACTTTTACGCACTTGGTGTCTTTTTCACAGGAGCTAAAGAACAGGATCATGCAAGTGGCAAACAGAAGGGAATAGGTTTTCATGAAATTGCGAGAGATTAGTTTACAACTATACGTTTAAGGTACCCGGAAATGCTACAGCGGAAAAAGAATCCAAATTAAATCTTGTGTCGTATATTCTTAAGCTGCGACAGTAAACAATCCGCTTATTACCTTCTCTCACCTGTAGCAGATTCAATATCTGCTGCCATGCGAATGTGGCAGAGTAAGGGTAGCTAATCAGCAGGTCCTGTTATCCAGCTTTTTGGAGCATGATGATGGTATTCCCACTCAACTGCTTTATCTTTGCCGGATATGCCAGAGCAAATCACTCCCTATAAAGATAAAAACGCTACCAAAAAAGAGCAGGTGGCAGATATGTTTAACAACATATCAAAGACATATGATTTTCTGAACCATTTCATGTCGCTTGGTATTGACATCCTGTGGCGCAAGAAAGCGATTGGTGAGCTTAAGACTGTAAAGCCCCAGCTGATGCTCGATGTAGCAACGGGCACGGGGGACTTTGCGTTCGAAGCCATTCAGATCCTGAGCCCGGATAAAGTCATAGGTGTGGATATCTCACAGGGCATGCTGGACGTAGCGGACGACAAGATTAAGAAACGCGGACTTGCTCACAAGTTTGAAGTGCGGTTGGGTGACTCCGAGAAGTTGCTGTTTGAAGATAATACCTTCGATGCAGTTACAGTCGCCTTTGGTGTGCGCAACTATGAAAACCTGGAACAGGGATTGTCTGATATGCTGCGGGTATTGAAGCCAGGTGGCAAGATTGTTATCCTAGAGTTCTCAAAGCCACAGCAATTTCCCGTCAAACAACTTTATAACTTCTATTTCAACTCGGTCACGCCAACAATAGGCAAACTGTTTTCAAAGAACAATGACGCTTATAAATACCTTCCTGAATCGGTAGCTGCGTTTCCTGACGGAAAGAACTTTTTGACACTGATGCACAAAGTGGGATTCAAGGACACCAAGTTCCAGCCGCTGACATTTGGCATCAGTTCCATCTATACCGGAATTAAATGATGAAGTGGTTCTTCTTGACGTTCTTCTGTGTATTGAGTGGCTATAGTGCCATGTCACAGGAAAACTGGGGAGGTGGAGTGGACGACGAGAGGCTGAACTTTGGATTTCAGTTCAATTATGTAAGCTCTGAATTTAAAGTGTTGAAAGCCGACGGTTGGGAGAACTTGCTTAGTCCTGACCCAACGAGCTACAATAGGCTTAGATCGGTGTCATCTTCTTCAAAACCTGGCTTCGGTATTGGGCTGGTCTCTAATTTAAAGATGACGGAGCACACTGATCTCCGCTTTACTCCTTCGATGATTTTTGCCGACAAGGAGCTGCGCTTTGATTATTACGGAGATGAAAGCCTGATCAAGACTGTTCAGTCGACTTTTATCGACCTGCCTCTCGGCATTAAGCTGAAATCTGACAAGCGTAAGAACTTTCGCGCGTATATGATCGCTGGGGGGAAGTATTCCCGGAACATCGTGTCGAAGAAAAAGCTAGATGATGCGGATTTTGTGGAGGTGGAGAAGCTTGTAGCCAATAAGCGTGGCTTTTTCTCGTATGAGGCAGGGATGGGTCTCGACTTTTATTTTCAATATTTCAAAATGTCGCCCGAGATCAAGTTTTCACAATCTTTCAACAGTGTGCTTGACCGACGGGGAAATTCTTTCGACCGCTCCCTGGATAAGCTGTATCATAAAGGAATACAAATCAGTTTGTTTTTTGAATAGCAAAAACACGACTACTTTTCCTGCATTTCTAACCTGATATATTTCGATTTAATAAACAAATCAGTTCTCAAAACGCTTTTTATTCATAATTTTGACTCTTAATTAAAGCATTTATGCCCAAAATTGCCCTAATAACAGGCGCAACTGCCGGAATTGGCGAAGCTTGTGCCAAGGTTTTTGCCTCCTTTCATTATAATTTGATATTAACGGGAAGAAGAACAGACCGACTGCAGCGTTTGGCAGAGCAGTTGCGGGACGAACACGGCGTAGATGTACGTGTTTTGACCATGGATGTCAGGAAGAAAGCGGAAGTGGAAAGTCAGCTGAACAGCCTGGAGCAGGACTGGAAAGCCGTAGATGTGCTGATCAATAACGCAGGTCTTAGTCAGGGGCTAGATCCTTTGCAGGACGGAAATACCGACGATTGGGATACTATGATTGATACCAATGTGAAAGGCTTACTCTATGTGACCAAAGTGGTATCGAACTGGATGATTGTCAGAAAAGAAGGTCATATCGTCAATTTAGGTTCAATCGCCGGTAAAGAAGTATACCAGAACGGAAATGTGTATTGTGCCTCTAAGCACGCCGTAGACGCATTGAATAAGGCGATGCGCATAGATCTCCTTCCTCATGGGATCCGGGTTTCAGCGATACATCCCGGTGCGGTTGAAACAGAATTTTCGGAAGTGCGTTTTAAAGGGGATACGGAGCGTGCGAAAAAGGTCTACGAAGGGTACGAGCCATTGCTTGCTCAGGATATAGCAGAAACGATCTGGTTTATGGTTAGCCGCCCGAAGCACGTCAATATTAACGATCTGGTAATTATGCCGGTGGCTCAGGCCAATTCGGTTTATTGGAATAAAGAAAAATAGTCCGGGCAGCACAGCTTACCCGGTAATCAACTTAAATATATGTTACAGGAAAATATCGATAAAGAAATAAAAACAGCCATGCTTGCCAAAGACAATGTTCGTCTGAGAGGCTTGCGTGCTATAAAGGCAGCTATTTTGTTAGCGAAGACAGAAAAGGGCGGGGGAGAAGTGATGACAGAAGATGCTGAGATCAAGGTGCTCCAAAAGCTGGCAAAGCAGCGCAAGGAGTCAGCTGAAATCTACAAAACACAGAATCGTGAAGATCTTTATCAGATCGAGGCAGAAGAGCTTGAAGTAATTGAGGCGTTTCTGCCCAAGCAGCTCGGCCGCGAGGAGATCGTAGCCGTCGTAAAAGAGGTAATAGCCAGCACGGGAGCTTCCAGCGTGAAGGATATGGGTAAAGTAATGGGTGTCGCCAATAAAGAACTTGCCGGAAAAGCGGACGGCAGAACCATTTCGGAAGTGGTAAAAGAACTATTATCCTGATCGTGGATAATAGAATAATTATTAGATTGCAGGTAAGCGGATAAAGTGTACATTTATTCAACTATTACCTGATTATAAATTTTAGCAAAGCCCACTAAACATCTTGTTTAGAATTATGAGTGTTATAAAAGAAGAAAACGGATTTAAATATATTGAAGAAGGAGAAGGAGATACATTGTTGCTTCTTCATGGTCTCTTTGGGGCTTTAAGTAATTTTGACGATGTTACCGAGGCTTTTAAGTCTCAATACAAAGTGGTGATCCCACTTTTACCTATATACGATCTGCCGCTCTTGACTACCGGGGTGACTACATTAGCCAAGTACCTTCTTAAGTTTGTTAAACATAAGAAGCTGAAGAATATCAACTTACTGGGTAACTCTCTTGGTGGGCATGTTGCGCTGATATTTACTCTTAATAATCCTGAGTACGTGAAAGCGTTGGTACTAACAGGTAGTTCCGGTTTATATGAGAACTCTTTTGGAGGAACATTTCCGAAGCGAGAGAATTACGATTTTATAAAAGAAAAGGTCGAGTATACATTTTACGATCCTGCTACGGCAACCAAAGAGTTGGTTGATGAAGTTTATCAGACCGTAAATGACCGAAATAAGGTAATCCGGATCCTGTCGATGGCGAAGTCGGCTATCCGTCATAATCTGGCGAAGGATCTCCATAAGATCACCATTCCGGTATGTCTGATATGGGGTAAGAATGATACGGTAACGCCGCCGGATGTGGCTATTGAGTTTCATAATCTCTTGCCAAATTCGGAGTTGAACTGGATTGATAATTGCGGGCATGCTCCGATGATGGAGGTGCCGGATGAATTTATAAAGTTTTTGCGACGGTTTCTTGACCGCGTGTTATTAAAGTAAACACTATGTTGGCAAACGAACTCATCTCCGAAGCGATTCCTCCTTTAAAGGAGTCGGACAGTATTCAAAAAGCACTGGACAGGATGGATGAGTTCCGCGTCAGCCATCTGCCGGTATTGAGCGATAATGTTCTTCTCGGCCTGATCGCTGATGATGATCTGATTGAAGTGCCCGATTTTGACGATTCGCTAAAATCGGTGCAGGTCAATTACAATACAGTGAGCCTTCAATATAACCAGCATATTTATGATGTGCTGAACGTATTCAGTCAAAGTCACCTCAGCGTACTGCCGGTCCTTGATGAGAACAGGAGCTACCTGGGCGTGATCACCATGGGCACTGTTGTGGAGCGGCTTTCTGATATTGCGGCGATCAAAGAACCCGGTGGGATCATCGTGCTGGAAATGGATGCCCGCAACAATTCGCTTGCCCACATCGCACAGATCATTGAATCTGAAAGTGCGCAGATCCTTAGCTCATACATCACCTCCTACATTGATTCAACGCGCAGAGAGGTGACCATCAAGGTCAGCCGAACCGAGATATCCGGGATTTTGGCGTCTCTTGGGCGTTACGATTACCATATCATTGCCACTTATAACGAAAATAAAGAACATTCAGGTACCGGCGACAGGTACGATCAACTGATGAACTATCTAAGTATTTAATGAAAATAGCTATTTACGGAAGAGAGTTCAGCGCGGCAACATTGCCCTTCGTTCAGCAGATATTTGATGAGCTGAATGCACAGGGAGCTGAGCTACTCGTCTATGAAAAGTTTTCACACTTTGTAGCGGATAAGGTCCGCAATTTGAAAAGCTTCGGCACATTTAACAGCTATAGCGACATCAGGGGGGCTGTAGACGTGATGCTCAGTCTGGGTGGCGACGGCACCATGCTGGATACAGTTACTCTGATCCGCGACTCCAATATTCCCATTATAGGTATCAACCTCGGTCGCTTAGGCTTTCTAGCCAGCATCAGCAAAGATGATATCCGATCGGCAATTCAAAGCCTTGTGAACGGAGACTATACCATTGACAGCAGGGATCTGCTGAAAGTTGAAACAGATACGCCCGTCTTTGGAGATGAAAATTTCGCTCTTAATGACCTGACGATCCACCGGAGGGACAATTCGGCCATGATGATCATTCATGCTTACCTGAATGGTGAGTTTCTGAATTCTTATTGGGCAGATGGTCTTATCGTGGCCACACCTACTGGGTCTACCGCTTATTCATTAAGCTGTGGAGGGCCCATCATTTTTCCGAAATCGGAGAACTTCGTTGTTACTCCCATCTCTCCGCACAACCTGAACGTGAGGCCTATCGTTATTTCCGACTCCTACACGCTTTCCTTTGAGCTCGAAGGCAGGAGCTCCAAGTATCTGCTATCCTGTGATTCCAGGACCGAGGTAATCGACTGCTCCATGCGCTTCAGCGTTTCTAAAGCTGATTTTCAGATAAATTTGATCCGCCTCAAAAATGAAAGCTATCTTTCCACATTAAGGAATAAGATGCTTTGGGGAATCGATACGCGCAATTATTAATGGTCAGATTTAGTATTACATTTATCATCGTATTGTTTTGCACACAGCTGAAGGCGCAGAGCTGGGAAGTGGGAGCCTTTGGTGGCGGCGTGGGGTATATGGGCGACCTGAATCCTGAAAACGTTTTTAAGCTCAGCAATCCCGCCTATGGCCTGCTTGTGAAAAGGAATATCGACGCTGCCTGGTCTGTCAAGCTGAGCGTGATGCGGGGCCAGATCAAAGCAGCAGATAGCCTGTCTTCCAATCTGCATCAGCAGGAGCGCAACCTGAGTTTTATCACGCCTCTTACCGAGATTGGCTTTCAGGCTGAATTTAATTTCTTCGACTATGTGCCCTCAGTGAGCAAAAAGCGCTTTAGTCCCTACCTGTTTGCCGGTGTGGCGCTGAGCATGTTCAATCCGAAGACGAAAGTAGGTGGGGAGTTGGTGGAGCTGAACCCCCTGCGTACCGAGAATCAGGATTACCGGAGGTACACGATCGCTATACCCTATGGTGCGGGACTGAAGTATAATTTCACCGAAAAATGGACTCTGGGTGCAGAACTTGGGTATCGGGAAGCATTTTCTGATTATCTCGATGACGTAAGTAAAACCTATCCAGTCGTTAGTGCCTATTACCCTCAAAACGGAAGCAACAGGGTTAATTTATCTGACCCCTCAGAGCGCCAGGATGGCAGCCGGTTGTTCATGCCGGGCAGCCAGCGGGGCGACTCGCGGAAGCGCGACAGGTATTTTTTTACGGGTATAACCCTCACATATACCTTTCTCAAGTGTAATTGCCCGCGGGTATTTTAGTGATGCTATTTTTTTTTACCTTTGAGCCTCAAATGCCTAGGTTAGGCTTTATTAGAAAATGAGTTTACTGGATCAGATTGACAAGAGCAGATTGCCTCAGCACATAGCAATTATTATGGATGGTAATGGGCGATGGGCGAAGGAAAAAGGCAAGCTTCGGGTATTTGGTCATCATAGCGGAGTAGTATCGGTAAAAGATATCGTTGAAGCAGCCGTCGAAGTTGGCATACCTTATATCACCTTATATACTTTTTCAACAGAAAACTGGAACCGCCCCTGGTTGGAGATCACGGCTTTAATGGAGCTGTTGGTGAATACCATCAGTAAGGAGACCAAGACGCTGATGGATAATAATGTTCGTCTGAACGCGATTGGCGACCTGGAGAAGCTACCGGGAAAATGCCTGAAGCATTTGAAAAAGTCGATCGAAGCGACTGCGGGAAATACCAAAAGTACATTAACCCTGGCTCTTAGTTATAGCTCCAGATGGGAGATTACAGAAGCTGCCCGAAAGTTGGCTGTGCAGGTTCAGCAGGGTCTTATCAAACCGGAAGATATCAATGAAGAGATGTTCTCTGCGAATCTGACTACTGCCGGCATCCCTGATCCTGAGCTGATGATCCGCACAAGTGGAGAGTTCAGAATCAGCAATTACCTGCTATGGCAACTTGCCTATGCTGAGTTCTATTTTACAGAGAAACTTTGGCCTGATTTCAGGAGAGAAGACCTTTTTGAAGCCATCATTGACTACCAAAAAAGAGAGCGTCGTTTCGGGATGACCAGTGATCAGGTTTAAAAAATTCCTTTTAACAAAATTTAACAACCAATAGCGTTACTTTAGCAACGTTAGACAATTCAATGAAGAAATTTTTCACAATAATATTTTTTACATGTGCAGCCGGTGCTGCAAGTGCCCAGTTACAACCCCCAAGGCAGGGTGGAATGCAGTTCCGTTCGCAGTCGGGAACTGAGTTGAATTATCTCAACCCTCAGGAGTATGTAGTAGGTGGTACGACGGTGTCGGGAGTTAAATTTCTGGATGCAGAAATTCTGGTTCAGATTTCGAAACTCGTAAAAGGCGACCGAATTACCGTACCGGGTGATGCGACCGCCAATGCCATGAAGTTCTTGTGGGCGCAGGGTTTGTTTGATGATGTTCAGTTGAAGGGGAATGTTAAAGGAGATTCTATTTTCTTTAATATCGAGGTGGTTGAACGTCCGCGCCTGACAACGATGGAGTTTACAGGCATGAAAAAGGGCCAGGTAACCGATATCAAGGAAAAGCTGGCGGATAAAACGGGAAAGATCGTCAACGAAAGTTTGATGAGCATGACCACTGCGGTGATAAAAAAGTATTTCAATGAAAAAGGATACTTATTCACTGAAGTGAAATACCGTCAGAAAAAAGATACTACCGAGGCGAATAATGTTATTCTTATTGTAGATGTGGATACACGGTCTAAAACCAAGATCGAGAATATCACATTTGAAGGAAATAAAGACTTCAAGGCGAAGCAGCTGAAGAAGTTCATGAAGAAAACTAAAGAGCGTTCTTCCATCAATATATTCCGGTCGGGCAAGTTCCTACTGGACAAATATGAAGAAGATAAGCTTGCGCTTGTTGCCAAGATGCACGACAAGGGATACCGCGACGCCGAGATCCTGAGCGACAGCGTGATCAAGAAACCGAACGAGCGTGTGGATATCCACATGAAGTTATACGAAGGACCGAAGTATTACTTCGGAAACATCACCTGGGCTGGTAATGCGATCTATAAGACAGAGGCGCTAAACGAAATGCTGGCGATACAATCCGGTGATGTATTCAGTGAGGAGAAGCTTCAGAAGCGGTTGAACGGAAACCCGAACGGGGAAGACGTATCGTCGCTGTACCTGAATAACGGTTATCTGACCTTTAATGTGGATCCGGTACAAACACGGATTTATGGAGATACCATCGACGTGGAGCTTCGTGTGTATGAAGGTCCGCAGTACACAATCAATAAAGTTTCCCTTAAAGGAAACGATATTACCAATGATAAGGTGGTGATGAGGGAGATTCGTACGAAACCAGGACAGAAGTTCTCCAAAGAGCTTGTCGTTCGTACAACCCGTGAAATTGCACAGTTGGGTAACTTTGATGAGCAGAAGACGGACGTGAGACCTATCCCGAATCCGGCAGACGGAACGGTAGATATTGAGTATACTGTTGCGGAAAAACCTTCTGACCAGATTGAACTTTCAGGTGGTTTTGGTGGTGGCCGTATCATCGGTACACTGGGACTTACCTTTAACAACTTCTCGGCACGCAATCTGTTCAACCTGAAAGAGTGGAAACCACTACCTAAGGGAGACGGACAGAAGCTGAGCATCCGTGGACAAACTAACGGTAAATCTTACCAGTCATATAGTTTCTCATTCTCTGAGCCATGGTTGGGTGGTAAGAAGCCGATCTACTTTGGTATCAGCGCGTTTACCTCTTTGAGTTCAAATGATGATATCGCGAGATATTATGGATACAGGGATGATCAGCGGTATAGGATCCGATTAAATGGTGTTACCTTCAGTTTAGGTAAGCGTTTGAAATGGCCTGATGATTATTTCAACCTGAACCACTCGGTTAACTTGCAGCAGTATAAGCTGACAAATTATCCTGGGTTCCTGTTCTCGACAGGTACATCTTACAACTTCAACCTGACAGAAGAGTTGAGCCGTAATTCAGTGGATGCGCCGATCTATCCGACTTCGGGATCGCATATTCGCCTGACCGTACAGCTTACACCTCCGTATTCATTGTTCAATGATGTGAATTATCAGACGGCGACGGATAAAGAAAAATACCGGTTTACGGAATACCATAAGTGGAAGTTTGAGGCTCAATGGTATCAGCGTATCGTAGGAAAGCTGGTTGTGAAGACTCAGGGACAATTCGGATTCCTCGGTCAGTACAATCAGGCAACAGGACAATCTGCATTTGAGCGTTTCAAACTGGGTGGGGATGGTATGCAGGGATTTGACTTTCTTCAGGGATCTGAAATTATCGCGATGCGTGGATACGAAAATAACAACGTTACCCCGATTGGATATGACCCTCAGATTGCACGTTACTCCGGTAGCCCTATCTTCAGCAAGTACATAGTTGAAATGCGCTATCCGCTGATGAACAGCCAGCAGGCGACCGTGTTTATGTTGACCTTTGCGGAAGGTGGTAATACCTGGAATAACTTCAAAGATTTCAATCCGTTCAACGTACGTCGTTCGGCAGGTGTTGGCGCGAGGATTTTCCTTCCGATCTTCGGATTACTTGGAATTGACTGGGGTTATGGTTTTGATGATGTTTATGATCCATCAAGTAACAGGCTCCGGAAATCAGGAGGACAGTTCCACTTCAGTATTGCCCAGCAGCTGAACGGTGGCTTCTAATACCGATCAATAGGGAACTTTTAATACAAAGGCTTGTAAGTAATCTTACAGGCCTTTTTTTGTGGGTGCCGTGCTGGTGTTGGTAAGCAATTTTGTAGGGCGCGCCATTCTGTCGGCATGACCGTTCCAGAGATGAAGAACGTATCAGATTTGATGAGTGACCAGTATTTTGGCGCCACTATTTTTCGTTAAATTTTGTTAAATTTATTAGCTTCGGCCGCGAAGACCTTCATATTAATTATCTTTGTTTTTAATCTACGGCTCATGAAAAAAGTATATTTGGTGTTGGCTCTGTTCTGTTTGGTGAGTGGGAGTGCTTTTGCGCAGCGGTTTGCGTATGTGGATAGCGAGTATATATTAGATCACATACCCGAATATGTTGCGGCTGAAAAGCAGCTTGAAGCAACCTCGAAACAGTGGCAGCAACAGGTGGATGCCCGCCTGGCTGAAGTGGAGAAAATGTATAAGGCCTACCAGGGTGATCTTGCGTTGTTAACTCCGGAAGTGCGTCGCGAAAGAGAAAACGCGATCGTGGAAAAGGAAAAAGCGGCAAAAGAGTTTCAGCGTGTAAAGTTCGGCTTCGAAGGCGATTTGTATAAGCAACGGATTAAATTAATCCAACCTGTTCAGGAACGTGTGGCGAGAGCTATTGAGGCAGTAGCAGAAAGCAATCAGCTGGACATGATTCTGGATAAAAACAGTGAAGTTATACTCTTGTATGCGAGTCCGCGTTTAGATAAGAGTGATGAGGTAATAACAAGACTGGGATATAAGCCTGGTTCAGCAGTGAAGTAATTTTGAAAGTAACCAAGTAAATTTTTATAATAGCAGAATGAAAAATGTAGTTAAAGTAGCAGTAGTAGCGGTAGGATTATTTTTAACGGGAACTACGGTTAATGCACAGCAAAAGTTCGCACATATCAACTCAGCAGAGCTTTTACAATTAATGCCTGAAGTGAAAACAGCAGATGCAACATTTCAGACTTTTCAAAAACAGAAGCAGAGCGCTTTGGAGTTAATGAATACAGAACGTGAAAAGAAGATCGTAGCTTATCAGGACAAAGCGAAAACTGTAAGTGAAGCAAACAAGGCAACGGTTGGTAAAGAACTGGAAACTATGGGAGCTGAAATTCAGGATTTCGAAAAACGCATGCAGGAAACACAGCAGAAAGCTCAGCAGGAGCTTCAGACTAAGCAAGGCGAATTGTATCAGCCAATTTATCAGAAAGCTGAAAACGCCATCAAAGCTGTTGCTAAAGAGAAAGGATATGCTTATGTGTTTGATATCTCTCAACCAGGAGTAGTTTATTTTGATGGTGGTGATGATATCCTGAGCGTTGTTAAAGCGAAATTAGGCATCACTGCAACAACAGCAGCTGCACCAAAGAAATAATAAGAAATAACAGATATCTGTTGAAGGCGAAGTCTCGAAAGGGGTTTCGCCTTTTTTCGTTGTATCAGATCAGGTTTTCATCAGTCCTAGATGCTTATCATAAGGCGATTTTCTTGCTCCGTTAATAGCTGCTCATCCGGGCAGCACAAGGCTTATTTCATGATATTTATCACTTCAGATTCATATCTTATTAAATGCGCTTATTTTCGGCGGTATTTTTTAAGTTTGCAAGTACGAAGCTATAAAATTGATTTTCTATATAACATATATTCTAGTCGGCATTCTGCTCTTTTCTTTTGCGGCTGTTTTCGCGTTGTTTAGTGTATATGCAGAGCGCAAGGTATCTGGTTTTATCCAGGACAGGCTCGGTCCGATGGAAAATGGAAAATGGGGAACCATACAAACCCTGGCTGATGCTTTAAAGCTTCTGCAAAAGGAGCATATTACGCCTCTGGCTGCTGACAAGGTCCTCTTTGCACTGGCCCCGATTGTGATCTTTATATCGGTGTACATGGGCTTTGCTGCTCTTCCCTGGGCACCTGGCGTGATACCGGCAGCGCTGAACATAGGCGTTGTTTATATTTTTGCGATAATATCCATCGAGGCGATCGGGATCCTGATGGCGGGGTGGGGATCGAATAACAAGTACTCGTTGCTGGGTGCGCTGAGATCTGTGGCTCAGGTGATCTCTTATGAAATTCCCGCGGGTATTTCCATTATCTCAGCTGTGATGATCGCACAGACGCTGGATATGCATGCGATTGCTTCCAGGCAAGGTGTAGGCACTCCGGAGACAATATGGTTCCTTGGATTCTGGGATGTTACGGAAATCGGCGGGATCTTCTCCTGGCACATTTTTCAGGCACCACATCTCATTGTCGCTTATGTTATCTATTTTATTGCTTCACTTGCTGAATGTAATCGTGCTCCGTTCGATATTCCTGAAGCAGAGTCTGAATTGGTAGCAGGTTTTCATACTGAATATACAGGAATGCGGTTCGCCTTCATTTTCCTGGGAGAATATGCGATGATGTTCCTGGTAGGTATGGTTGGCGTCGTCCTCTTCCTGGGAGGCTGGAATACTCCGCTGCCTAATATTGGCACGGTGAAGCTGGCGGACTGGACATCGGGAATGGGATGGGGTATTTTCTGGACTTTCTCGAAAGTTTTGCTTGTGGTGTTGGTTCAGATGTGGATAAGGTGGACATTGCCCCGTGTAAGGGTGGACCACTTAATGAGTTTTTGCTGGAAGATACTTACACCCCTGGCTTTTTTATGTATGGCCATATCGGGTGTGTGGAGACTTCTTGTTATGTAATGTAGAGGAGGTACCGTGATTATCAAGAAAACAATAAACGCTCTCAGAACTTCATGGAAAGGCATGGCCCTTACCTTGAAGCATTTCTTTGCTGTGAATAAGCGAAGGAAGAGTGTTGATATACGTTCAGATAATTATTTTGAACAAAAGGAAGGGGTAGTTACCGTACAGTATCCACGGGAGACCTTGCCAATTCCGGAGGTGGGTAGGTATCAGCTGGATGTCGTGATCGACGATTGCATTGTTTGTGATCTGTGTGCGAAAGTTTGCCCGGTTGACTGTATCGAGATTGAAAGTATAAAGGGTACGGGACCAATAGGGATTACGTCTGACGGAACGACCAAGCGGCTGCATGCGGCTAAGTTCGACATCGATATGGCCAAATGCATGTATTGCGGATTGTGTACTGTTGTGTGTCCGACGGAGTGTATAACCATGACGGATACCTATGATCGCAGTGTGACTAATGTGGCTGATCTGATCTATAAATTCTCTGAGATGACGCCAGAAGAGGCTGAACAAAAGAGAAAGGAACTAGCTCAGCAGTTGGCAGAGAAGCAGGCAGCGAAAGATGCTGCTGCAATGAAAGCGTTTCAGGAAAGGAATAAAGAATGAACATAGAGCAGCTTGTATTCTATATTTTAGCCGCAATGGTATTGATTTCCGCCTTCATGGTGGTATTCAACAGAAATATGGTACGGTCTATATTTTTGTTCTTCGTGACCTTATTTTCCATGTCAGGCTTGTTCGTTTATGCCCTGGCAGATTTTGTGGCGGTTACGCAACTGGTCGTGTATGTAGGTGGGATGCTCGTTTTGATGATCTTTGCCTTTCTGCTGTCGAGCAAAACCATATTAAATACGAGCACCGTGCATAGGACCAGTCTGATTGGTCTGCACCATGTACCTGGGCTCCTCATTTCCCTGGTTTTCTTCCTGATCTTATTTGTAACGATCTACCAGGCTAATCCTGATGAGATCAGCTGGATCAGGAATGCCGGAAAGAATACCATAACAGTCAGTGATAACACGATCCATGCCATCGGGATCAATTTGATGACGCGCTACCTTGTGCCTTTCGAGATCGTTTCAGTGCTGCTGATGATGGCTTTGATTGGTGCTGCTCATCTGGCAAGAAGAACGAAGAAGCTATGATACCATTATCCCATTTTATGCTCATCAGCGGCCTTCTGTTTTGTATAGGGCTGTATGCAGTGCTGTCGAAGCGCAACGCCATCATGATACTTATCGGGATTGAGTTTATGCTGAATGCAGCGATATTGAACCTGGTGGCGTTCGGCAAGTATGACAAGCAGGTGATGGGCGGACAAATGTTTGCCTTGTTCGCCATTGTTCTGGCTGCGGCGACCGTAGCCGTGTCGCTGGCTATTATACTGAACGTTTATACCTATTATAAAAATATTGATCCGACAACCATCGATCAGCTGAGGGACTAATTTTGGAGGCACTTATATCTGAACATATCGTATTCATCTCCCTTGTAGCAGCAGTATTGCCCCTGCTGACGTTCTTTGGCAGCCTGATTTTTTCGGGTCAAGTGAGCCGCAGCGGATCACTTGCCATCCTGAACATGAGTTTGAGCCTGATTTTGTCGGCATGTGTATTTGGGAGAATCTGGAACGGGGCCGTTATTCATGAACAGATCCACTGGTTTACCATCGGTGGCTGGGATCTAAGAATCGGCATTCTGCTAAATAATCTGTCGGCGCTAATGATGCTCCTGGTTTCGGCCATTGCTTTGCTGGTGAATATCTATTCCACGAAATACATGCAGGGTGACCCGTATATCCGCCGATATTGGGCATACCTGGGGCTTTTCTGCTTTTCGATGCTGGGTTTGGTGATTGTGGATAACCTGTTACTGATGTATATGTTCTGGGAGCTGGTTGGCTTTTCGTCTTATCTGCTTATCGGTTTCTGGTTCTCGCGCAGCACGGCGGTGAGGGCGAATAAGAAGGCTTTTATCATGAACAGGGTGGGAGACCTGGGTTTCCTCATCGGGATCATGATCATTTTCTCGCAGTTTCAGACACTTGATATTACCAGGCTGTTTGGAGCTGAGGGCCTTGTAAATTCTGCTGTTATTTCAGGAGGTTCCTGGGTTGGGAGCGCAGGCACGATGCCCGCTGAATGGCTGACCATTGCAGGGATCGTTTTCTTCCTGGCTGCTGTAGCCAAGTCTGCACAGTTTCCGTTACATACCTGGCTACCTGACGCGATGGAAGGACCGACATCTGTATCCTCTCTTATTCATGCGGCTACCATGGTTGCTGCAGGGGTGTTCCTGATCGCCCGTGTGTATCCTGTATTTGATGAACATGTCTTGCTGGTCATCGCTGCGATCGGAGCGTTTACGGCATTTATGGCCGCTACAATCGCGCTGACGCAGAATGATATTAAACGTATTCTGGCGTTTTCGACCATCTCGCAGCTTGGTTTCATGATGTTGGCGATGGGTGTTGGAGCATCTGCTTCTGCGCTGTTTCATCTGGTGACGCATGCCTTCTTTAAATGTTTGCTGTTTCTGGCAGCAGGTGCAGTCATTCATGAGATGGCGCATCTGAAGGATAAATCAGGAAAGGACTTTGACCCGCAGGATATTCGTAATATGGGTGGTCTGAGAAAACATATGCCACTGACTTTCGTGTCGATGGTGATCGGATCGCTGGCGCTTGTTGCACTCCCGCTGACTTCGGGATATCTGTCTAAAGATGCGATTTTGATCCAGTCTTTCGAATGGGCAGAAGGAGAAGGAGGCTGGTTCCGCCTGATACCAATATCGGCTATGGTCACATCCTGGCTAACTGCCTTCTATATTTCGAGGCTCATTTTCAAGGTCTTTTTTGGTGAGTTCCGGCTTTCAGAATTGACTGGTCATCTGCATGTCCATGAGGCGCCGGCGGCGATGAAATACGTGATGCTGATCCTGAGCGTATTCTGTTTATTTCCGGTATTTTCATGGAATCCCTTGTTGTTTGAGGATGCATGGCTTCTGAAAGGATTTCCGGTGACAGAAAGTATGACCCGGATCAATGCCTTCCATACCATCATCCCGGCGGCCGTTAACCTGATTTCTATCGCGCTGATTGGCCTTTGTTTCAGATGGTACGGTTCCGGGCGCAGTGCTCCCGATTTCAGCAAGACGGTAATATTCAGGTTTTCGCAGGAACAATGGCATATCGACAAATTCTATTCAGCTGTGCTGGTTAAAGGAACAACTGCTTTTTCCGGTATCTTGTATTGGTTTGACCGCTACGTCGTTGACGGTGTTGTGAACCTGGTGGGTACGCTCGGAAGATGGTTGTCATTCTGGTCGCGCTGGGTTGACCGCTATGTAATTGACGGATTGGTTAACTTTTTCGCGTATCTGGCAGGAATTGTTGGAAACTTTGTACGTCACTTTCAGACGGGAAGGCTACAGCATTATCTGGTTACCATGCTGATCATTATATTAACACTTTTTATTTTTAAATACTACACTGCAGCTATATGAGTTTGCTATCCATATTGATCTTCCTGCCATTGCTTGCAGGGCTCGTCATCCTTATACTTCCTTCATCTGCAAGGAACGCTTATAAATTCGTTGCCCTTGCTGCCGTGTGCGTTCAGGTTCTGATCAGCGCTTATATTTATCTGAACTTCAATGGTCAGGTTTTCTCCGGTGTAGACGAGCAGTCGAAGTTTCAGCTGGTGGAACGCCTTCCATGGATCAATTTGAATCTGGGAGCAATGGGTAAGCTGCAGATCGACTACTTTCTTGGTATTGATGGTTTGTCTATGCCTTTCCTGGTGCTGACATCTGTCGTGATGCTGGTTGCCCTCTTGGCGTCCTGGGAAATCAAGACTAATTTAAAAGGGTATTTCGCGCTGTTCCTTCTATTGGATACGGCGGTTCTGGGCGTGTTTTCTGCTCTTGATTTTTTTCTTTTCTATGTCTTTTATGAGCTGATGCTCTTGCCGCTGTATTTCCTGATCGGTATGTGGGGTGGTGTAAGAAGAGAATACGCAGCCATTAAGTTTTTCCTCTATACGCTGTTCGGTTCGGTATTTATGCTGCTGGTGATCATCGGCCTTTACTTCTCAGTCATTGACCCAGCCACCGGTCATCATACTTTCAACATGCTGAGTATGATGGATCCGAAGAACTATGTGGAAGGCTCATTGTTCTCGGTGTTAACCAATGCGGAGTTCTTTGGTATATCGGCACGACTGATTGGTTTTATTGTTCTTTTCGTCGCCTTCGCTATCAAAGTTCCAATTGTACCCTTACACACCTGGTTGCCTGACGCACACGTCGAGGCACCGACACCTGTTTCGATTATACTCGCCGGAATATTATTGAAGATTGGAGGTTATGGTATTTTGAGGGCCTGTATAAGCATTTTCCCGGAAGCAGCTATTCAGTCTTCCTGGTGGCTGGGTCTGATCGGGGTGATTTCCATTCTTTACGGAGGACTGAATGCACTGGCTCAAAAAGATCTGAAGCGTCTGATCGCATATTCGTCGGTTTCGCATATGGGTTTTGTGCTCCTTGGGATTGCTTCTATAACGGCGGAAGGGATCAGCGGTGCCATGATGCAAATGATCAGTCACGGATTTTTATCGTCCATGTTATTTTTCCTTGTCGGTGTGATCTATTCGAGAGTTCATGACCGATCTATCCCTAATTTCAGGGGACTTGCTCTGATTATGCCCCGATATACGGCTTTTATTATGATCGCATTTTTTGGATCGTTAGGACTTCCCGGTTTCTCTGCGTTTATCGCGGAAGCTTTCAGTTTAATCGGTGCTTTTAATTCGTCATCTGTAAACGGCCTCCTCCCGAGATGGATGGCTATTTGCGGCTCTGTTGGTATTTTTCTGAGTGCCTGCTACTTTTTGTGGACGCTGCAGCGAATGTTTTTCGGTGAAACCCGACTGATGGGAGGAGAGAAGTGGAAAGCCTTGCTGACAGATGTTAACCCGAGAGAGATCACGGTGCTGTGTATATTAACATCATTTGCGCTGGTACTGGGAATTATGCCTTCACTTGCCTTCGAAAAGATGAATGCTTCTGTATTGGAACTGATTCGTTTAGTTAATCTGAAATAGTATGAACGAATTTGCTGGACAGATACCATCTTTATTGCAGGTCATCAGAGAGGGAATACCCTTCTTCCTTCCGGAAATTGTCCTGATCTTGACTTTTATTTGTGTGATCATTGCCGACTTGTTTTTCCCGGGAAAAAAGTCTGTCAATACATTTATGATGGCTATGGTGGGTATTGCAGCGTCGCTGGTCTTTACCTGTCTGCAGTTTGAGGCGCTCGAGGGTCCTTTGAGAGTATTTCAGGGTTCAATTACTATTGACAGCACGGCGGGTATTTTCAAGATTCTGTTTGGTGGGATTGTATTGATCTATGCTTTGTTTATAAGAGGTAACCGACAGCTTCAGAATCATATAAAAGGTCCAGGTGACCTTTACTTATTGCTACCGGGAGTGCTTCTGGGCCTTAACCTGATGGCCATGTCATCGGGACTGCTGATGATCTATCTGTCTATTGAAATGATCTCTATCGTTTCCTATCTGATGGTGGGTTATGTGTCTGACAGCGCCAGGCAATCTGAAGCAGCGATGAAATATGCACTATTCGGAGGCGTCTGTTCTGCGATTATGTTATACGGGATATCGCTGTTGTATGCTTTTACAGGTACTCTTATTTTATCAGACCCGGCATTCATGACTGGCTTGTCTCAAATGCCGCAGCCGGCGGTAGCCATTGCCGTTGTCCTTGTGCTGGTGGGTATAGGATTTAAGTTGTCGTTCGTACCGCTGCATTTCTGGAGTCCTGATGTATATGAAGGCGCACCATTGCCGGTTACTGCATTTCTATCTACGGGTCCCAAGTTAGCAGGCTTTGCCGTTCTGCTGCGCTTTCTGGATCCTTACTACGCCTTCCAGGCGAGCAGTAATACCGCTGTTTTCGACTTTATGCCAGTACTTTCGTTGATCGGTATCAGCTCTATGGTAGTAGGTAATTTCGCCGCTATCTGGCAAAATAACATTAAGAGGATGCTGGCTTACTCGTCGATTGGACATACGGGGCTGATTATGATGGCCGTTGCCGTTCATTCTCAGAACGGACTCAAAGCTTTACTGTTTTATCTGATGATGTATGCCATCACCAATATGGCAGCTTTTATTTTCGCATCGGGTATCGAAGAACGAACGGGAGCTATTCAGATCTCCGAATATAGGGGCTTGGGAAAGAAGCTGACCCTGGAGATGGTTTGTTTCGTGGTGATCCTGATGTCGTTTACGGGCTTGCCACCACTTGCCGGCTTTATCGGGAAGGTGCTGATTTTTTCATCGGCTATTGAATATTATTCGGCAAACAGCTCCATCTGGATGCTCCTTCTGCTGATTACGGCGGCTATAACAACGGTGGTGTCATTGTTCTACTATTTTAAAATTCCACTGAATGCATTTCTGAGAAGTTCTGAGAAACAGATGGATATAGAGGTGGGTCGAAACTATCTGAGCTATGTTGCTGTTCTCCTGACGCTGCTACTGATCGTATGGGGGATTATGCCGGGAATGCTGATCTAAGTTAGATGTTTAAACTTGTGTCATCTTTTGAGATTTAGTTCATTTTTACTATAAATGTATTAATTTTGCGGGCTCATTGATATTCCATGAGCGAAGCAATAAAACATGAGTGCGGCATCGCATTCATTCGTCTACTAAAACCCCTCTCTTTTTATCAGCAGAAATATGGTACGGCCTTATACGGGTTGAATAAACTGTACCTATTGATGGAAAAACAGCATAACCGCGGTCAGGATGGAGCCGGTATTGCGACCATTAAGCTGGATGTTACGCCCGGAAACCGCTATATCAGCCGTTACCGTGCGATGGGCTCCACTGCTGTGTCGGAAGTGTTTGAACATGTGCAAAAAAAGTTCGCAGATATTCAAAGCAATCCAGAGCTATTTCAGAATGCCGAGTGGCTGAAAGAAAATGTGAGTTTTACCGGTGAGGTATTGATGGGACACCTGAGATATGGTACCCACGGCAAAAATAGCGTGGAAAACTGCCACCCTTTTCTTCGTCAGAATAACTGGATGAGCAGAAACCTGGTGATTGCCGGAAACTTCAACATGACCAATGTGGATGAATTGCTGGAGCAGCTCTTCGAGCTGGGGCAACATCCTAAGGAACGTGCGGATACAGTAACTGTATTGGAAAAGATCGGACATTTCCTAGATGATGAAAATCAGCAGCTTTTTGATCATTTCAAACAGGAAGGGCACAGCAACGCGGAGATCAGCAGGCTTATTGCAGATCATATCGACGTAGCCAAGATCTTGAGACGCTCAGCAAAGACCTGGGATGGAGGATATACGATTGAAGGTATCTTCGGTCATGGCGATGCATTCATCATGCGTGACCCCGCTGGTATCCGTCCCGCGTATTACTATCAGGATGATGAGATCGTAGTGGCTACTTCGGAGCGTCCCGCGATTCAGACTGCATTTAATATCCCGATCGAGGCCATTAAGGAAATTAAGCCGGGCCATGCGCTCATCATCAAGAAGAACGGACATGTTTCTGAGGAGATGTTCAGGGAGCCGGAGGTGCAAAAATCTTGTTCTTTTGAAAGAATCTATTTTTCAAGAGGCAGCGATGCATCTATTTACCGGGAACGTAAGCAACTGGGCAGGTTACTTTGTCCACAGATCCTCAACACCGTTAATTATGATTTAAAAAACACGGTCTTTTCATTCATTCCAAACACGGCAGAAGTGGCGTTTTACGGAATGGTAGAAGGCCTGCATAAGTATATTAAACGCTACCAGAAAGACACTCTTCTGAAGAGAGAAGATAAGATCACCGACGCTGAGCTGGAAGAAGTGCTGAGCATTTATCCGAGAGTTGAGAAGATTGCCATTAAGGATGTTAAGCTGCGTACATTCATCACGCAGGATGCTGACAGGCAGGATATGGTATCGCATGTGTATGACACAACCTACGGATTAGTTAAAGCACAGGCAGACAACCTGGTCGTATTGGACGACTCGATCGTCAGAGGAACTACGCTAAAGCAGAGTATCCTGAAAATTCTTGACCGCCTGAAGCCTAAGCAGATTGTAGTTGTTTCATCTGCTCCGCAGATCAGATACCCGGATTGTTATGGTATCGACATGTCCAGAATGGGTGAATTTGTTGCTTTTGAAGCTGCGATCGCTTTATTGAAGGAATCAGGAAGAGAGAATATTATCTTCGAAACCTACGAAAAGTGCCAGCAGGCGGTACGAGATGGCAAGGAGAAGCAGGAGAACTTTATCAAAGCGATCTATGCACCGTTTACTGACGAGGAAATCTCTGCAAAGATTGCGCAGATCATCTCTCCTAAAGAAATTAACGCGGAGGTGAAGGTGATCTACCAGACTCTGGACAATTTACATATTGCTTGTCCGGACCATTTGGGTGACTGGTATTTCTCAGGAAATTATCCAACGCCAGGTGGAAACAAGGTGGTGAATAAGGCCTTCATGAACTGGATGGAAGGAAAGAATCAGAGAGCGTACGTTTAGTCGCTCTTTTAGGAAAGCAGATCGTAGATCAGCTTTAGTGCAAAGATCATAATGAGAGAACCAGCAACTCTGTTTAAGAGGATGATGGTTCTCTCTTTTATTTTATAACGAAGTTTGTTGGCGTAGTACGCTTTCATCGAGTCCATGCTGAACTGTGTGATGAGGATGGAGCCGAAGAAAGGGAACACTTGCTGTGCCTGTATCTCTCCGGTAACGGAGATAATGCTGCTGGTTACGGTGATCCAATAGATCAGCAGCGAGGGGTTGAAAATGCACATCAGAAAACCCTTAAAGAAATATCCCGTGTTTCTTTTGGTGGAGGTTATATTGTCATAGTTGATCTTTACCTTCTTGAACAGGTAAAAGAAGCCTATACCCATCATGACGGCTGCGCCCGTAAGACCTATCGCATAACGATATTGGTTTTCAAACTGTATAAAAGAGGAGCCGTAGAGGGCGAGGGATACATAAATAATATCGCTTAGCAGTACGCCCCCCGCGAGAGAAATACCTGCGTGAAAGCCTTTCTCTATACTGGTCTTTAGCAAAGCGAAGAAAACTGGTCCAGTTGCAAAAGAAAGAACTATGCCAAGTCCTACACCAGAAATAATTGTCTCAAGCATCTATTAGTGGTTGGAAGTGTGCGAATATCTAAAATAATGCTGAAAAAACAGCGCATATATTTTTTATAAGTTTTTACGGGCATGAAATACCTCATAATATTTTAGCAGTGTTACAAATAAAAATTATTTTTGGGAGGTATCGGTTAGACTTAATCATATACGCAGGAAAGTTTTATTTATTGTTCACATGTCTGTAGAGAGACCGAGTTTCGAGAGTATATTTATGAATCTGGCGGGCGACCTGGCGCGACGTTCGCATTGTGTTAAAGCTCAGGTTGGCGCAGTTCTTACCAAGGACACCCGGATTATATCGATCGGGTATAACGGTCCACCTGCAGGAACTCACAATTGTGATGAGGAGTTCCCGGAAACAGGCTGCGCCAGAGACGCGAAGGGTAGCTGTTCGCTTGCTCTGCACGCGGAAGAGAATGCAATTCTTTACGCTTCCAAGAACGGTGCGGATCTGGAGGGCTCAACCCTCTATGTGACACTTTCTCCTTGTCTTCCCTGCGCGCGCCTGATCTTTTCTTCAGGTATCAAGAAAGTACTATACCGGAATTCGTATGCCGCGTACAAGGGCCTAGCAAATGATGAGGGGGTAGATTTCCTGAACAGGTTCGGCGTAGAGACTTTACAGGTCAGCGAAGCTTAGTGAGCTCATCCAGGAGGATCGTTGCGATTGTCTCCGAAGTCTGACTGATGATCTCATCAGGGTTGCCTTCAAAATACAGCTTTGTCATCCAGGCTTTGTCTTTGATATAGCCGTTCACGAATATAGTGCCCACAGGTTTTTCAGGCGATTCGCTACCACCAGGAGAAGCGAGTCCTGTTACCGCAACGATCACATCGGCAGGAATGAGCTTCTTTAATCCATCGGCCAGTAGTTGGGTCACTTCCTGTGATTCAGGTGTATATTTTTCTATAATTTCTTCACTGATACCGAAAAGGTTTTTCTTTACGGATACATCATAGCAAACTACGGATCCCTGGATTACCGTTCCACAGTCGGGAACTGAACTAAAGTCATATATCAATTTACCGGTTGTTACGCTTTCGGCGAAAGAGATGGTCAGGTTTTTCTCTAATAGGGTATGACAGCAGGCGATTACGGTTTTAGGAGCCATTCGTTTCTTAATTTGGTAGAATACGTTTACAACAAACACCCTTGTGCTTGGTTTGTATTTATATTGAAATTTAAAAGCCATCCCATGAAGAATGTTTTAACCATCACCCTGAACCCGACGATCGACAAGAGCAGCACAGTAGAGCGAATTGCACCTGAGAAAAAGCTCCGGTGTGAACCCCCGGTGTTTCAACCAGGGGGAGGCGGCATTAACGTCTCCAGAGGCCTGGTTCGTCTGGGAGTAGATTCTACTGCTTTTTTCCTGGCAGGAGGTAGGACCGGGGAATTACTTCGAGAGCTGGTCGAAAAGGAAGACGTTAAAGTAAGCTCTTTTTCCGTTTCCGGAGATACCCGGGAAAACTTCATCGTGGTTGAAAGCAGTACGAATCAACAGTATCGTTTTGGGATGCCAGGCAGTACAATTACCGAACAGGAGCAGCAGGATATTCTGGAAGCGATACGCGCGATGAACCCTTTCCCTGATATTGTGGTGATCAGCGGCAGCCTTCCTCCGGGAATTTCACCCGCTTATCTCCGGACGCTGGTCAGGCTGTCAAAGGAACGGTCGGCCCGTGTGATTGTGGATACTTCCGGTGATGCTCTCAAAGAAGTGCTGGAGGAAGGTGTGTTTCTGGTAAAGCCGAATTTGGGCGAGCTTGCAAACCTGACGGGGACGGAATCCCTGGATAATGAGTCTGCGGATGAAGCTGCTCAGGAGCTTGCAGAAGCAGGCAAAGCAGAAGTGATTGTGGTTTCGATGGGACCACAGGGAGCTTATGTAGTTACCAAGGATATAAAGGAGCATATTCCGGCGCCGGCAGTAAAGAAGCTCAGTACGGTTGGAGCGGGCGACAGTATGGTTGCAGGAATGGTTTCGGTGCTGGCCAAGGGGGGCGACTGTCTGGAGATGGCCAGGATGGGCGTGGCCTGCGGCACAGCTGCGACCATGAATCCGGGAACAGGTCTGTTTAAGAAGCATGATGCAGAGCGCCTGTTCAACTGGTTAAACAAGCGCTCTGAAAAGGTCGTTATGAAGTAAGGGTATCGAGCAGTTGCATGACTTTAACCCCAGTCTCTGCAGTGCAGGGGTTGGGGCACTTGTCCTGAAAATAGTCGACCACCATCTGGATCATCGGTGCCTGGATGTTTTCGGGAAGATCGAATTCCACCCGTTCATCGCGCCCATCCTTGGAAAGTATATAGTAGTTACCGAAAACGGAGAAGCTAAGTTTTCCTTCAGATCCCATGATGGTGCAAAGGTCCAGGCGTTCTTCAGGGGGAACGCTGAAACACCACAGTCCGTTGAATACAACACCGTTTTCGAAAACCAAAGAGCCGCTAACGAAATCATCTGCGGGTGAGTAGCGTGCCTGGTTTAAAGCGCGTCCCCGGGCCTCTTTCACCTCGCCAAAGAAGAAGAGCATGAGGTCAAGCTGGTGAGGCGCTAGGTCGTGGAATAGCCCCCCTCCGGATACAGCGGGGTTTAACCTCCAGTTGTCTTCCGTTTGGGTGATCAGGTCGGAGCCTGCATTTTGTAGCATTTTCAGGTCCACATAGCGGACCTTACCTATAGCTTTTTCTTCGATCAGCTCTTTTATCTTCCTAAATAAGGGCAGCCCTCTGCGGTAATGTGCGACGGTCAGTTTTACACCTGAGTCGGCGGAAGCGGCGGCCATCAATCTCGCTGATTCAGCAGAGAGGGTCATCGGTTTTTCTACATATACCGGTTTACCTGCCTGAATGGCTTCAAGGGTGTAACGCTCATGCGAATCGGGAGGCGTCGCGATATATATGGCATCGACTTCGGGATCATTGATGATTTCTGTCGCGTCTGAATACCATTTAGATATTCCATGACGTCGTGCGTAATCTTCTGCCTTTGCTGCATTCCGGCGCATGACGGCCACCAATTTAGAATTGTTTACTTTGTTAAAAGCAGGGCCACTTTTTTTTTCTGTTACGTCGCCGCAACCGATGATTCCCCAGTTTATATTACTCATATTTATTTGACGATGTTGATTGCTTTTAGCCAATGTTGTACTCTGTCGGTCCAACGGTCGGGCGTACGACCGGGGACCTGTCCGAAACCGTGTCCGCCCGTAGGGTAGAGGTGCATTTCCGCAGGAACGCCATTTCTGATCAATGCTTCATAGAAGCTGATGCTGTTTCCGACCTTTACCCCTTTGTCGTCTCCTGCATGCACCAGTAGGGTAGGAGGAGTCTGAGGAGTAACTTGCAGATCGCTCGAAAACTTTCTGATGTTTTCAGGTGTCGGGTTAGGGCCCAGGAGGTTGTCTCTCGACCCTTTGTGCATGAGGCTGTCGCTCAGGCTTATTACGGGATAAACCAATACCATGAAATCGGGACGCAGATTAGTGTTCTCTTTATTGTCGATGACAGCTTTGTTAAATTGTGTGCCGGCCGTGGAAGCCAGATGCCCACCTGCTGAAAATCCGAGGATTCCGACCCGGGAAGCATCGATCTTCCATTCAGCAGATCGCGCACGGATTGTTTTTATCGCCTGCTGGGCATCCTGAAGTGGGCCTATGGATTTATCAGACATGATCTGATCTGAAGGCAAACGGTATTTGAGCACAAATGCAGCGACACCAAAGGCGTTGAATTCTTTGGCGATATCAATACCTTCGTGTGAGTAGGCGATCCCCGAGTATCCGCCGCCGGGAATGATCAGAACTGCTGCGCCGGTATTGGTCTGCGCCGGGGGAAGATAGATCTCTAGGGTTGGAGTGGAGACTTTGCTGAATTTGATGCGTCCGTCGCTGCCCACTGCTCTCTCCTCTTTGTACTCGGCTTTTATCGAATTTGGTATCTTTCCAGTATACAATGGAATAACTGTTTGTCCGAAACCCTCCATAGATGCGAAGATACAGGACAAAGCGATTACATATTTGTTCATTTTGGCTTTGTTTTCCGCAATATACTCATACTGTGCAAAGGTATTACGAACCAAGTAGAAACTTTTTTGTTAAACCGTAAATAGAACTATGATAGATGAAAAACAGCTGGAGATCGATGATCTGCAGGTTCATTATAAAATTGTCAACGCCGGCGCAACCACTGCGACTGTGATCTTCATACATGGATTTCCCTTTGACTGCAGTATATGGGACAAGCAGATGGAAGCCTTGCCTGATGATATTTGTGGTATCTCTTATGATATCCGCGGCTTCGGAAAGACCGTGGGTGGGCATTCATATTTTAGTATAGATCTGTTTGCGGCGGATCTTAACGCATTAATCAAACAGCTACAATTAACCCGGGTGGTCTTATGTGGCGTTTCCATGGGTGGATATATTGCTCTGCGAGCAGCCGAAAGGACCTCTGATGCATTAGCCGGGTTGATCCTGTGCGATACGAACGCCGAAGCAGACAGCAATCAGGGTAAGCTGAAGCGTTTTGCCTCGATAGAGCAAATCATGGGGGGCGGAAAAGCATTATTTGCAGAAAATTTTGTGAAAGGCCTGTTTAGTCGTCAGACGAATGAACACAAGCCATTACTTATTAAACAGATCGTGGATATCATTGCAGCAACAAGCGATGATACAATTTGTGCTGCTCAGCTTGCACTGGCGTCGCGCACGGAGACGATATCAGCTCTCCCCGCCATCACTGTACCTGCGCTGATCGTCAGGGGCGAGGAAGACCAGATGATGTCAATAGAACAGGCGGAGCAACTCGACTCGGCACTCAATTCAGGAGGGATTATTGAGATCGCAGACGCCGGGCACCTTCCCAATGCCGAGAATCCTGAGGCCTTCAATGAGGCGATGAATACATTTCTAAAAAGAATTAATTAAGGGTCAGATGACAGATGTTGAGCAGTTACTGGAAGAGAATGATCTTTTTTATCTAACAGACAGTAGTGCGGGGATTTCCCGTACACGGGCTGAGTCGGGTTTTAAATACCATTTCAAGAATGGCAAGGAAGTAGACGATGAGAGGACGCTGGAGCGTATCCGCAAACTGGCTATTCCTCCCGCATGGGAGAATGTATGGATTGCTCCTAAAAAGAATGCTCATTTGCAGGCGACCGGTATTGATCAGGCTGGCAGAAAACAGTACCGGTATCATACGAGCTGGTCGGAGTTTCGTAATGAGAATAAGTTTTATCGCTTGCTGGAATTTGGTAAGAAGCTTCCGGAGTTTAGAAGAAATCTGCAGAAGGACCTGCGAAGAAAGAACTTGGATGAAAGGAAGGTGCTGGCGGTGGCGGTCAACTTTATGCAGAAAACGAACATCCGTATTGGCAATGAATCATACAAGGAGCTTTACGGGTCGTACGGACTGAGCACTCTCCGCGATAAGCACATCAAGATCAGCGGCAGCAAGATGAAACTTAGTTTCAAGGGCAAGAAAGGTGTTATGCACGATATGGATATAACGGATACGAAGCTTGCCAGGCTTGTTCAGAAGTGCAAGGATATACCAGGTCAGGAGCTTTTTCAATATTATACGGAGTCGGGGGAACGGTGTTCGATTGACTCGGGGATGGTTAACAGATACATCAAGGAAGTAACTTGTTGTGATTTTACGGCAAAAGATTTCCGGACCTGGTCGGGAACGCTTGAAGCGCTGAGGGCCTACGCCACCATTGAATATCCGGAATCAGTGACTGCACGAAAGAAGGTCACGAATGAAGTACTGGATATGGTATGCCGGAAACTTGGAAATACGCGGACTGTATGCAAGAAGTATTATGTTTTTCCTCCGCTTATCGCCTCGTATGAAGAAGGAACATTGTTGCCGTACCTGAAGAAGGTAAACAAGGAAGCATTTGGAACAGAGACATCGTTGAATCAGGATGAAAAAGTGCTTTTGACTTTCCTGAAGTCTGAAAGGAAGAAGAAGACGCTGCTTAAATCCTGAAATAGACAGAAATAAGCTGTTGAACCCCACCAACCATTGTCCACATCTTCATTCGTATTTTATCGTAGCGTTTCATAGTAATTTCGTTTAATGACATGTACTTACTAGACAAAATCCTGCCAAAGTGGGATTTAGCGCCGATTTTAGGATTTCTCCGGGATTTTGGGGTATATTGCTACTTATTTTACAAGTATTTTTCTTTTTAAGAGGTCTATACTAGCTCTGAGCTAGGGCAGCTGTATAGCAAACTATACAACCTTCACTTGAATTTAGCATTCAGATGATATTCACTTTTGCATTAGAGCGGGAATTTCTGTAGCTTTGCCCTGCAAATAATCACCTATTTGCTATGCAGCTCGATCCAGAAAAATTCGTTTCAGAAGGTCTTACTTACGACGACGTTTTACTCATCCCCGCTTATTCAGAGGTTCTTCCCAGAGATGTGAATACCAGCACAAACCTCACCAAATCTATTCGCTTAAATGTTCCAATTGTGTCAGCAGCCATGGATACCGTTACGGAATCCGGACTTGCGATTGCGATTGCGCAGGCAGGAGGCATCGGTATTTTACATAAGAACATGACGATAGAACGGCAGGCTGAGCAGGTACGAAAAGTAAAGCGGTCTGAGAGCGGAATGATCCAGGATCCGGTTACGCTTCCTGAAGACGCTCTGGTAGGTACTGCCAGCAAGATCATGAAGGACAATGGTATTGGTGGAATCCCGGTTATCAATCAGTCGGGAGTATTAGTAGGTATTATTACCAACCGGGATCTGCGTTTCCAGAAAGATATGAACCTTCCCTTGAGTAAGGTCATGACGAAGGAGAATCTGGTAACGGCTCCTCATGGAACGACCCTTTTGCAGGCAGAAGAAATTTTGCAGGAGTACAAGATCGAGAAGCTTCCAGTTGTGAACGCCGAAGGAAAGCTGGTTGGTTTAATCACGTTCAAGGATATTCAAAAATATAAAAACTATCCACAGGCTTGTAAAGATGAGCACGGCCGTTTAAGAGTAGGTGCTGCAGTAGGTGTGGCTGCCGATAATCTCGAACGCGTCGCGGCGCTTGTTCAGGCGGGGGTAGACGTAGTAACGGTTGATACAGCTCACGGACATTCTGCCGGAGTGATCAATATGGTGAAATCGATCAAGGGTATGTTTCCCGATCTTCAGGTGATAGCCGGTAATATTGGTACAGCAGAAGCGGCGGTTGCTTTGGCAGATGCAGGAGCAGACGCCGTGAAGGTCGGTATTGGACCTGGTTCTATCTGTACAACGCGTATCATTGCGGGTGTGGGTGTACCACAGCTCTATGCAGTTTACGAATGTGCGAAGGCACTAAGGGGGCGTGGCATTCCTGTTATCGCAGACGGAGGGATCAAGCAGACCGGTGACATCGTGAAGGCGATCGCAGCGGGAGCCAGTACGATTATGGCGGGTTCTTTATTTGCCGGAGTTGACGAGTCTCCGGGTGAGACCATCATTTACGAAGGAAGAAAGTTTAAGTCATACCGCGGAATGGGATCTGTTGAGGCGATGGAGAAGGGATCGAAAGACCGCTACTTCCAGGATGAAACTGATGTGGTGACTAAGCTGGTACCCGAGGGTATTGTTGGCCGGGTTCCTTATAAGGGTACATTAAGTGAAGTTATTTATCAATATATAGGCGGCTTGAGAGCTGGAATGCATTACTGTGGTGCTGCAACCATCGAAGACCTGCAAAAAGCTCGGTTTGTCAGAATCACTGCCGCAGGTATGAGAGAGAGCCACCCTCATGATGTGACGATCACGAAAGAAGCACCAAATTATACCAGCAGGTAGTTGCATATGAAGAGTGTATGTGTTTATTGCGGAGCCTCCTTTAATGGTGACCAGGAACTGGCTCTTGCTGTTGAGGATTTAGCTAAGGTCTTAACGTCTGAAGCTATTGATCTGGTTTACGGCGGCGGAAGCGTCGGTGTGATGGGTCTGGTTGCGGATGCTGTAATGAATCGGGGCGGAAAGGTGACGGGAGTAATTCCTCAGTTTCTGTTGGATCTTGAAGTTGCACATCGGGAGGTTACGCAGCTTATCGTTACAGAAAACATGCATCAGCGCAAAAAGAATATGGCTGATCTTTCAGACGGCTTCATTATCCTTCCGGGTGGCTTTGGTACCCTGGAGGAATTTTTCGAAGTGCTTACCTGGCTTCAGCTGGGCTTACATAATAAGCCCATAGGCGTTTTAAATGTTGGAGGCTATTATGATAGTCTCTTCCAACAGTTAGACGTTATGGTAGAACGGGGGTTCCTGAAGCTGGAAAATCGTGAACTTGTAATTAACGAGAAGACGCCTGAAGAGCTGTTGCGAAAAATGAAAGCGTTCCATGTACAGCCGGATGGTACCTGGTTAAAGGAGCGTAATCTTACTTAGCGCTGATCAGGATCTGTTATTAATGTTATAAATTTAATAGAAAATATTTTTTATGTATCAGGAACAAGAACATGTTCAATGCCTTATCATTGGATCAGGACCGGCGGGATATACGGCAGCGATTTATGCGGCTCGTGCTGACCTTAAGCCAGTTTTATATACGGGTATTGTACCTGGTGGTCAGTTGACGCAGACCACGGACGTTGAGAACTTTCCAGGTTATCCGGAGGGGATCATGGGTCCGGCAATGATGGAAGACTTTCGCAAGCAGGCAGAGCGTTTCGGAACGCAGATCCGTTTCGGATATGTGACTTCGGTGGATTTCTCTGCGACTCCGCACAAAGTAGTTATTGATGAGATTAAAGTGATCACAGCAGATACAGTCATTATTGCCACAGGTGCGACGGCAAAATGGTTAGGATTGCCAAGTGAGCAGAAATACAATGGTTTCGGAGTATCGGCTTGTGCAGTTTGTGATGGGTTCTTTTTCAAGAATCAGGAAGTTGCGATTGTCGGGGCTGGAGATACCGCGGCTGAAGAGGCAACATATCTTGCAAAACTATGCAGCAAGGTACACATGTTGGTAAGACGTGATGAGTTCAGAGCTTCGAAGGCGATGCAGCAACGTGTTCTGAATACAGAAAACATCGTGATCCACTACAATACCGAGACACAGGAGATCGTAGGCGATGGTCTTAACGTAACCGGTGTGCGCGTTGTGAACAATCAGACGCAGGAAGAGAAGGTTATCGATGTAAGTGGCTTCTTTGTGGCGATCGGACATAATCCGAATACCGATATTTTCAAAGGTTGGCTGGATATGGATGAAACCGGCTATCTGATCACTAAAAGCGATTCCACGCAGACAAATATCGAAGGCGTGTTCGCATGCGGAGATGCTCAGGACAAGATTTTCCGTCAGGCGATCACTGCAGCAGGAACGGGCTGTATGGCCGCTCTCGAGGCGGAACGCTATCTGGCGGCTAAAGAGTTTGAAACTGCAGAGTAAAAGTCTTTTTCTAAAATGTTAAAAGTGCCATAATCAGGCACTTTTTTCGTTATATATGCGTCCTACAATTCAGATATGAGATCAAGAACCATTTTTACCCTTATTATATCCATTGCTACCGTAGCCTTTTTCGTTTACCTTTTCTTTTATATAAAAAAGCAAACTTTTGAAACACGAACGGAGATTACGGAGGATGTGATGATTGAAAAGATTACCAATATTGGCAAACTGGAGTTGGTCAAGTACAATATGAAGGACGTGATCGAAAAGAAAGAACTCAGAACTTTGCTGCCGGATAAAAGGATTTTACTGGTTGCGGCGGGCGAAGTAGCAGGTTGCATCGATTTAACGAAGATCAAAAAAGATGATATCGAAAATGTGGGTGCAGACTCCGTTACGGTTTTTCTTCCGCAGCCTGAGGTGTGTTATTTTAAGCTTGACCATAAACGCTCACGTGTTTATGATGTAACCGGAGCCTGGTTTTCTACTGATACAAAGGCGATGGTCGAAGATATTTACAAGATTGCCGAGCAAAGGATATTACAGAACGCAAAAGAGATGGATATACTCGGAAAGACAAGGGAGAATGCCTTCGTCATCTTCAAGCCTATTCTTGAAAATATTTCAGGAAAAAAGGTGGGAATCAAATTCAGATAATAATTAATTTAGTTTCAAACTTTCTGATGTCTATATGAATCCGTTTTCTACTTTTCGCAGTGCTGTACGACTCTGTGTGTTGCCCCTGTTCGTAGCCGTTTTATGTTCCTCTTGTAATCAGGAGAGCGCAAAAAAACCTGCGGAGGGATCAGTGCGTGTTGTTCTGCCGGAACCTTTCCATGCTCATAAGGTAGTGGAAGTGCGCCCAGGACTGACGTTTGACGTATTAAGCTGGGGAAGGGGATCGCAACTCAGCAGTGCTTTCCTGATTTTGCGTTCGGACTCTACAGCGATCAAATACAGGTCGGTAGCCGGTGAGCTGGATGGGAAGATCAGAGACGCCTGGAATATGGACATGGATTCGGATGGCAATCCGGAAATCTTCATACATGCGACCTCGGGAGAGAAGAACGACCGCTTATCGATGTATGTTTACGAGTTTTCAGAAAGCGGTTCTTCAAAAGAGATCAATTTCCCGGATCTGACTTCATCTACAAAGAAGCAGTACAGAGGTAAAGATTCGATCTATGTGAAAGAAGGATCTCTGATCAGGGAATTTCCAGTTTACGAGAGTAGTGATACATCAGCTCTCAAGCCTGTAGGCAAGAAGAAGCTGGAGTACGCCATCCGGGGAAACAGCTTTTCTGTAAAGGAGCTGAAGGAAGATTAACCGAACTGCTTTCGGATGTTCTCGAGCTCTGAGATCATCTCTTTAAGTCGCTCTTGTTCCCTTCGTCTGTAAGTGGCCATCCATTTCCAACACATGATGAACCAGGCAATGGAGAAAGCTACACCTAATGCGCTTTGCCATAACGATGATATGTGATATAGTTCTATAGCAAACAGCGACAGGGCGATGCCAATAAAGATACTGTAGATGCGGTAGTTCCGGGTGTTGAAAGTATAACGCTGCTGTTGATAGTTCTGGAGGTATGAGATATATACATCCGGTTTCTGAAGCAAATGTTTTCCGGAAGAAAACTGGCGATATCCACTGAGTTGAACGACTAAATAGTAGAGGCAGCAGCCAATCAGAATAGCGATGGACAGATGCGTGGTCCACATCATGAAAGAGCTTCTTACCCATATCCAGCTGAAAATAAGGATGCCGGCGAGCATGGCACCTGCTTCAGTCAGCATTCTACGGGCGATGGAGGATTTGGACTTTCTAAGGTCCCTTAGTACGTCTTCGTACACCAGTTTAGGACCGTTAGTCTGACCGCTCCACAAGTCTTTCAGTGCATCAAAATCTTTCATAACGGTTATATATATCAGTCAACTTGTGCTTAATACGGTGTATTTTAACCCGGAGGTTTCCTTCAGATACGCCGGAAATCTCGGCAATTTCCGGATAAGGCAGTTCATCCAGAACCATGGTAATGATCAGGCGCTCGTTTTCTTCCAGCTGAGCGATGCACTTGTATAGTTTTTCAATCTGCTCATTTTTCTCGGAAAGCTCTTCCCGGCTGTTTTCGATAATGTCATCTGTGAGAGGGTCCCGTGCCTGGCGCTTTTCTACGCGGAGCCAGGAGAGACAGGTATTTACTGCGATACGGTATATCCAGGTAGATATCATCGCCTGATTACGGAAGCTGTCAAGATTCTGCCAAACCTTCATGAAGGTTTCCTGCATCAAATCGTGCGCTGCAGCTTCATCGCCAGTGTAACCGTAGCACAAATGATAGATTTTCTTGGAATTTCCCTTGAAAATCTCACCAAACAGAACCTCCTTTTTGTTCATTTTTATTTAGAGCAAGCCGAGTCTGATTTGTTACAGTTTGAACAGGTCTTTGTTAAAACCAGTAATGAGGTTGGCGGATCTATCCAGAAGATGGTTATACGAATGCGAATAGTCGAACTGAAGATCTTCGTGGATTTTAGCGAATGATTTTCTGATCTTTTCCAGCTGGCGGATAAATAAGGTATACAGTGCCTTGTTCGACTGTCGCACACCTGCATGGGTAAGAAGCATATCTTCGTACCAGATAAGCAACGATATCTCTACTTCGGGGGAGGAGGTATACCGGATATGCCGATTGAG
Organism: Arcticibacter sp.; assembly: GCF_053551015.1. NCBI lineage: Bacteria > Pseudomonadati > Bacteroidota > Sphingobacteriia > Sphingobacteriales > Sphingobacteriaceae > Arcticibacter > Arcticibacter sp. Next base: position 68,104 of record NZ_JBMQOB010000003.1, on the reverse strand, counting down.
CACTCTTAGGTGTTTACGCAGTTCTTTAACTTTCAGGCTCGGATGTCGGCTGAGATTAGTCAGCGGGCCGAGTAACGATTCTTTTACCTCTTCAGCATAATCGAGTGGATTAGACGCTTCATACAACAAAAAGTGGACGTACTCTTTGTTGTCTTTCTTGAAACGTGCTAGCTTAAGGCATATTTCTGAGAGTTCTGCGTGACTGATGTTTTTAATTGTTTTTTTTATATCAGCAAGTCCTTGGGTTTTCATCGGCACGCCTTTTAATTGTGTGGTAAAGTTAAAAAAATTACATTTGTTGCGCTTATTACGCCCATATGAAGTTAAAACAAGCGGGATTGACTGCGATTCTGACGGTTTTTATAGCCGCACTCTTACTTTTCCTAAACCATTACAATATAGTTGGAATTCCACCGGTGGCTTTACTGTTCTCGAGGTGGTTAGCGATTGCCGGGCTTGTGTTTTTTGGGCTGATGAAGCGTTCGCTAACTTCGTGGATACTTATCTCTATGGTTATCGGAGCGGAGATAGGTAATGATTACCCCGAATTTGCCATGCAGCTTCAGGTACTGAGCAAGGTATTTCTGAAGATGATCAAGACCATTGTTGCCCCACTATTATTCGCTACCCTGGTTTATGGAATTGCCGGACATGCGGATCTGAAGCAGGTTGGAAGAATGGGCTGGAAGTCGATCGTGTACTTTGAAATTGTTACAACAATCGCATTGTTCATCGGTCTTGCTGCAATCAATCTTTCGAAAGCAGGGGTGGGTATCGAGGTCCCTAAAGGAATACATGAAGAACTGCCTTCGGTACCTCCACAGACAACCAACGATATCATTCTGCATATCTTCCCTGAAAATATAGCCAAGTCTGTTGCTGAAGGACAAATCTTACAGATTGTCATTTTCAGTGTCTTGTTTGGTGTGGCACTTGCTATGGTTCGCGAGGATAAACGTCTGCCGATGCTTAACTTTACGGAGAGCCTCGCAGAAGTGATGTTTAAGTTTACAAACATTGTAATGTATTTCGCTCCAATAGGGGTGGGTGCTGCCATAGCATACACGGTTGGACATATGGGATTAGGAATTTTGGTGAACCTGTTCCAGTTGCTCGCTACGCTGTATGTGGCTCTGATCGTCTTCCTGCTGGGTGTTTTGCTTCCGATAGCCTTGATAGTAGGCGTCCCTATAAAGAAATTTCTGCAGGCGATTGCAGGACCAGTGTCGATCGCATTCGCAACAACCAGTTCGGAGGCCGCACTTCCAAGGGCAATGGAAAACCTCGAAAAGCTCGGTGTTCCCAGGAAGATAGTCGCTTTCGTCATGCCGACCGGATATAGTTTTAACCTTGATGGTACGACTTTGTACCTGGCGCTCGCGTCCGTCTTTGTAGCCCAGGCAGCTGGAATGGAGCTGACGCTCGGCCAGCAGCTGATCATCGTGTTCACGCTGATGCTGACCAGCAAGGGTGTGGCCGGGGTTCCGAGAGCTTCTCTGGTGATTCTATTGGGTACGGCATCTTCTTTTGGCATGCCCACATGGCCCATTTTTATTATATTGGGCATCGACGAATTAATGGACATGGCACGTACATCTGTTAACGTGATTGGTAATTGTTTGGCAACTATTGTTATCGCCAAGTGGGAGAATGAATTCCATCCTGTAGAGGATTAATAAGAATATGAAAGATAAGGGAAAGAAAATATTTTTAGCGGCCAGCATTGTTGTGCCGTTTTTACTGTATTGTGGTTACTATTACGGGATGATGATCAAGAATGCCCCGTACAAATTCTCTGAATTTGAAACCCTCACTTTCGAATATGGGACGGGAGATACACTGTTGAACCAGTTTGATTCAAAAACGCAGCATTACCAGTATGTAGATAAAAGAGACTCGGTCGTTCGCGGAAAGCTAAAGCTCAGCAAGGATGATCTGCTTTATTTACATCGCAAGGCTGCCGACTATGGATACTGGGATTTTCCTTCAAACATGACTGCTGATGCAAGAAAGCCAGGGTCTCCTCGTTATCATATTAAGTTCCAGTACCAGCGTAAAACGAAGGAGGTTTATTTTGACCTCGACTATAACGGAAACCCTAAGCTGAAGGACGCTGTGCGCCTGTTGATCGAAACCATCAATAAAACCATGGACGAAGCTGCGGGCCGTGCAGAAACAAAATAGTAGTTGCTGACGTTTGAAATGATATAGCTAAAGTTTATATGGAGGCATTATTGTTAATAGATGTTCAGAATGATTTTCTTCCCGGCGGATCATTAGCCGTCGGTGGAGGAGACGAAATCATCCCGGTAATCAATAAACTTCAGGAGCATTTCAGTCTCGTGATTGCCACCCAGGACTGGCATCCTATTTCCCACAAGAGCTTTGCTTCTAATCATCCGGGAAAGGAAGTGTACGATGTAACGGAGATACTAGGAAAGACTCAGGTGCTTTGGCCAGATCACTGCGTTCAGGCATCCGAGGGTGCGGCACTGTCGCCTAAATTAAGCCAGCACCGAATTGAAGCTGTCTTCAGAAAGGGTACGAACCCGGATATCGACAGCTATAGCGCGTTCTATGACAACGGCCATCTCAAATCGACAGGGGTCGGGGATTTTCTGAGAGGGAAAGGTGTAAAACGTTTGTATATAGCCGGACTTGCAGGCGATTTTTGCGTGTATTATTCAGCAAAAGATGCTATCAAAGAAGGTTTCGTTACTTATGTTATTGAGGATGCGGTCCGATCTGTTTATCCGGAAAAGTTTCCCGCCGTCACTGCCGACATTCTTAAAGACGGAGGGTTCATCATTAACAGCAAAGAACTGCTTAGTCTGGTTTAAATCTCCTGCCCGCTGCTGAGTTCCGCTGCTGAGGTTTGTTTTGCTTCCGCAGGCACGGCATATCTGTAATAGATGCACCCACTCAGAGTGAGGGCAATACCCAGCAAGGATGGTATGAACGCTGTAAACAGAGTTGTTATCATGAATGTGACTTGAATAAGTAAAACCAATATCAGCGTGTAGGGATAGCCCCAAACCTTATATGGCCTGGGCAGATTCGGGTACTTTCTGCGCAAGACATATATCGAAGCAAATGTTAGTACATTGAAGACAGCTGAAGTGAAGGAGAAGAAGTCTATTACCGTTTCATAGGCATTCTGTGCCTGGGTAGAGATGATGATGAGGACAGCCGCCCAAACCGCCTGAGCAATCATCGCATTATTAGGCGTTTTGTACTTCGGGTGTATTTGTGCCAGAGGTTTGAAGAAGAGTTTATCCCGTGACATCGCAAACCATGTGCGGCTTTTTACAAGTATCTGGGTGTTGACATTTCCAAAAGTGCTGATTAATATGGCGGTGAGAACCAGGATTGCCCCGGCTGTTCCAATAGTTGCCTGCATGGCATCACTCGCAACTGCTTTAGAATTAGCCATTGTATGTACGCCTAGAATGTTCAAGTAGGCTGAATTTATAAGAAGATAGATCAGAAGAACAAGGCCAATGCCAGCAAAAAGTGAGAGTGGGAGGTTCTTGGTTGGGTTTTTGACCTCTTCAGCAACGTAGGTGGCGCCTTCCCAGCCACTATAGGCGAAGAAGCCGTACCGCATTGCGGAGAAGATGGCGACGACGCCTGCCCATCCGCTGATGGATGATGTTCCTGATGTAAAGTTCTCGGTGTTTATACCTTTTGAAAATGAAACTCCTATGATGATCAGGAGAACAGAGACTTTGAGTAAGCTGAAAATGTTCTGGAGCTTTCCGCTTAACTGTATACCAAACGAGTTGACTGCGGTGAGGAATATAACCACTGCAATAGCAAGAAATGCCACTGAATGAGGTGACGATTGATCAAGTGCCAGTTTGATGGCAGTTTCTGAAAAGAATAAGGATACTGCAGCGATTGCACCTGTTTCTGACACAAAGAACATGGCCCAGCCGCGGAGGAAGGTCACAACAGGAGGATAAGCTGCTTTGAGAAAGACATAAGGGCCGCCAGACTTGGGCATCATGGCAACCAGCTCTGCATAGCATAAGGCGCCTAGTATAGTTGCGATTCCCCCGAGTACCCAAACCTGAAAAAATATACCTGCAGAACCAGCTATAAGCATTATGGGTGCAGGTGTTCGGAAGATTCCGGATCCGATAATCCGGTTAACAACTATGGAAAGTGTCTCGGACAGACCCAGCTTTCGCTCGAGGTGCTGCCCGGAATTGTCTTTGTCAGTCAATTAGCATGATTTAGTCAGCCAATTTAACTAATTTTTTATTTTTCAAAAGATAGTTTTCCACTGCCGAGATGTTATTAGAGCGAGATGCTTTAACCGCAGACTTTATGCTTTCGCAGGTGACTCCCCATCTGTTTGCCCAATAGTTAACCTCTTCTTCGATATGCATACTGATTAGCATCCTTTCGCTAGGTCTGATATTGCCGTTGTTCATGTTCTGGTTTTTTAGATATAATTTAAACAGGGCTGTTTTGTTTTGAAAAGTTTGAAATAATCAAGAAGTGCTATAAAAGACGATAGAACCTAAATAATCTGATGGTTTTAGTTATTTTTATCACCCGGAATGTGATTCTTGCAGATTGCTTTGGTTACTAAAGTCTTTTAAGTGACTTTATACACAAGTAATTAACAGACGACCCACTACCATCAAAAAATACTTGCTCTAATGAAAATAAAGAAATTTGGAGGCACATCGGTCGGAAGTCCCGCGAGAATGAAGAACCTCCTTCAAATCATCCAGCCAGACGAAAAGCAGATCGTGGTACTTTCTGCCGTAGCGGGTACGACAAATAGTCTTGTTGAGATCTCTCAGGCTTATCTTACAGGTGACAGACGTGCAGCCAAGCAACTTTCAGATGCTTTATTTGCAAAATATCAAGCTTTTGTTGACGAGCTTTTTGATACAGAAGAAGGCAAAAAGAACGGTACGGAGCTGATCAATTATCATTTCAGCATTATCGGATCTTTCAGTACTGACCTCTTTACTCCTGTGGAGGAGAAAGTCATACTCGCTCAGGGCGAACTGTTGTCAACCACTCTTTATCATTTCTATCTTTCAGAGTTGGGAATCAGGTCTGTTTTACTGCCTGCACTCGATTTTATGAAGATCGATGATGACAATGAACCGATGGTCGACTATATCGAAGCACATTTGAAACCTCTGTTGAGTGCCAAAGCGGATCATTCGCTCTTTATCACTCAGGGATACATTTGCCGTAACTTCTTTGGCGAGACTGATAACCTAAGGCGGGGCGGAAGTGATTATACTGCTTCTCTGATTGGTGCTGCTATACAGGCTGAAGAAGTGCAGATATGGACGGATATCGATGGGATGCATAATAATGATCCCAGGATTGTTAGCGGAACCACTCCGATTGCTCAACTTTCGTTTGACGAAGCGGCGGAGCTTGCATATTTCGGAGCCAAAATATTGCATCCTCAAAGTGTTTTCCCAGCTCAAAAGTACAAGATCCCTGTACGGCTGCTTAATACGATGGAGCCCTCTGCGCCGGGAACTCTCATTACGCACGACAGCGAGCGCGGAAAAATCAAGTCGATCGCGGCAAAGGACGGTATTACATCCATAAAGATCCAGTCGAGTCGAATGCTGCTTGCTTACGGTTTCCTTCGGAAGGTATTTGAGGTATTTGAACGGTACAAGACACCGATAGACATGATCACGACATCAGAGGTGGCCGTATCTGTTACGATAGATGATACCCTTCATCTGGCGGAAATCCTGAAGGAGCTTGAGGCATTTGGAGTCGTGGATTCGGCTTCCAATCAGTCCATTATCTGCGTGGTAGGTGATTTCTCGTATCACTCACACGGATTTGCTTCGAGGGTATTTGAAGCCCTGAAACATCTATCAATCCGGATGATCTCGTATGGAGCCAGCAACTGCAATATTTCGCTTGTGGTTGATACCTCGGATAAGACTGAGGCGCTCCGCAGCCTTCATAACCGTTTATTTTAGTTACTAACAGCTACCCTTGACAGGGCCGATATTTACGATATGTTTTCAAAAGAGATTTTGACCGGGTTTGGCGCCCGTAAAACGCCCTTTTATTATTATGATCTGGAGCTTTTGCACAATACATTAGCTGCCTGTAAGCGAGCTGCTGATCAATACGGCTTTCATGTGCATTATGCGCTTAAGGCGAATTTTAATGCGGAGGTTCTCAAGTCTGTTCAGAGCTTTGGGTTTGGGGCAGATTGTGTGAGCGGAAATGAGGTGAAAAAGGCTATTGAGATTGGCTTTCCTCCTGAGAAAGTTGTTTTTGCAGGCGTGGGAAAGTCAGATGAGGAGATAATATCAGCTTTGGAGCTTGATATCTTTTGTTTCAACGTGGAATCTGTTCAGGAGCTGCAGGTGATTAATGACCTGGCAGCAAAAGCAGGAAAGAAGGCCAGAGTTGCTTTAAGGATAAATCCGAACGTTGATGCATATACCCACCACAACATCACAACAGGTCTGGAAGAAAATAAGTTTGGAATCAACCAGTGGGAGCTGCCGGCATGTGCAGAGTATTTGAATGGTGCGGAGAATCTCTGGCTGGAAGGCATCCACTTCCACATCGGATCTCAGATAACCAATCTGACGGTTTTCAAAAGTCTGTGTATTCGCGTGAATGAAATAAAACTTTGGTTTGAAGAGCGAGGCTTCACACTCCGCGTCCTGAATGTTGGCGGTGGCTTAGGGGTTGATTACATGCATCCGGATGAAAATAGCATTGCGAATTTTGAAGGTTATTTCGAGATCTTCAATCAGTTTCTGGACAGGAAGCCGGGGCAGGAGGTACACTTTGAGCTCGGTAGAGCCCTTGTAGCACATTGCGGAAGTCTGATCAGTCGGGTTCTTTATGTGAAGAACGGAATCAAGAAACATTTCCTGGTTCTGGATGCGGGTATGACAGAATTAATGCGCCCGGCTTTGTACCAGGCATATCACAAGATTGAAAATCTCTCCAGAGAGCCTGAAGCGGGGGCGCAGAAATATGATGTTGTTGGTCCCATCTGTGAGTCTACAGACTGTTTTGGCAAAGAAGTGGAATTGGGAGAATCTTTCAGAGGTGATTTGATCGCTATACGCACGGCAGGGGCCTATGGAGAGGTGATGTCTTCGCGTTATAACCTGAGAGAGCAATCTGAGCCGTTCTACTTAGAACGTACCCAAAGATAATTTATTGATAAACCAGGCGATGTCGTCAGTTTCGAGAACATAGTCGATGCTGACGTTTTGCAGAGCCTGATTGGGCATAAACGATACCTCGGCCGAGGCCGGGTTCTGAACTGCGGTTATACCACCTGCGTCTTTGATCATTCTTAATCCTCTGGAGCCATCTGAATTGGCTCCAGAGAGCAGAATGGCTGCTGACTTGTCTTTATACACTTCAGCAACGGTTTCGAGGGTCACGTCAATGCAGGGGCGGGAGTATTGAATCTTTTCAGAATAGTCCAACGAGACAGAGCGGTCGTTTTCTACGAGTAGGTGATAGTCCGCCGGAGCCAGATAAATAGTTCCGTTTTTAAGCACGTCTTTCTCTTCTGCCTCAACTACCGGAAGGGAAGTTCGAGTGGCGAGCAGATTGGCCAGGGAAGAGTCGTACGATGCCTTTCGGTGAACGACGATTATTATCGGGAATTTGAGATCGGCGCTGATATGGGGAAGCGTCTTCAATATGACGTCGAGACTTCCCGCAGATCCGGCGATGACCAGCAGGCTGATATTACGTGTTACCCTATCTTTCTCCATATTTTCTCCTTGTCAATTTTCTTAAACCGGGATATGATGGATGAGAACCGAAGGGTTTCCTTTGAGCCTAGCGCAATATAACCGAGGTTATCAAGGCTTTGTTCAAAGAGATCAAAAACTTTTGCCTGCAGGTCTTTGTCGAAGTATATCAGAACGTTCCTGCACAGAATGAGCTGAAACTCATTAAATGAGCGGTCAGAGACAAGGTTATGGGTAGAAAAGATCATCTTTTCACGTAAACTTTCGTCGAACTTTGCCTTATCGTAATTAGCTGTATAATATTTAGAAAACTCGTTGGTTCCTCCAGATTGAATGTAATTTTCTGAATATTGTTTCATCTGGCTCAGGGGGAAAATACCCTTCCTCGCTTTTTCAAGTACCTGCGGGTTTAGGTCAGTCGCATATAACAAGGACTTATGAAACAAGTTGGCTTCTTTCAAGAGGATCGCCATGGAATAGACCTCTTCTCCCGTAGAGCATCCGGCATGCCATATTCTGATGAAAGGATATGTGCCCAGTGTTGGCAGGACCTGCTCACGCAAGGCCTTGTAGAACATCGGGTCGCGGAACATCTCTGTTACCGTTACCGTAATCTGCTCTATGACGCGGGGAACATACTCTGCGTCAGTCTTAATCTTGTACCGGAATTCAGCAAAGCTTGTGAAACGGTCTAAGGTAAACAGACGATTTATTCTGCGCTTTATTGAGGCTTTAGAATATTCAGTAAAATCATATCCATGAATCTCCAGCAGGTCATTCAATATAATCTCTACTTCCTCGTCCTGGATAATATTGTGATCTAACATTTAAGTGCTTAAATAGTGACTTAGTACATCCATAAGAATGTCTATATCAATAGGCTTCGATATATACGCATCTGCACCTGCAGCAAGACATTTCTCCCGGTCGCCTACCATAGCCTGGGCTGTGACGGCAACTATCGGGATGTGATTAATTGCATCATTTTTCCTGATCTCGGCTATCGCCTGATAGCCATCCATATCAGGCATCATCATATCCATAAGAACTATACCAATGTCTTGCTGTGATAGCATTCTGATACCCTGCTCGGCAGAGGAGGCTGTGAGGCAGGTGTATTTTTTAGCTTTCAACACAGCAACAAGGGCAAAGATGTTCCTTGGGTCGTCATCAATGATCAGTATCTTATTCATTCTTATAGATGTCTATCGTAGAGCCAAACTCTTAAAAGGGAAATTAACTGGTCGATGTCCACCGGCTTCGAGATATAATCTGATGCTCCTGCGGAAATGCATTTTTCACGATCGCCTACCATTGCTTTAGCCGTAACAGCGAGGATAGGCAGGTGCTTGTATTTGGGATTTTGACGGATCTGCATGGTCGATTGATAGCCGTCCATTTCAGGCATCATCATGTCCATCAGCACAACGTCTGTCTGCGGATTCTCTTCCAAAACCCTTAACGCTTCTTTGCCATCGGTAGCAGAGATCACCTTCATCTTTAACTGTTCAAGGGCCTTTGTTAAAGAGAAGATGTTCCTAACGTCGTCGTCGGCGATCAGGACCGTTTTGTTCTGCAATATTTCATTCATTGCAACAGCGTTTCGCATTGCGCCAGAATTATTAGCGATCGGATGTTTAGCCTCAACGAGGTGCAGGAACAACGCCACTTCATCAAGAATTCTTTGATAGGAGTGGGCGGTCTTCATCACAATACTATCTGCGTATTGCTTGATCCTGCTTTCTTCCGCTTTAGACAGGTTTTTTCCGGTAAATATGATGATCGGGAGGTTTTCAAGTCCCGGACTCTTCTTGACGGTTTCCAGTGTGAGATATGCATTCATATCAGGGATACCCATATCCAGAATCACGCAATCAATTTCCTTTTTCTGCAAAGCGTCGACCCCTTCAGATACTGAACCTTTGATCTCCGCATTGACATTGTAGGTGTCCAGGAAATAAGCTAAAGCTCGGGCGTGTTTAGGATTCTCTTCAATGATAAGCACCTTTTTAGGATCTTTGTTTAAGGCACTTTCGATGCTCGAAAACATATGCTGCATTTGTTCAAGTGCTACCGGTTTGTTAATAAAATCGACGGCGCCTTTGATCAGACTTTCTTTTTTGACCTCCATGGAGGACATGATATGTACGGGTATGTGGCGGGTTTGAGGATTGTTCTTCAACTCGTCCATGACTTCCCATCCATCTTTTACTGGAAGTTGGATATCGAGAAGAATCGCCCTAGGTTTGTACTGTCGCGCTAATTCCACACCCTGATCTCCCCGAACTGCTACTATACCTTTATAGCCGCTTTTGCGCGTATACTCAAGTAGAGCCTTCGCGAAGTTGGTATCATCTTCAATGATGAGTATAGGTTTATCTTCTGAGGTAACAATGCTGCGATCGTCATCCAGTTCAGCCGGAATGACGTCAGTTACAAATCTTTTTTTAGTCCGCTCATTATCGTCCCCGGAGTTGATAATGACCTTTGGCGGAGCTGGGGGTACTTCCAGCGAAAGCTCCTGCGACCTGGCTTCTGGTGAGCTTGGAATGAATTTAGGATCTACAGGAATGCTCACGGTAAATTCACTTCCCTTTCCAGTTTCACTTGTAAGGAGAAGTTCTCCACCCTGTAATTTTGCAAGCTCTCTGCTGATAGATAATCCAAGTCCGGTACCGCCATATTTTCTTCTGGTAGAACCATCTGCCTGTTGAAAGGCTTCAAAGATATGGTCCTGCTTGTCTTTTGGAATGCCTATTCCTGAATCTTTAACAGAGAAATTAAGGTATCCGGGTCTATCAGACTGAATGATATTGAGGGTTACAAAGCCTTTCCTGGTAAACTTTAGTGCGTTTGAGAGTAGGTTCTTCAGGATCTGCTCGAAGCGGGTCTTGTCGATTCTGATCGTTTCGGGTACATCGTCCGCAAGAGCTGTAGTGAATTCAAGTGCCTTCTCTTTTGCCAACGGGTTAAAGAGTGAATGCATGTCGGAAATGATCTCCTTAACCGGAGTTTCCTGATATTCAAGCTCCATTTTGCCGGCCTCGATTTTGGAAAGGTCAAGAATTTCATCAATGAGCGTTAACAGGCCATTTCCAGAGCTGTGAATTACTCTTCCGTATTCTATCTGATCTTCGTTCAGGTTCTCCTCCGGGTTTTCCGACAGAAGCCTTGAGAGCAGCAGAATGGAGTTCAACGGTGTGCGAAGCTCATGCGACATGTTCGCAAGAAATTCTGACTTATACTTCGTACTGAGTTCAAGTTCCTCTGCCTTTTTCTGAATGTCGAGGTTACGTTCGAGAATCAGCTGGTTTTTTTCTTCTAATATTTTACTCCGCTCTTCTAATTCCTGGTTGGCCTGGAGAAGTTCCTCCTGCTGTACTTTAAGTTCTTCTTCAGAGGCTTGAAGTTTTTGGGCCTGTGCCTCAAGCTCCGTATTTAAGTTTTCCAACTCGCTGTGCTGTGCCTGCAGCTCCTCAGACTGTGCCTGCGTCTCTTCGAGTAATTCCTGAAGTTTGGTCCGGTTTTGTGCGGTATTGATCACTACGCCTACGCTATGAGAGATCAGTTTGAAATACTCCAGCGTTCTAGCGTCGTAGGTTTCAGTTGATCCTAGTTCAATCACCCCCTTGATCTTGTTTTCAAACATGATGGGGAATGCGGCAATGCTCTTCGGCTTTACGTTGCCGCTCGTAAACGCAACAATCATGTCATCAGGGTTAATTGAAATGGAGATAGGTTGTTTATTGGCTGCACATTGCCCCACTATTCCTTCTCCTACCTTAAGCACCGGGTTACGTGAATCAGACAGAAGCGCGTAGCTGCTGCTTAGCTCGAGGTGTTCTTCATCCTGCATGAGGTAAAATGCTCCGATGCTGCTGTTGGTATATTTGATAATGTGATTCAGGATGTTTTGGGCAAGCGGGCGAATTTCGACTTCTCCGATCATGCGGTCATTAAGGGACGCGATGCCTGCCTGAAGCCATTCGCGATCTGACAGTGATGTAAATGAATAATCCAGGGACTCTGCCATCTTATTCAATGATAGAGCAAGTCCTCCAAGGCTATCCGCATCGGTTTCATCTTTTACGCGGGTTGAGTAGTCGCCAGCTGAAATCCTCTTTGCAATGTCTTCTATAATAACAAGTCGTCGGGCAATGTGCTCATCTTTATCCTTAAGTTCTGCGTAAAGCAGAGAACGGTTTTCCAGATCTCTTTTGGCCCGCATATAGGACACAAGTGCAATTATAAGGGAGAGGAAGGCAGCAACAACAATCAATACAGGCGTGTACGTCGAATAAGTGTCAAGGCTCTCATTCCGTTTCGCCAGAAGCTTTTGTTCGATCTGTTCCATCGAGAGGACTATATCCCGCGCTTCATTCATATACTTGCGTCCCAGGAGCATGTCTTCACTGGAGACTTTGCCTGTTTTATTCCGAAGATCGATAACAGCCGACAGGCGTTCGATGCGCGTATTTAATACCGACTGCAATCGGTCACAGTTACGTAACTGCACTGGATTGTCTTGCGTAAGTTCTCTGACGCGGCCAATATGGGTTTCGATCTTTTCGCTGGCCCTGTTGAAGGGTTGCAGAAATTCAGGCATGCCCGTAAGGAGGTATCCGCGCTGTCCGGTTTCAGCATCTTTCAAGATTGATATTGTACTTTCCAGCTCGAGTATAACGGTGTTCGTATGATTAACCAGGCCGGAACTTTTGACGAGGTTGTGAATGGCGAAATAAGATGCGGCGGAACTGATCAATAATAACAGTACCGAGAATCCGTATCCGATCCTTAAATTAATAGTAGCCTTACTATTCATTGTTTGTCAATTTGCTTTTGTAATTAGTTGTTTGGAACAGTATCTTGATGTGCCGGTAAGGTGAAGTAGAAAGTAGAACCCTGATCAGGATTACTTTCGACACCGAAGGTACCGCCATGGCGATTTATAATCTCGGAGCAGATATAGAGCCCGATTCCCAGCCCCTGAAAGCGGTGGGATGTCTCCTCAACGCGATAATATTTGTTAAATATCTGTGATTGTTTATCAGGGGGAATGCCGACGCCGAAATCTATTACTTTCACCATTATGTGCCCATCCGGGGTCATAGAGTTTTCAACCAGCACCTCTTTTGCATCTGGTGAATATTTAATGGCATTGGTGAGGTAATTCAGTATAACCTGTTCAATTCGTATTTCGTCTCCATAGATAAAAGCTTCGACATTTCCTTTTCGGGAAATTTTGACATCATGATTTGTTTGTCTGATGATATCTATTGAAGTGGTAAGGAGGTCTTCAAACTTGAAGACTTTCTTGTTGAACTTCATTCTTCCACTTTCAATTTTGGATATGTCGAGGAGATCGGCGATGAGACTATGCAGCTTGTCTACCTGAAACTGCGCCCGCTTCAGGTAATTCCCACTTTCCTCTGCAGCCTGCAGCTCTGGTGCAAATGCACGTTCAAGAAGTTGCATATAGGCTTTGATACTCGTAAGAGGGGTTTTGAGTTCATGGCTGGCGATACTCAAAAACTCGTCCTTGCGCTTTTCCGCCTGCTTCTGGTCTTCGATATCAGTGAAGGTACCTACCCATTTTATTATGGTGTCTCCTTCCTTGATTGGAGTGGTTCGCAGCAAATGACAGTGGTATTGTTCACCAGCCAGGGTCTTAATGCGTACTTCCATCTCAAGGGACCTGTTTTCCTGTATTGCAGATAGCCAGTGTTCGAGGATATTTGGATCATCAGGGTGGGTTTCTGGAAAATCCTCTTGCCTGTGACTGTAATCATACCAATGTTTATTGACAAACTCAATAGCACCGTCGTTCTTGGCGGTAAAAGCAATTTGTGGAATACTTTCCAAGGTTGAGCGCAGTTCCTGCACGCGCTCTTTTAATTCAGCCTGAGCACGCTTGCGAAACTCGATTTCCGCTCTCAATGCCAGATGCGCCTCATTGAGGTCTCTTGTCTGTTCATACAAGCGATATAGCGTCTTAACTTTCAAGATAAGAACATCAGGATCAACAGGTTTAGTGATGTAGTCCACACCACCAGAGGCATATCCTTTCGTAATGAACCGTTTATCAGTGTTCACGGCAGATAAGAATATAATAGGAATGTCTTTTGATTTGCTATAACCTGATATATTTTCTGCTACCTCGAAGCCATCCATTCCGGGCATCTGTACATCAAGAATAATTAGCGCGTAGGTGTGTTTAAGTATTTTTCTGAGTGCCTCCTCTCCAGAAAGAGCAGTGTCTACGTCAAAGTTGTTTATCTCTAAAATCTTTTTTAATGAGAATATATTTTCTGGTTTGTCATCAACTATTAAAATCATTATAGAGTATTTCCTTTAAGGTGGCCGAACCAACCGGTATGTCACGTATCTGATCAGGAAGTCTATCCAGATATGTGATAACAGTTATGAACATTTAATAATAAAAAGTGTTTTAAATTTTTCCGCTGTCTTTTCGCTTAGACTTTTCCCATGTTGCACTTTGTTTATTTGCGTAATACCTGAATATTCCACGAAACACCGCGTAGTTCATCACACAAAAATAGTATGGAATAAATAACACTTTGATTTTTATCTGCTTCTTTTCAAGTAAAAATCCTGTGAATGCTGAAATATAGAATATTACCTGAAGAATTAAAATCAAGGTGTAGACCGAAGATGTATCCTGTGATACTAAAAGCAGGTTAACCACAAAGATAACTACAAGAAGCAATGGAGTGATTGTCCAGCGGAGCACGCGATGGCTGATGTACTGCAAGCTGAGTGTTCCGTATTTGAACACATTGAGCAGGGGGAGTAGTTTGGCAATTGACTGCAGTCCGCCGGCAGCGATCCTGATCTTCCGTTTCAACTCTTCTTTTACATCAGCAGAGGCATTCTCCATAGCGTACGCGTCAGGTTCATAAACTATTTTATAGCCGCGCATCGCTATCAACATAGAGATCATGAAATCGTCAAGGATCACGTCACTTCCGACAGGCTGGTAGAGGCTCCTTCTGATACTGAACAGTTCCCCCGCCGCGCCGACAACAGAATTGAGTTCAGAGTCCCACTTCTTAAGAGCCGACTCGTATTTCCAATAGAATCCTTCACCTGCAGAACTAGCGTCTGCTTCTTTACCTGAAAAGACGCGTTTCTCTCCGGCTACAGCACCGACGCGTGTATTTTGATAGTGCCTGCAAATGATTTCAAGAGCGTCAGCGTTCAGAAACGTATTTGCATCGGTAAAGACAATCACATCTGAACTGACCTGTTCTATAGCCCGGTGAACGGCGTTAATTTTTCCCTTTCTGGAAGCCGAATGCAAGAGCTTGATGCGGGGGTATTCGGCAACGATATCAGGAGTGCGGTCTGTAGAGCCATCTGTTACAAATATGATCTCCAACTTATCTTCCGGATAGGTCAGTTGAAGTGTGTTCGCGATCTTATCGTGCATATACTCCTGTTCGTTATAAGCAGCTATAATCAAGGTACATGTGGGAAGACTATTCGCATCTATAGCGACCATGGGCTGTTTTCCTGAGATAAACCGCTTGCATTTCACTAGAAAGTAAAGGAGTATGCCGTAGCCTATAAAGGTGTAGAATATGATAAAAGCTGAAAGCCAGAAGATTATTTCCATGATAACTTATTTTATCTGATGGACAGGGTAGCCCAGATTAGTACTGTCTTTTTTGTTAGTTAAGTTCCACTTCAAAGCCTTCAAGAGAGGCTGAAGTAGATCATATCGTCTATCCAGTATATGTTTAAAGATGTTTTTAGGAACTACAATGGCAGTGAAATATAAGAAAAAGATGATTACGGCTAATTGCGGGGCATTTCTCCGAATGAACAACATTCTGTTACGGTTCATGAAGTATTCCTTGAGGATGCTTTTTTTACCTACGGAAATGGACTCTTTGTGGAAAATCAACGCACGGGGTTCTATCCAAATCTCAAAACCCTGTCTCCTGATGCGATCGCACCAATCCATCTCCTCATAGTATAAAAAGAAGCTTTCAGCCATTAATCCCGCTTTGTCTATGGCAGATCTTCGCACCATCATGGCAGCACCATGGATAAAGCCGGTTGGACCAGTCGTATGGTCATATTGGCCCTCGTCGGTTTCTAGTTCACCTATACACCTGTTTCTTGCTGTGTAATAATTCATTTGCGTAAAGCCGGCATACTGAATTGTTTGTGGTTGATCGAAGTATCGGATTTTAGGCGACACCATTCCTATCGCCGGGTGCTGCTCAAGCAGACGTACCAGCGATTCAACAAGACCTTCCGTAAATTCAGTGTCGTTGTTTACAAAGAACAGATATTCACCATCAGCAAACTTTACTCCCTCATTATTCCCGCCTGCAAAGCCGAGGTTTGACTCGAGTCGAATGAATGTATGTTCCGGGTATTTACGAGTCCATTGGGGAACATGATTGATACTACTGCCATTGTCGACAACGATGACCTGGATGGCCGGATATTTGTTAAGCTCCGCTATGGATTGTAAAAGGGTTTCTGTAACTTCAGGTTGGTTGTAGTTGACTGTTATAACAGAAACTTTTTTCATTCGGGCATTTATTTTTTACTATTGGAAGAATATCCTTTTTCCATCACAAAGGGATCTGAGGTAAAAATATACTAATATTTGAACATTGGGAAGCGAGAAGAGTATAAAGAGCGAGATAAAGAAGTTTCAGGACCTGGATGAGGCCAGGATGTCGGCGGAGAGGAAGCTGGATGAACTGATCCAATTGCTTAACGATAGTGAACTTGACAGCGACAGTCTGAAGCAGCTACATACTCGCTTCAACGAAGCCGTGGAACGTAAATCACTAACTCGTCAGGACCTGGATGAGTTCAAAAAGCTGGATGATAGTTCTTTATCCAGGCTGGAGAAGGCCGACGATCTTGAAAAGCTCCTTTCCAAATATCAGCTGGACAGTAATGATGCTCCGAAAATAATCTCGCGAGACAAGGGATCCGGTATTTCATTGATGATCCTTTCTGTTCTATTGATCTTACTTGGATTCGCTATGGTAGTGATGCCCGCTCCTCCATACTTTGAAATGTTTACTATCTTTTACTTTTCTCAAAATGACGGAGTCACTCTTATGGACCTGATTGCATTGGTAATTGTGTTTACAGGCGTATATTTGCTTTTTAACTCACTCAATAACCTGAAAAGATCGAACTAGCATGGTGAAGAAAATTCTTTTGGTCGACGACGACCGCTTTATGCTTCAGCTGATATGTCGCGCGTTGGGTACAAAAGGTTTCAGTTGCCGGACAGCAAAGTCGGTAAAAGAGGCCCTTGGTCTATTGTTTGAGGAGATTCCTGATATTGTGTTGTCTGACTATTCAATGCCTGAAATTGATGGATTTGAGTTTAGAAGAGTGCTACTGCGGGATAAGCGATACAGAAATATTCCCTTTGTGTTCTATACGTCTTTCGCAGATGAAAACACGATGAGGCAGGGCTTGGAAATGCAAGCAGTTGACTACATCGATAAAAGTACTCCGGTCCACCTTGTGGTATCTAAGCTGAACAACATATTGGATACAATCAGGAAGCAACATGAGAAGTCTTTATTCGAAATCGGCGCAGCTGCCGAGGCCCTGAATCTTCGTTCGGTACCTGTAGCAGCACCAAAGGTCGAGGACTTCAAACTTCAGTTCCTTTATCAGACCTATAATCATTTTCCTGGCGGAGATTTTATCGATTTCATCAAAACGGATGAGAATACTACTTTTGTTGTGTTAGGGGATGTAATGGGTAAGAAGTGGGGTGCCTGGTTCTTTTCATTTAACTTTCTTAGCTACATAAGATCGGCTATACGTCTTTGCGTGTTCGATGGTATCTCGTCGCCGGCCAGGATACTTAACAAAATTAACCGGATAGTTTGTCTCGATCCTGTGCTTGGAGATGTACTTTCCACACTAACGCTTATGATGATCGACAGATCAGCCTCGCAGGTTTCTTACGCTGGTGCCGGTGATCTGCCGGTTATACACTATAGCCGATCAAGTGGCGAAGTTACCTGCATCCGGTCAAAAGGACTGTTGTTGGGAATATATGAAGATGGTCTGTATGAGGAAGACATTATAGACATGGCTCCAGGTGATCAGTTGATAGCCATAACAGACGGGATGATTGATTTCGTGGGTGAAAATGGCAAGACATCGGATTATACGATCTTTGTTGAGAAGCTCAGCTTACTTCTAGGTCAGAATGACACTTACAAAAAGATCAAAAGTGAGATGTTTTCAGAAAGTATAGAAGAGACCGTTGTAGATGACAGGAGTCTTGTGATCATTGAAAAAGAATAATAGATAGCAAAATATGGTTGAGATAGAATCACATAGTAATTACCACGTAGCAACAATTATGATAGCCGAAGCGAATATGGAGCAGGCTGATCTTTTTAAGCATGCACTTATTACTGAACTTGATTCAGGGCGAAAGCAGATCGTAATATCATTTGAAAAAGTTCAATATATCGACAGCTCCTTTTTGGGGGCACTCGTTGCAGCTTTGAAACATGCCTTAGCAAATGGTGGAGATCTGGCAGTATATGGTCTTAATGAGAACATACTGAATTTATTTGAGATGATTAGAATGGATAAGGTGTTCAAAGTGTTCCAGACACTTCCAACTTTGTACAGCGGCGGATGGGTTGCCTGATAGTTCCTGATTATATGCTTGTAAACAAACAATTTCTTTTTGATAACAATGTACAGAGCATTCAGCCCCTGATGCATGAGATAGTGGAATTTATCAGGGCGAACGTATCAGAAGCGCGGTACGCAGTGAAGGTGAACCATTGCAGACATATCATAGTCGAACTGTTGACGAACGCCGTGAAGCATTCCGGTGCTGCGCACAGCTTATTAAACGTGGATATTGAAGGAGACATAATTAATATTCAAAAGATCGACAACGGTAAGCCGTTTTTCCTTAAAAACTACGGGTACTTGCCACTACACGAGTCTTTTGTCGGCGAGCAGGTTGAGATACACAAGGATGAATTCTACTGTATCTATGCCATAGTCGATTCTCCGTGTTCTTTAAAGTTCGAGGTAGTCGAATATCCGATACATTCCCCTGACCAGATTATGGATATGGAAGAACATTACGGACTGTTAATTTTACTCAAATCGTCTAGTTCTGTGCGCTACTTGTTCAGTAATACCGAAGGATCTAATCATTTTGATATATCGGTCTCTCTTAACTGATTACGTTTCGGGCATTTAAAATGAAATTTTCTTCGTCGAATGTGTTGCGCCACCTATAAAAATTGATGTTTCGGAGTCTTTGACGTTTTTGTTAAATTAAATTGAAAATCTCCCACTTTTCTTGACTTGTAAATTGTCATAATCGTATATTTACTCTACTTTCCTAGTCTATCTTTTAATGGATAGCGCCTTTTATTTAAAATTATTAAATCTTTAGTTTATGCGTATTGCAGTTCCTGCAGAAATTAAAAATAATGAAAACAGGGTAGCCATGACCCCTGCCGGAGTTATTTACTTAGTTCGTTTTGGTCATGAGGTTTTCATCGAAAAGGGTGCTGGATTAGGTTCCGGATTTTCTGATAAACAATATCAGGATGCGGGTGCTGTCATTCTGGATAGCCCTGCTGAAATCTGGGCGATGGACATGATCATGAAGGTTAAAGAGCCGATCGCTTCGGAATACAAGTATTTTCGCGAAGGTCTGATTTTATTTACATACCTGCATCTTGCTGCAGAGCCTGAACTAACCAAGGCACTTATTGAGAACAAGGTGGTGGGTATCGCTTATGAAACGGTTCAGCTCGAGAACGGCTCCCTGCCTTTGCTGACGCCAATGAGCGAGGTTGCGGGTAGAATGGCCGCTCAGGTTGGCGCACGATTCCTTGAGAAGCCAGAAGGCGGTAAGGGAGTTCTTCTGGGAGGGGTTCCGGGAGTGAGAAGGGCCAGGGTTACGATAATAGGCGGTGGAGTGGCTGGAACCAATGCAGCGAAAATTGCAGTGGGTTTAGGGGCTGACGTCACTATTATTGATTTGAATCCTGATCGTTTGCGTCAGCTAGACGATATATTTGGAAGTCAAATTAACACGCTGATGTCTAATCCTCACAATATCGCTGAAGCGGTAAAGGAATCTGATCTCGTAATCGGCGCAGTGCTGATACCTGGAGCAAAGGCGCCTACCCTGGTATCAGGAGAAATGGTTAAATCAATGGAGCCTGGATCTGTTTTGGTCGATGTTGCAATTGATCAAGGTGGAATTTTTGAAACTTCAGATCGGATAACTACTCACGATAACCCAGTGTTTCTTCAACATGGCGTTGTTCATTATTCTGTGGCTAATATGCCTGGAGCCGTGCCGCATACGTCTACTCTTGCCCTGACAAATGTTACTGTTCCTTATGCTATTCAAATTGCCAATAAGGGATACAAAAGAGCTTGTCAGGAGAATGAAGCGCTACTTAAAGGAGTTAACACCCTGGAAGGCTTCGTTACTTATAAGGCAGTTGCTGACTCGCATGCACTGGCTTATGAGGATGTACGCAGACTTCTTCAATAAGAAGATTTTTAGGGTCAAATGTAGGTTTTGTCTTATCTTTGACCCTATTATTCTTTTACATGGTCATCTACAAACAATTCTCGTTCGATTCTGCTCATTTTCTTCCCAACGTAAGTGAAAACCACAAATGTGGCAGAATGCATGGTCATACCTATACTCTAACAGTTTTTCTTGAAGGCGAAGTTGATCCGGATACTGGATGGCTTGTCGATTTTACAGATCTAAAGGACGCAGTGGATCCTCTGGTCAAGAGTCTGGACCATCGTCTTCTTAATGAGATTGAAGGTCTCGAAAATCCAACTAGCGAAAGATTGGCAGAATGGTTTTGGAAGCGCATCAAACCCTTGATGCCTCTGCTTTCCAAGATCGAGATTAGTGAAACACCTAGCTCGGGAGTCATTTATACAGGATAGTTGTCTCTCTTCGCTTATCTCATTCCCCAAGGTGATTTGAAGCATTTTTATATCGAATCAGGTAGATTACTTTTGCAGAGTACATCAGGTATTTATGCGTAATCTCTTCTTTATTGTCTTCTTGCTTTTTGCTTCCTTTCCCTATTCCAGCAAGGCTGATTCAGATTCTACACAAGTTAATTTTTCAACCTTTAAGAGAAATACCAGGCTTTCGGGACTGGTACAGTTCAGGTACACCTATTCGATGACTGACAGTGTTGATGTAAGCGGTAGAGCTTGTCTGGATAAAGGTGTTAATAACAGCTTTTCGCTTAAACGCGTGAGGGCGATGATCAGAACTGACATCAATGATCATTTCGACGCTAATATTATGGTGAACCTCGCTGACTTCTCAGGTAACCCCCAGTCCAAGGTTCTGGAGAATGCATTTATACGCTATCATTTTAATAAGAGCTTGAATGTGCAAATGGGCCAGTTCCGACCATTCTTTGGAGTGGAGGATATCTATCCTGCAGATGTAATTAAGTCCCTGGACTATTCCAATCAATATTATTTATTTAGCGCGAGTGGGTGGCAAGGATTTCAGGTAGGTGTTGCCATTTATGGCGAGATGAAAGCAGCCGGCATTCCCTTAAACTACTATCTAGGCGTTGCCAACGGTAACAATAGAAATCAGGCTATGGACAATGACAACGGTAAAAACTTCTATGCCAGGCTTGAGAGTGATATAAACAAAAGCCTAAAGCTCGGCATCAACGGTGCTTATGCTTCAGCTTTACAACAGGAGTTTAAGGCATTCGGCGTAGACATGACAATGACTGTACCTGTTTCAGACCGTTTTGTCCTTGATCTATCAGGAGAATACAAGCAGGGAGGGAACATTGCAGGCTATCAGCTTACAGAAAAATCTGTGAGAGGTTTAGCCAGCAAGTACCAGGACCGCGGCTTTTACTTGTTCCCAAACCTTCGGTACGAATACAAACATCCGCGACTTCGTTCTATAGAGCTATCATCCCGCTACGAATATCTTGATGAGAATTATAAGTTGAAGCAAAATCAACGACAGACATTAACTCCGATGTTGAGTCTCGAATTTACAGACGATTACTTTGCCCGGTTTCAAATGGGTTATATGATGGAAATGTTTGATCACGCTACAAGCTCGATTTCTCAGAAAAGATACAATATTGCTGTAGCGCAGATGCAGGTTAGATTTTAAACAGCAAGGCCCTCACTGATAGGTGAGGGCCTTGCTGTTTAAAAATTTGAAAGATTATATTAAACGAACGCTTCTTTTTACAAATTCCGTTAAGTCGGCACCGGTCAGGAGACCCTGAGACAGCATCGCCAAATCTACAGCCTGCTTTGCCAGGTTGATTTTCTCTTCCTCGCTCTCGCTGGCAATAATACGTCCTATAAGAGGATGATTCCCATTCACGGCCACTTTGTAGCTGTCCGGGAATGATCCGTAGAAGCCCATTCCACCACCCATTTGAGCCATGTCTTTCATTCTTCTCATAAACTCGTCCATGGAGACGTGAACTGGAAGTTCTTCAGGACTGATGCTTTCAACCTCCACTTTGTATGCAGGCTTTTGAATGGCTTTGTCGAAGATTTCTTTAACCTTTGTAACTTGTTCTTCGGTAAGAATGTGCGCCGGGCTATCGTCCTTTGCAATTAACTTGTCTGCGACGTCGGCATCTACACGTTTCAGAGACGTTTTTTCAAGTTTTTGCTCCAGTTGATTGATAAAGTGATTATCAATAGGAGAGTTCATTACCAAAACATCGTAGTCTTTTCGGTTGGCTGACTGGATATAAGAATCTTGCTTTGATGCATCATTTGTATACAAGTATACAAGCTTACCCTCCTTATCAGTTTGCAAAGGCTCGACTTTGGCTTTGTATTCATCGAGAGTGTAGTACTCATCCTTGGTATTCACCAAAAGAGCGAAGTCTTTAGCCTTCTCATAAAACTTTTCATCACTTACCATTCCGTACTTGATAAACAGACCGATGTCCTGCCACTTTTCTTCAAAAGCCTTGCGATCTTTTTTATAGAGGTCAGCTAATTTGTCAGCTACTTTCCGGGTGATGTAATTGTTGATCTTCTTAACATTACTGTCTGCTTGTAAGAAGCTTCTTGAAACGTTCAGAGGAATGTCTGGAGAATCGATAACACCATGAAGCAACATTAAAAATTCAGGAACAATGTCTTTTACTTCATCAGTTATAAACACCTGACGAGAGAACAGTTTGATTTTGTTGCGTTGGAAGTCGAAGTCATTTTTGACCTTCGGGAAGTATAAAACGCCTGTAAGATTAAAAGGGTAGTCAACGTTCAGGTGGATCCAAAACAGCGGATCTTCAGAGAACGGATACAACTCTTTGTAGAAGGCTAGATAATCCTCGTCTTTAAGATCAGAAGGTGCTTTCGTCCAAATCGGGTTTGGGTTGTTAATGATATTATCAACTTCTATAGAAGTATATTTCGGTTTGCCTTCTTCGTCTTCGCCATCTTCCTGACTTTCAGACCTTGTTCCGAACTTAATAGGAATGGGTAGAAAACGGCAATATTTGTCGAGAATCTGCTGCAGTTTGGACTTATCCAGGAATTCTTCAGATTCAGCGTTGATATGCAATATGATATCTGTACCTCTTGTGGTACGTGATCCCTCTGTTATTTCGAATTCAGTGCTACCATCGCATATCCAACGGGCCGGCTTGGCACCATCCTGATAGGATAAGGTTTCAATCTCCACGTTGTCCGCTACCATAAAGGCCGAATAAAAGCCTAAACCAAACTTTCCAATGAGCTCATTCGCGTCTTTTGCATCTTTGAATTTTTCAACGAACTCTGTTGCTCCGGAAAAGGCAATCTGATTGATGTATTTCTTGATTTCCTCAGCTGTCATTCCAATTCCGGGATCGGAAATGGTAAGGGTTTTCTTGTCTGGATCGAATGCTACTTCGACTTGTAAGTTTCCAAGTTCGCCCGTGAAC
Source organism: Arcticibacter sp. (assembly GCF_053551015.1). Taxonomy (NCBI): domain Bacteria; kingdom Pseudomonadati; phylum Bacteroidota; class Sphingobacteriia; order Sphingobacteriales; family Sphingobacteriaceae; genus Arcticibacter; species Arcticibacter sp. The sequence goes on along the minus strand of NZ_JBMQOB010000003.1, from coordinate 44,382 downwards.
TGGCCTAGTGAGGATAGACGTTTGATTTTTTGAGTTGCATCTACTGCATTAGACACGAGTTCCCTCAAGAAAATTTCATTGTCAGAATATAAGAACTTCTTGATAATAGGGAAGATGTTCTCGGTGTGGATGGATATTGTTCCTTTCTCTTGCATATGATTGAAAAATGTTAACGTTTCAAAATATGTAGATCAAGGCTTGTTCCAAATCTATATTGGTGACAATTTGACAGGGGAATACTTCTATTTCTTTTTTCCCGGACAATCTTTACACCTCTTACCTTTTTTATATTTTTTACAGCATTTCTTATAACAAGAGCATAAGAAGCAATGTCCAACCCCTTTGTTTAATTCCGGATCTGTCGGAATTTCCTTTCTCTCACTCATCAGATTGTCCATTGCAGTGGATTTAATAAAAAATCAATTATCAGCTAGAACGGAGTCTTTTAACTCTTCGGCAAGCTGTTTGGTAACCTCGATAATGTCATCGGCAACATGCGAGTTGTTTAATATAACTTTATGAGCAGTGTCTTTGTAGGGGAGAAGGTACGAATTATAAGCCGGAAGAACATGGTTTACCCACTGATACATAATCATATCGTGATCGTAGCCCCTTTCCTTAATGTCTCTCTTCAACCGTCTGTTCAAAGTAATCTCTTCGTCAGCATCCATGAAAATTTTCATGTCAAATAACGATGCAAGTTTTTTGAAATGAAATACAAAGAGACCTTCAACAATGATGATTGGAGCTGAATTTATTGTCAGCATTTTCGCCTTCTCGTTGTCGACATTAAATGTGTACTCTTTCTTTTGGATAGAATCTCCAAGTAGCAGAATAGATAAGTCATGGAGAAGCTTGTCTTCCTCAATACATTGAGGAAGGTCGAAGTTTACCCACCCGTTTTCGTCCCGGGGCTGTTCTTCAATAGGTCTGTAATAATCGTCTTGTGATATTAAACTGACCTGATCACTGCTGAAGTGATGTAGAAAACAATTTAAAAAGAATGTTTTACCAGACCCACTCCCTCCGGCTACTCCTATTACAAAAGGTCTATTCATTTGGAACTCCGTAGTCTATTGTTACTAAAAATCTTTTGTCTAGAACCCCCAGGAGGTCTGCTGTAGCTTGGGTAATGACAATTATGACATCTTTTGTAGTGGCATTTTCTGTGTATTTACCAACGACTTTCGCGAATGTCGTCTTGCCCGTCATCGGATTGCTAATGCGGACAACAGTTCCTACGGGAGCTGTTTTATGCAATGCAAGCATCTTAGTAGAATCCAGGTGCTCGTCAGAAATCCAGGTGGCAATTCCTTTTTCTGATCGTTCTTTCAGTCCGTACCGATTTACCGGCAAGTTTGGTATCACCCGGTCTGAATCGCTTTTTGCTGTATTAAGGATGGACTCAACAGGCGGTAAGGGTGCGCCCGCCCCCGGCTTTACTTTGATGATCTGGCCAACTGCGAGAGCATTGCTCTTTAATTTGTTAAGTTCTTTTATGGATTCTACGTGAGTATTAAATCGCTTTGCAATTGCGAATAGTGTCTCTTTAGGTCCAACTTTATAATCTACAAGCCCATCATCTTGCTGTTGTGTGCCTCCTGTTTGTGCGGGCTGAGGTCTGGAAACAATAAAGGGACGCTGGGTAGGTATTTTTACCAGAGATCCTGGCTGTAAAATGCCGGTTTTGTTAAAAGACTGGATTTCTTTAGCCGTAACGTTATATAGCCGACCTATAGAGTAGTATGATTCTTTGGATTTTACAGAGTGGATAATGACTAATCTGCCGTTGTTGTTCTCACTGCCGACGGAGTCCAACCGGCTGCTTGCAAATACACCGCATGATAGAAAAATGCAAACACTTGCTAAAATAAAACGCATTTATTTTCGGTATGTTAAAAATTAAAGGTTACAATTATACTAAATATGCCACAATTTCAGATTTATTATTCCTGATGCAGAATAGATGACTGTGCTCGATATAGAACGGTTCGGGATTAAGTTTTTGTATATCCTGTTCCAGTATTTCCTCGTGAACGTGATTTCCCATATGTTTGATGACGAGATATAAAGAGAATGAAGGGCCGTTCGCGACGTGAAAAGAATAAACATCTTTGTCCTTGTGAGCCAGGTGGAAAATCGGACCAACAATGGATTTATAATCCTCCAGGTCTTTCATGCGCTCTTGCGAGGATGTGGGCTCGGGGAAATACGCTACTCTGCCGAATGAGTTAAATTGTTGAATATTCTGTTTCGTAACTTGACCTGTTGCTGGGTCAAGCAGCTCAAATTGCTTTTGCTGTATGCTGGGGTTGTAAGCGATCAAGCCTTCATCCGCCACGCTTTCCAGCGCCTTGTTGAAGACCTGCCAGGCAATTTTGCCTGTGCGATCCAGGGCAATGATGCCTTTATGCTCAGGCGTTTTGTCATTGATATAACTGTGCAGGTAAACATACCCATGACATACGAAGTCCAGCCCCCAATTCCAGCCGTCGGACACGCTTATTTCAAAAAACAGAGTTTTTCCTCTATTAAAATCAAACGCAGAAAAGTATGTTGTTCGATCCTCTGGATTTCGGGTTTCAACGACGACTATATGTCCGGTAGGATCTGTTTCAACCTTCCAAATTATTCCTTTAAAGTTCGCCTTAAGGGTGGGTTTTAATGTATATTTAGTGGCCAAAAACATTTACAAAATTAGCAATTATGAACCGATCTGCGATTGTTGGTGTCATTTTATTGACTTTCACATTATTTTTTCCCGTCTGTCTTTTCAGCCAGTCTGCCAAAGTGTATGTTTTTGATCTGCATGACGAAATTGGTCCTCCTTCCTGGAGGCAAACAAAAAAGGCCTTTGATCACGCTAAGGAGCTTGATGCTTCTACCATCATCATTCGGATGAACACTTTCGGAGGTTTAGTTGATTATGCGGACTCGATCCGTTCGACAATTTTGAATTCGAGCATGAAAACCATTGTTTTTATTGATAATAATGCCGCATCTGCTGGTGCTCTTATTTCTATTGCTTGCGATAAGATCTACATGAAACCCGGTGCAAGTATCGGTGCGGCGAGTGTGGTCGACACTAAAGGCACGGTATTGCCAGAGAAGTATCAATCGTACATGCGGGGCCTCATGCGTGCAACAGCGGAGGCAAAGGGCAGAAATCCAAGAATTGCAGAAGCCTTTGTAGATCCTGATGTGGAAATTAAAGGTGTGAACTCCAAGGGCAAGGTTTTAACGTTAACGAGTAAAGAGGCTATAAAAGTGGGCTTTTGTGCGGGTGAGGTAACGAGTGTAGATCAGATATTTGCCGCGGAAGGTCTTGATCCCCAACAGCGTGTTGATCATCAGGTCTCCGTAATAGACCATATTATCGTTTTCCTGATCTCACCGGTTGTGAGTGGCTTCCTGATACTTTTGATTATTGGCGGAATTTACTTCGAAATGCAAACCCCGGGAATCGGGTTTGCCCTGTTGGTTTCTGTTGTAGCGGCTGCTTTGTTTTTTGCTCCACTATATCTGGAAGGGCTTGCAGCTCATTGGGAAATAGGGCTATTTTTAGTTGGCTTAGTGCTGTTAATGCTCGAAGTCTTTGTTATTCCTGGCTTTGGGGTCGCAGGGATACTGGGAATAATCTGCATCGTAGGAGGCTTGGCACTGAGCATGGTAATGAACGATTTTTTCGACTTCAATGTGACAGGTTCCGAGCAGCTTACGACCGCTGTATTGATTGTCTTGTTCTCGATGGTCGCCTCTATCGTAATCTGCGTGATCTTAGGTAAGTCGATCATGAAAACACCGGTGTTCAGACGACTCGTACTTGAAGATGAACAGAGGTCAGATCTGGGATATGTAAGTGGAAAACAACCTGACGATATCCTCCGAAAAGAGGGCTTTGCCAAAACAGACATGCGGCCATCCGGTAAGATTGAAATCGAAGGTCTCTGGTACGATGCCATAGCTCTTGATGGTTATCTGGAGAAGGGTACGCGTATCTATGTGGAAAAACAGGAGAATTACAATGTATTTGTCAGAAAGTTACTTTAGCTTAAACCTTCTGCCGATTCGATAGGTTGTAATAGAAAAAGTAATTATGAAAGCTGAACAAATCGGATTAAAAGACACAGACGTAAGACCAATAGTTGACGAATTGAATGATTACCTTGCGAATTATCATATTCACTATCAAAAGCTTAGAGGCGCTCATTGGAATGTCAAAGGAAAAAGCTTTTTCACTCTTCATGTTAAATTCGAAGAATTATATACGAACGCAGTCGCAACAATAGATGAACTCGCAGAACGGATACTTACTCTTGGTAAAGCCCCTTTGAGTACTTATCAGGACTATATCAACATCGCTTCTATAAAGGAAATAAATACCATTGGAGTAGAAGACGTAAAGCTTGTAGAAGCAATCCTGGATGACTTTACTGCTTTGATTGAAATAGAGAGAAAGCTCATGGAAGCGACAGCAGAAAGTGGTGACGATGGAACCAACGACATGATTAATCGCTTCATGCAATTCAAAGAAAAGAATACCTGGATGCTGAGAGCATTCTGCGGGAAAAGCTAAATTTTAAACAAAAAAAGAAGGCTTGAACTTATAAGTTCAAGCCTTCTTTTTTAAACCGTAACGTGAATATTAATTCTCTACTATAATATCTTGCGCAGATAAAGAGTACTTCTCTGTTAGTTGTTGAATGGTGTGTAGCACGCTTTCATATCTGTTTACCGTGTTTCTAACGGTCAGCTGTTGAATCAACTGGTTTGTGTTACGGTCTTTAAATAAGTAAGTCGTATAGATATTGTCATTAATCATACTAGACATAACACTTTTACTCGCTGTTTGTTTTCCTTACGTAGAAATTATTTAAGCAATTTCTATATTAACACTTCAGCAAACTAATTTTTACGTGCGTGGTTATTAATGAGCTCTAACTATGAAACAATTATTTTTCATTTCACATGAAACAGAAACCGCCGTTCAGGTGGGAGTAAGTAATGCAGGTATCCCGGCTATTGAGAAAGATCGCATTGCTGCAATGAATGCTTTCATAACCATCAATCATCAGAAGCCTATCATCCCGCTCTGGGATGATGACGACGAATTCGAAAATATTCTCGACACCTATACTTTCATCACGGTCGATGATGCTAACAAGAGCATCTACAATGATCCCACATTAGATCAATAACGTTATTTACGGAACGCTTGAGTCACAGCGTTTGCCATCAACTGTGCACCTGCTATCGACGGGTGTACTCCATCAGGAACCCAGTAAGACACAGGAGCAAGTTCGAGCGCCTTATCAAAAATCTGTTGGTAAGGAATAAAGGTCGCCTTAAACTCGTCAGCAATCTCCCGGGCTGCTTTGCGGTAGTCGTGGAACAACGGAAACCAGTCGGGTTTTACAGAAGTGCCATTTAAAGCAAATGGTTCTCCAATAATTAGTTGAACGTTTGGAAGCCTCTCTTTTGTCAGAGTTAACAATTTCTTATAGTCATTTCTGTACGTGTCAAGAGTGCCTTTATAGGTTCCATTCATCATGTGCCAGAAGTCATTCACTCCAATCAGGATGCTAAGTACATCTGGTTGAATGGCAAAGGTATCGTTCTCCCAGCGTTCAGCGAGCTGATAAACTTTGTTGCCGCTGATACCTCTATTATAAATTTTCAGGCCTTTTTCAGGATTAGATTGCATCAGATTGGCGGAGGCAAGAAATGCATAGCCAGATCCCAGACCGGGGGCACTATTCGCCGCCAAATCACTCTTTGTTCGTTTTGCGTCGGTAATCGAATCGCCTTGAAACAGCACGACAGCATTAGATTTTAAAATCGTTCTTTTTTGCCTCGCTTCAGGCATTGATGCAAGTACTAAATCAGGAAGGGTTAAACTGGCGAGTCCTGCTACAGCGACTTTTTTTATAAATGATCGTCTTTCAAATTTTTTAATATCCATAATTCAGGCTAGGTTGTTAGTAGTCGAAGATAATTTGTTTCCACCATTATCAGGAAAAGTGCTCCACAAGCGCATCGAATGTTGAAAAATGTAAGTCATAACGCTCAGCTACTGCGAATCCATAGCTGACGAAAACAAACGGAATACCTGCTTTTTCACTTTCGACCCGGTCTATGTCGGTATCCCCAACATAGATTGGGTTCTCAAGCTTGTGTTTGTTTATCAGAAGCTTGATATTATGGTTTTTGGGCTTTAGGTTTTCGCCATAGGCCATCTCATCAATTATATAGTCAGTGATACCCGCCCGATTCATGAACAAAGGGATTATGCCTTTGGGACAATTACTTACGATGAAAAGCTTATACCGGGTTGAAAGAAGTTTGATGCCGTCTTTTACTCCCGGATACATAGTCCCACCTCCTGATATAATCAGCTCACGGCGACGTTCGTTAACAGCATTTGCCACTTGTTCTCTGATGGCATCGGTATGTTCTGGTAAAAAAGTCTCCAGAACAGTTTTGCCACTTACCCCCATCATGGGTTTAAGGTCTTCAGCTGTTAAGACCACATCAATTCCGGTAGCAGCCAGGCCGCCATTCCAGGCTTGAAGATACAATTCGGTAGGGTCCCAGAGCGTACCATCCATGTCGAAAATAATACTATCGTATTTCATGGGGCGCAAAATAGTAATTACAGCGTAAAAGATTCTGCTTTTTCCGGAATTATAACATTATAGCCCTTCTCACAAAGATCCTCCTGGAGACTGCGCATGCTTTGATTTTCGCCGTGGACGAGGAAAACAGACTTAATATGGTCCCTGCTCTGAGAGGTGACAAAATGAACAAGGTCCGAATGATCAGCATGTCCACTGAAGACATCTGTCTGCTTGATTTTTGCATAAACAGCTAGCTCACGGTCACGTAAATGAACAAACTGGTCGCCCCTAAGTAGACGGTGCCCCAGAGTTCCTTTCGAACTATAGCCTATAAATAGGATTGTGCAGTAGTAGTTCTGTAGATTGTGATAGAGATGATCTTGAATTCTTCCACCTTCAAGCATACCAGCCGAAGATACAATGATGCAGGGTTCCAGATAATTGGATAGCGATTTGCTCTCCTTCATGTTCTGGACATAATGGAGGTTGTCAAATTCAAACTCATCACCATTGTTGTCATAAAACGATCTGGCTTCATCGTTGAGCAATTTATGGTGCTTTCGGTAAATTTCAGTCGCATAATTCGCCAGGGGGCTATCCACGAATATCTTCACAGGAGGGAGGAGCCCACTTGAAAATATTTTGTTGAGCGCATATACGAGCGCCTGCGTACGTCCTATGCTGAATGCCGGAATAATAAGTCTGCCCGGAGTTTTAATACACGTGTCCTCAATCGTCTCGACGAGTATCTGTTCTACTGACTTTTCTTTGCTGTGATAGCGTCCTCCATATGTAGATTCGCACACGAGGTAATCAACTTGAGGAAGTGCTTGCGGGTCGACTATGACCGGATAATTTTTTCTGCCCAAATCACCTGAAAAAGCAATAGATTTCTGCTTTCCTTCGTCGTTTACTCTCAATATAACGGAAGCGGCACCAAGAAGATGTCCTGATGGAATCAACTCTACTTCGATGTTGCCGTTTAATTTGAACGGTGTGTTAAAGCTGATAGTCACAAACTGTCCTACTGTGTCCATCACATGCTTCTGCAAATACAAAGGGCGTGGTCCCGAGTTTCCCCTGGACCGGCGACCTTTCTTTTTCGTTTTGGCCAGGAAGAGATTGACGGAATCAAGCAGCAATAACTCAGCTAGATCTGCGGTGGGCGATGTACATAGTATTTGGCCTTCGAAACCCATTCGAAGCAATGTAGGTAAGTTGCCAGAATGGTCAATGTGTGCATGAGTTAAGATAACTACGTCAATGTCATTGGGTCTGAAAGGAAAGATTTCATTTTCTTCCTGTCTGGTTGACTTTTCATAATCGAGACCGCAATCTATGAGTATTCTGTATTTTCCAACTTCTAGCAAATGCATGCTCCCGGTCACCTGTTTCGCAGCGCCCCATATCGTTAATTTCATCTTAGCTTCTATAGTACCAGCTTAGCCGGTATGATAATTATACGTTCGCAGGTCAGGCCTCGAACTGGAGATTGCTCAGGTATTTATATAGCCCGTTCTCATTTTGGAGCAGCTCCGTGTGAGAACCGCTTTCCACAACCTTTCCCTTTTCCAGAACCAAAATAGTGTCGGCCTCGCGTATAGTCGAAAGGCGGTGAGCAATGATGATAGATGTTCGGTTTTTCATAAGAACCTCAAGTGCTTCCTGCACCAGGCGTTCTGATTCCGAGTCGAGAGAAGACGTTGCTTCGTCAAGAATCAATATCGCCGGATCTTTGAGTAGCGCGCGGGCAATGGCTATACGTTGCCTTTGGCCTCCCGAAAGTTTTATCCCCCGCTCGCCAACCAAGGTATCGTAGCCTTCTGGCAGACTCATAATGAAGTTGTGGGCATTTGCCTGTTTGGCAGCCGCGATCATTTCAGCCTCTGAAGCAGAAAGCTTACCATACGCAATATTTTCCCGGATAGATCCACCAAAAAGCAAAACATCTTGAGGAACAATCGCAATCTGATTCCGGATATCAGTCAAGGGATATAAGCCTGAAGGCTTCTCATCAAAAAGGATTTCACCTCCGCTCGGCTCATAAAAGCGAAGGATGAGAGAAGCAATTGTGGATTTTCCAGCGCCGCTCGGTCCAACAAGAGCAATTCTTTGACCTGCTTTAGCTTTAAAAGACACATCCGTTAGCACGGTTACATCTTGCCTGGAGGAATACGAGAACTGAACGTTCTTAAAGGTCAGATCTCCTCTTAGCGTAGATTTACTAATATTATCGGCAGGGTTGATAGACACCGGCTCATTCTTCTCATTCAGAATCTCTATGATTCGCTCGGTTGCCCCGAATGCTTTCTGCACATTTGCGTACAGTTCAGGAAATGTGCCCATTGCCGCACCCACAAACATGGAATATATGATATACGTTGTGAGGCTACCAACGGTGATACTGCCATCTGAAACCAGGAGAGAACCGTACCAGATTACGGCTACTATAGCACCAAAGAGACAGAAGATTATAAAAGAAGCAAAACCACCTCTTAGTGTTGCTCCCTTAAGCGCGATCTTTACAACTTCTTTGAGACTTCTATCATAGCGATTAGCTTCATAGGCCTCATTAGCAAACGCTTTTACGGAACTGATGCCGTGAAGTGTTTCTTCAACAACGATGTTTGAATCTGCCAGACGATCCTGAGCCTGACGGGAAATTTTTCGGATTTTCTTACCAAAGATGACCGCTGACAAAACCAGAATTGGCAGAATAGCCAGATTAAACAGAGTCAATTTCGGAGACACGATGATGAGAAAGGTAATTCCTCCAACCAGGAGGATGAGCTGACGCACCATTTCGGCGAGGGTGGTAGTAATGGTGTCCTGTATCTGAGATAAGTCGGCAGACAAGCGACTGTTTAACTCTCCAACTCTCCTGTTTGCAAAGAAGTCCATCGGGAGAGTGATGAGTTTAAAGTACGTATTGCGCCTTATATCCGCGATTGTTTTTTCTGCGACTTCAACAAAGAGACGTATCCTGAAGAAGGATACGAACGACTGAAAAAACAGTATGATGAAAGAAAGTATACCGATGGCATTGATGCTATTTGGAATATACCATCTGGTCGGTTCTCCTTTCGCGACATCAATCATAGCCCCCAACAAAGCTGGAAAGGCAAGGCCCGTCAAGCTTGACAATAGTAGAAATGCTAGTCCTACGATGAATTTCCATCTATATGGCCTTAAATACGTCAGGAGACCTGATGCGGTTTTGATGGTTTGTTTGTTAATCTTGGCCTTGTTAAGCTCCTGTTCGGGGCTTGTGCCACTATTAAATCTATTTCGAGCCATTTAGTTTATTTAGTGCTTAAAAAAGCATGCAAAAATACATTATTATCAAAAAAAGGGCACATAAAACAATCACTCATACGTCATATTTGCCCTTGAGAGACTATGTCAGGCTAGGAGTGAAATTCCACAGTGACGATGTCGTTCAAATAAAGTCCGAGAAGCTGACTTGCATTGCCCTTGTTCATTGCAATTTCAAGATGGTTGCTGATGCCGAAGAGACATAACTTTTCTCCTTCCGGCACCTCATTATAATGCCAGCTTAGGTGCGTTATAGTTTCACCTCGCTTGAAATTGAGCGTGAATTTCCTGTTTCCCTGAACCTTAGTGAACAGGTCTTTTGAGATATTGGTTATGACATTCTGAAAGGAGTCGATGTATATCACACTTCCCCGGATAATATCTTTGTCGATAACCGGGCTGAGGTTAACCTTTTGTTTGAGCCTTTCTACCGGGATGCCAATCTCGCCCAAAGGAATACCTGAGGCGATACTGCAGCAAGCTTTTGCAAAGATGTCAGTAAGCGGGAAATGTAGGAATTTTAGGTCTTGAATGATGCTGATCTCCACTGTCTCGGAAGGCTCATCTTCAAATATCAGGGAAAAAACGCCGTTGTCTGATCCCACAAAATAGTGATCCCTGTATCTTACTGCCAGGTAGCGGACGTCTTCGCTGTAAACGCAATCGATGCCGATAAGATGAACAGTTCCTTTTGGGAAATAATGAAAAGAGTTTTTTAAAACGAAAGCTGCCTGCGGAATGTTAAATGCTGCAATACTATGAGTAATGTCAACAATATTTACATTTGGCAGAAGACTAAGGATGCTTCCTTTTAGAGCAGCCTGGTAAAAATCTTTGTCGCCGAGATCGGTTGTTAAAGTAATTACAGCCATTTAAAAATGTAAATATTTATTGTTATTCTTGTGATATAACGTAAGAGTGCAAATATTGAATTTTAATCGCACATACCTGCCAGTAAACTTTAAAAAAAGGATAACTTGAACGAATTAAAGATAGATCTTGAGAGTATTAATCCCCTTGTTATCTGGGGACCGAACAATGATTATCTGGAGCTGATAAAGAAACAATTTCCTAAGGTAAAGATGGTTGCACGTGGTTCAGAGTTGAAGGTGTTGGGAGATGAAGCGGAACTTTTATCCTTTCAGACCCGATTTCAAAAATTATATAATCATGTAGAAAAGTTTAACAGTCTTAGCCCAAATGACCTGGAAAGTCTGCTTGGAGCAAGACTCCCTGCCGATTCGGAGACATCGCCTGACAAAGGTGGCAACGGATCCGATCCGATCGTTTTCGGGCCAAATGGCATTGTTGTGAAAGCGCGTACGGCCAATCAAAGGCGGATGGTCGATAGTATCGTCAAAAACGATATCCTTTTCGCTATCGGTCCTGCAGGTACCGGAAAAACCTATACGGCAGTTGCTTTGGCTGTTAGGGCATTAAAAAATAAAGAGATTAAACGTATCATTTTGACGCGCCCTGCTGTTGAAGCTGGCGAAAATCTGGGTTTTCTACCAGGTGATATGAAGGAGAAAATCGATCCGTATCTGCGTCCGCTTTACGATGCTCTGGACGACATGATACCTCCGGAAAAACTTAAACATTACCTTGAGAATCGCACAATTGAAATTGCACCTCTTGCCTTCATGAGAGGGAGAACTCTTGATAACTGTTTCGTTATTCTGGATGAAGCACAGAATGCGACAGATATGCAGCTGAAGATGTTTCTCACGCGGATGGGGCCTACTGCTAAGTTTATAGTCACTGGTGACGTAACGCAAGTCGATCTACCAAAGAAGCAACAGTCCGGTTTATATACCGCATTGCGCATCTTGACAGATATCAAAGGAATTGAAATTATCTACCTCAATGGTGATGACGTAGTACGTCATAAGTTGGTTAGAAGAATTCTTGAAGCATACGGCGATATTCAATAATATAGCTCTTTAAGCGATTATTATGACAATATTTAATAATTTTGGGCTTAAACATTAAGAATACTTATTAAAACTTGATTCATTAGCCAAATGACTGCTATCAAAGAAACTCACTTTAATTTCCCCGGACAAACGAAATTTTATAAAGGAAAAGTTCGCGATGTCTATACAATTGGAGATCACTATTTAGTGATGATTGTGAGTGATAGGATATCTGCGTTCGATGTCATTCTGCCGGAGCCTATTCCTTATAAGGGGCAGGTTTTGAATCAAATTGCAGCCAAATTCCTGAATGCTACCCAGGATATCGTACCTAACTGGGTAGTTGATATTCCTGATCCTAACGTTACAATAGGAAAAATATGTGAGCCCTTCAAAGTGGAGATGGTCATCAGGGGGTACTTAGCAGGCCATGCTTGGAGAGAGTACCAGGCGGGGCGTCGTGTATTGTGCGGAGTGTCTTTACCTGAAGGTCTAAATGAGAATGATAAGCTTCCTGCGCCTATTATTACGCCTACAACAAAGGCTTCCGTTGGGCACGATGAAGACATTTCCCGTGAAGATATTCTCGAAAAAGGCATTGTATCTGAGAAAGATTATTTGACTTTAGAGCAGTACACACGTCAGCTCTTTCAGAGAGGTACGGATATGGCAGCAGAAAGAGGGCTCATATTGGTTGATACAAAGTACGAATTCGGTAAGGCAGCTGATGGGAAAATCTATCTCATCGATGAAATTCATACCCCTGATTCTTCCCGGTACTTCTACAAGGAATCGTATGCGCAATTACAAAAGGAAGCGCAACCGCAGAAGCAGTTGTCTAAGGAGTTTTTAAGACAATGGCTTATCGAGAATGGCTTTCAGGGAAAAGAGGGTCAGCAAATCCCATATATGTCTTCAGAGCTTGTGAATTCAATATCCGAAAGGTATATAGAATTATATGAGCATATCACGGGAGAAGCATTCAGGAAGTCAGAGACTTTAAATATAGACGATCGAATCAGGGTCAATGTGGAAGAAAGCTTGAAACGATTAAGTTAATACAAATAGTACGTTATTTCTAACCATTAAAATGATGAAATATACAGTAGACAAGCACGAGAAGTATGTACTTATCAAACTCGAGGAAACAAAGCTCAATTCGCTGATATCTCCGAAGCTCAAGTCTGAAATGATTCTGATCAATTCAGAAGGGATACGGAATATCATTCTGGATTTATCTGGCGTGTTGTATTCGGATTCGTCGGGACTTAGCAGCTTGCTTGTTGGTCACAGGCTATGCAAGAACTCAGCCGGTAGCTTTATAATATCAGGCCTGAGCGAGAACGTAGAGCGCTTGGTTAACATTTCGCAACTTCAGAACGTGTTAAGTATCACTAAGTCAGTCGAAGAAGCGATAGACTTGCTATTCATGGAAGAAATTGAGAGAGATTTGAACAGGGCCGAGGAGTAAGGAATCAGATGAGGTTTGACGTAACCATTCTGGGAAGTAGCTCTGCAACTCCCATTTTTAACAGAAATCCTAGTGCGCAGGTATTAAATATTAATGAGCGCCTGTTCCTTATAGACTGCGGTGAGGGAACCCAGCAACAACTACTGAAGAACGGTATCAAGGCTCAGCGGATAAATCATATATTTATCAGTCACCTTCATGGTGATCACTATCTGGGTCTGGTTGGACTTTTGTCTTCACTTCATTTGTATGGCCGTACCCGGCCCATGAACATATTTGGCCCGCCGGAGCTAAAAGAAATTTTAGATATACAGTTCAAGTACTCTCAAACAGCTATCAGGTATCCCATTGAGTTTCGCGCCACCCAGGCTGATCGCAATGAGCTCATTTATGAGAATCCCGATGTTCGCGTGGAAACATTTCCTCTGGAACACCGGATTCCCTGCACTGGATTTCGCTTCAACGAAAAGAAACGACTTCCGAAAATCATAAAGGAGAAGGTGGAAGAGTTGAATATACCGGTAGAAATGATTCCATTGATCAAGAGGGGCATCGATTTTACAGACAAGAATGGTGTGATTCATTCAGCCGGCAACCTGACTCAGGAGGCAGAGCCACCGCGGTCGTATGCATACTGTTCAGACACCATCTGTAACTGGAAATACATCGATCAGATCCAGGGAGTCAGCACACTTTACCATGAGTCCACATTTATGGATGATATGGCAGATAGAGCAGCGGAAACGTTCCATACTACATCTCTTCAAGCTGCTCAGATCGCTGAAAGGGCAGGGGCAGGGCAATTGCTGCTAGGACATTTCTCGGCAAGATACCGGGAGCTTGAGCCAATTCAGGACGAAGCCCGGACTGTTTTCACAAATTCAAAGCTGGCATTAGAAGGTCACACCTTCACTGTGTAACCCTCCCTTATCCTAATCTTTTTTTCCTCCGAAAACAGAAAAGCTAACATATCTTTTTGGATGAGCTTTCAGGTCGATCATTAAATTGTCAAGGTTCTTGGCTGCATTATTCAGGTTGTTATACAAGCTGTCATCATTTACCAACTTGCCAATTGATCCCTGGCCGTTGTTTACCTTATTGATCGCAAGCTGCAGATCAGCAACTGCTTTGTCGGCATTTTTAATCGTCTGCTCAAAATTGGACCTGGCTACCTGATCCGTAATGTTCTCGAGATTGGTCATTATCCCGGTAACTTTTGCATTGTTGTTTTTAAAATTCGCGGAGATTGACTCCAAATTCGCGAAAATGTCAGTCAATCGGTTGCTTTGAGCGCCAACCATACCATCAACTTTCTGGGTCGTCGATTCCAGAGTCCGGAGAATGTTGGCGATGCTTGCAAAGCTTCTGTTGAAGTTCTGCTGAAATTCCGGGTTAATAGTATTATTCAGAGATGTTAGGATAGAATCTAATCTTCCAACCATGGCTTCTGCCTTTTCCTGAACCGGCTTTACCTGCTGCATCAAATTCTGCTGAACATTGGCCTGAAGAGTATCACCGTTCTGAGCGTATTGCTTGCTGTTACCGATGTCGAACACGATAGCTTTTCCACCCAGTAAACTTGTACTTTCCAGCCGGGCTAGTGTGTTAATCGGAATTTGGTAATCGGGGTTTATCTTCAGTTGTGCTACAATCTTTCCTGACTCAACCAGAGATAGTTTCGATACGCGCCCAATTTGATAACCATTTACGAAGACTGGATTCGACACGACAAGCCCTTCAACATTGTCGTAAGAGGCATAGAATTCTTGTTCGCTGGAAAATACGTCATTTCCCTTGAGAAAGCTGTAACCAATAACCAGGACAGCTATAGCAACTGTAGCAAGGATCCCAACTTTTGTTTCGTTAGTAATCTTCATAAAGATTCGGTAATGTTCGTTTAATTAAGTTCCACCTGCTTCTTGTAGGCTTGAATTGCTTTTAACAAACAAGACACAATTTCGTTTTGACCATTTTCTGAGGTCATGTACTCTTCCTCTTGTGGGTTACTTATAAAACCGATCTCCGTTAGAATGGCTGGCATGCCTGCCTTTGCCAAAACAGCAAGACTCTGTTCCTTTACACCGCGGTTTACACGGCCTGCAGCTTTATATTCATCCTGCACCAGCGTAGCCAACCGTATGCTTTGATCCCGGTATGAATTCTTTAGCAGTGAGAAGATGATAAAGCTCTCAGGATCATTTGGATCATATCCGTCATAATTGTCTTTGTAATCCTTTTCAAGAAGGATTGATGCATTTTCTCTGATGGCGGTGTTTTGCTCTCCCAATCGATTAAAACCAGAGACAAAAGTTTCTACACCCTTCGTCGCTGTTCTGTTCTTCATATTGAAAGGCATAGAATTACAGTGTATGGAAATGAATATATCTGCTTTAATCCGGTTCGCCAGACCTATTCGTTCGTAGAGTGGAATGAAAACGTCTTCTTCACGGGTATATACCACCTTGACATCACCTTCACTTTCTGATATGGCTTTGCCCAAACGCAAAGCTACCTGTAAGGCCACGTCCTTTTCTTTAGCGAAAAGACCTCTTGTAGCACCATCTCTGCCACCGTGCCCGGCATCAATTACGATGGTCTTTATACGATAAGGAGCTTTTTGAGAGTTATAGTCGAATGAAACGAGAGGAAATGCCAGAAGCAAAAGGAGCAAAGCGTAAATCGATCTCTTCAATGGTAATATTTTCATTAATTTTGGAGTTGTAGAAATATATTTGCAAAAGTACAATTCATTGTCAGATTTAAAATTCGTCAGAAGCCTTTTTGTGAGAAACATATACATTCTCTTTTTACTACTGTTTAGTCTGAGGCTAAGCGCTCAGCAGGCTGTAAGCCAGCCCCGATCAACCAGCCCCGATACAATAACTGCTGCAAGACGTGATTCTGTCAGACCCGACTCTATTCAAACGGATAGTACGCGTAAAAATTCTGCGAGCGGCCTTAATTCCGAGATACAGTACACTGCCGAAGATTCCATAAACTATAGTATCGACGGAAATATAATCTATTTATACGGCAAGGGACGCATAGCATATGAAGATTTGGAGCTCGACGCTGACTATATCCAGATCGATCAGAAGAATAAGATGCTTTTCGCGAAGGGAGCGAATGACAAGTATAATGTCTATCGCGGACGCCCTATATTCAAGCAGGGCGCTGATAACCCGGTTACAACAGACTCGTTGTTCTTTAATTTTGAAACAAAAAAAGGAAAGCTGTTCGGTACCGCCACTTCTATGGATGGGGGGTTTATACAAGCACGTCAATCCAAAAAAAATCAGTACAACGAGGTTTCGTTGAAGCATGGCATTTATAGTACCTGTAACCTTCCTGAGCCGCACACTCACTTTGGTATTCATATCACGAAAGGATTGGTAACGGATAAACAGGTGATTAGCGGCCCTGCGTACCTGGAAATCGAGCATATTCCCATTCCGATAGGACTGCCTTTTGGATTCTTCCCGAAAATGAATAAGAGAGCTTCAGGATTTCGATTCCCAAGTTTCGGAGAGGACGCAAACCGCGGATTCTACATGCAGGGTATCGGATGGTATCTGGGGATAAATGACTATTGGGATGCTGATATACTCGGCACCATATACAGTAAGGGTTCCTGGGACATTAACACAGCGGCGAGATACAAGGTCAACTACAAATATAGTGGAAGTGTTAACCTGAGCTTTTCTTCCATTAGGAGCCCTAATGCTATAGAGGGGACTGCAGGAAACACAGCTTCCAAACAGTTCAACGTGCAGTGGTCTCATTCGCAGGATCAATCTGCTAATCCGGGGACAACCCTTAGTGCCAACGTGAATTTTGGTACAAGCTCATACTTCCAACAAACAGCAGCTTCCGGAACATATGATTATAATTCCATCATTCGGAACAGCATGTCCTCCAGTATTGCCTATGGGAGAACCTTTTTTGACGGACTCTTCAACTTTACTTCTGCACTTAGACACTCACAAGATATTAGCGCGAAGACGGTAAGTCTGACCCTGCCGTCATTTAACCTCAGTATGACCACCATCAATCCTTTTGATAAGAAGGATCGGGTTGGGGATCAAAAGTGGTATCAACGCATTGCAGTAGGTTACCAACTTGAGGGATCAAATACTTTCAACGGCCAGGAGAAGGGCTTGTTCCAGAAAGAAAATTTGCAAAAGTTTCAGAACGGATTGCAACACAATATACCTGTCAGTCTCTCCATGAATGTGCTCAGGTATCTTCAGTTTAACACAGGGGTAAATTATTCTGAAAGATGGAGCTTCCAAACCATCAGTAAACAATTGGTCGCCGATTCTACAGTCCGGACCGACACAATTCCAGGGTTTGCCAGGAACTATAATTACAGCCTTAACGGTGGGTTTTCTACTAAGATTTATGGTATGAAGACCTTCAAGAAGGGAAATCTCCTCGCATTGAGACATGTGATGACGCCTTCTGTAAACTTTAACTATACCCCTGATTTCAGTGATCCTCGTTTCGGTTTCTACCGGCAGATCGCCACAAACGGCTTCCGGATGGATGATTCCGTCAGAAGAGTGAGTCGTTACTCCCGCTTTGAAGGGACTATGTATGGAGGCCCGGGTATGGGTAAAAGCGCATCAATCGGTTTCTCAATCGACAATAACATCGAAGCGAAGGTCAAATCGAAAAGTGACACCAGTAATGCCGTTGAGAAGATTCCGATTATTCAGGGTCTGACGTTCTCGGGTAATTACAACTTTGCGGCCGATTCACTGAACCTGTCTACGATTTCTTTTGGCGGTAGGACGGCGTTCTTCAAGCAGAAGATTGGAGTAAATTTTTCCGGAACTTTTGATCCTTATCAGGTCATCACCGAAAACGGAAGATCGTACCCCATCAGAGTAAATAAGTTCATGATCGAAAAAGGTAAACTCGCCCGCTTGAGTAGCTTCTCCCTCTCTACCGACTTTAGCTTTAACTCTTCCGCACTTAGAAAGAGAAACGAAGAACTACGTGAGCGCCAGGATGATCCGAACATCACGCCTTCACAACAACAAGACATTCGCAACATACTGAACAACCCGAACTATTACGTAGATTTTACCGTCCCATGGAACTTCAGTGCGGCATATAGCTTCAACTATTCCAACAATGGTGTCGAATCAACTATCACCAATACGCTGAATTTCAATGGCGACTTAAGCGTCACTCCCAAGTGGAAGGTCGTATTCAATTCCGGTTATGATTTTCAGCAAAAAGAGATCAGCTTAACCCGCTTCAGTATAAACCGTGACCTGCATTGCTGGGACATGGCATTCGGATGGACACCTTTCGGAAGGTACAAGAGCTACAGCTTTGATATACGTGTCAGAGCGTCGATTCTTCAGGACCTGAAGTTGAGAAGAAGAAGTGCTCTACCATTAAACTATTAAGCATGTTAGCAGAAATTATTACCATCGGAGACGAAATTCTGATCGGCCAGATTGTAGACACGAACTCTGCCTGGATCGCCAGAATATTAAACGATAACGGTGTTCAGATCAAGCAGGTCACTTCGGTATCCGACAATAAGGAACATATTCTTGAAGCCCTCGAAGCGGCTTCTCGGAGAGCAGATTTGATTATTATCACAGGAGGACTCGGACCTACAAAAGACGATATTACCAAGAAGACGCTTGCTGAATATTTTGGCGTCGGGTTCAGGAGAGATGCAGACGCCCTGGATAATGTGAAGCGAATTTTCGCGAAGTCTAACCGACCCCTGCTCGCCATTAACGAACAGCAAGCTGACGTTCCCGAAAACGCTCTTGTCCTGCAAAATCAGAATGGAACGGCTCCTGGCATGTGGTTCAACGCGGGAAAGCAGGTCTATGTATCTCTTCCGGGTGTACCATTTGAGATGATGTATCTCATCGAAGAGGAAGTCCTTCCCAAAGTTCGCGAGCATTTTGAGCTTTCTGCTATTGTTCACCATACCATCCTGACAGCAGGACTGGGGGAGTCTTTTTTAGCAGAGGCCATTGCGGATATAGAAGACGCTCTTCCCGCGCATATCCATCTGGCTTACTTGCCGAAATTAGGTCAGGTACGTCTGAGACTAAGCGCCTATGGAGCAGATAAGGATGCTCTTGCTTCCGAAGTGCAGGAGCATGTTTTAAAGATTATTTCCCGTATTCCCGAGTATGTAATTATAAGCGAAGACATACCCCTTGAAGTCGCTGCTCTGAATCTGCTTCAGCAGAAGAATCTGAAATTAACAGTTGCAGAAAGCTGCTCAGGAGGTTACCTGTCTCATCTTTTTACCCAGCACAGTGGCGCGAGCAATGTCTTCCTTGGAGGTGCGGTAACGTACTCGAATGATCTAAAACAAAAGGTATTAAATGTTCAGGAATCCACCCTGATGAACCACGGTGCCGTAAGTGAAGAAACAGTTATTGAAATGGCTGCCGGGGCAAATAAAAATTTCGGATCTGATTATGCTATTGCGATAAGCGGAGTGGCAGGCCCGGGTGGTGGCACCGATGAGAAGCCTGTTGGTACCGTGTGGGTTGCGGTCGCCGGTAAGAAGAAAACCATCACGCATAAGTACTCGTTTTCGGGTCGCAGAACGCAGAACATTGAGCGTTCAGCGATTAATTCCATCGTACTACTTCTTAAATTAGTGAGGGAAGAACACGCTTATTGCTAAAAAGGTTTAATTTTGCAGCTATTCCCAATTACAACTCGTATGGCTCAATTTGAATTAGTTCTTCCGAAGATGGGTGAAAGTGTAGCCGAAGCCACCATTATCAAATGGTTGAAAAATCCAGGCGACACTATTCATGAAGACGAAGCTGTAGTCGAAATAGCAACAGATAAGGTCGACTCAGAAGTTCCCTCCCCGGTTTCCGGAAAGTTAATATCGCAATCCGTAAAAGTTGATGATGTTGTCCACGTAGGCTCCGTGATCGCCCTTATTGAAACGGCTGATGCAGCACCTGCCAGTGATGATAATAAACAGGCTCCCGTTTCTGTGCCTGTTCAGCCACAAGCTCCTGAAGTACCAGGTTTGGATATGGTGAGCCCCGCTCCCGAACGTCCTGCTGCTTACGATAACTCTTCGCGCTTCTATTCGCCCTTAGTGAAAAGTATAGCAGCGGAGGAAGGAATAACATTGGAGGAGTTGGAGAGCATTCCCGGAACAGGTTCAGAAGGACGTGTAACCAAACAGGATATCCTCGATTACGTTAAAGGACACAAGAAGATGGCGACGCCAGCTTCCCCTGCTGAACAGGCTGAGAAAAGCCCTGTAGCCATCCCACAGGCTCCTAACGGTAGTCAGTACAAGTCACCCATGCCGGCACCGCAAAATGTGATTCTATCGGGTGGTGATGAAATAATCGAAATGGACCGTATGCGCCGCTTGATTGCTGATCATATGGTGATGAGCAAACAAGTTGCGCCCCACGTAACCTCTTTTATCGAAGCAGATGTAACAAATCTGGTCAAGTGGAGAGAGAAGATAAAGTCTTCCTTCGAAAAAAGGGAAGGTCAGAAGATTACCTTTACGCCGGTCTTCATCCAGGCAGTCGCTAAAGCGATTAAGGATATGCCGATGATCAATATCTCTGTAGATGGAAATAAGATCATCAAAAAGAAAAACATCAACATCGGAATGGCGGCTGCACTCCCGTCGGGTAACCTGATCGTTCCCGTGATCAAGAATGCAGATCAGCTTAATCTGATAGGGCTTACCAGAGCGGTTAATGACCTCGCTGCCCGCGCCCGGGCAAACAAGCTGATGCCTGATGAAGTGCAGGATGGAACCTTCACCCTGACTAATATCGGTTCTTTTGGCAATGTGATGGGAGTTCCGATTATCAACCAGCCACAGGTAGCAATTATGGCCGTTGGAGCCATTCAAAAGAAGCCCGCAGTTCTTGAAACCGAGTTCGGAGACGTTATTGCTATACGGCATAAAATGTTTATCTCCATGTCGTATGATCACCGCGTAGTAGACGGATCTCTGGGAGGTATGTTTATAAAACGTGTTGCAGATTATCTTGAAAACTGGGACGGTAACTGCGAAATATAATCTCTATCACTTTTAAGTTGCCCGAAAATTCTTCTTTTTGTAAAAAGTTCAATACAATGAGATTTAGCAATTTTCAATTAGTAGCAATTTTCTTAGGCTGTACGTTCTTAACAGCACTGTCAAACTCATCGTTTGGCCAGTCAACGGACAATGCAACAACCGAAGAAAAAGGGTACAAGTTCACGGTGGCCTTAGGCCATGCACATGTCCACGAAGGAGTCGAAGAAGGTGATAACAAATGGCTGATGATGCCCTCATGGGCGTTCAATGCCGACTATGTGATCAATAAGCACTGGGCTCTTGGTCTGCATAACGATTTGATCCTGGAAGACTTCGCCGTTGAAGAACACCTCAACAACGAAGAGCATACCGTCCTGGAGAGATCAACTCCCTTCGCAACCAAGATCGTTGGTACTTACAAGCCAGGATCACACCTCGGTCTCATGCTCGGAATAGGGGATGAGATAACAAAAGAAGAAAACCTTTTTCTGTCAACTATTGGTATCGACTATGGCGTGCACATGAAGGGTGGTTGGGAATTAGCCGGTGAGCTAACGTACGATGTGAAGTGGAAGTCTTATGACACCTGGATTGTAGGAATCGGCATCAGCAAATTCATAGGCATAGGTCATCATAAACACAAAGGCTAACAACATATAGTCAAAAAACAAAAAAAGCGATCTGCAACCAGACCGCTTTTTTTATTTGTAAACGAACAGCGATGCTGTTCCGACTAAATGTACAAGGTTCCAAACCTGGACTTAACGTCCGCCACAATCTGCTTCACTTGCTGTTCATGTGACTTCTGGCAGATCATCAGTGTATTGCTCGATTCAACTACGATATAATCCTCCAGTCCCTGCAAAATAACCAGCTTGTCTTTTGGTACCTTCACCATACAATTTGATGAGTCATACATCATCACATGCTCTGATGGGATCACCGCGTTTCCAACATAGTCCTTTTCTGCCAGCTCATAAACAGATGACCATGTTCCCAGGTCAGACCAACCGAAGTCTGTAGGGAGCACATATACGTTGGGCGCCTTCTCCATAATTCCATAATCGATGGAGATGTTCGTACACTGGAAGTAGGCGTGGTGAATAAAGGCACTTTCAGCCTCTGTGTTCAATTTGCTGGCACCCTCCCTGAAGATGTCATTCATGTCGGGTAAAAACTCGTTTAACGCGCTTAAAATAGATCGGGCCGACCAGACGAATATTCCTGCATTCCATAAGAAGTCCCCGCTCTGAACGAAAGTTTGCGCCAGTTCATGATTCGGTTTTTCTGTGAAAGTCTTAACCTTATGGAAGGAATTGTTAAGTGTTTGCGTCGTATACTGGATATACCCGTAGCCTGTGTCAGGCCTTGACGGCTTGATCCCCATGGTAATGAGGCAATTGTGTTCCGACGCGGTCTCGAGTGACAGGATAATGTCTTTCTTAAAGGCTTCCTGATCCATAATCAGGTGGTCAGACGGGGAGACAACAATAGCAGCATCAGGATTAAGCAAGCTGATCTTGTGGCTGACGTAAGCGATACAGGGCGCCGTGTTCTTCATGATGGGTTCACCAACGATCTGCTCATCAGCGATTCCATGCAGCTGTTCCTTCACAAGAGGAATGTAAACGTCGTTTGTGGCTATATAAATGTTTTCTGCCGGAATTATTTTTAGGAAGCGTTCGTATGTTTGTTGTATAAGTGTCTTTCCGGTACCAAGGATATCCAGAAATTGTTTAGGATGTGCGGTGCGACTGATAGGCCAGAACCTACTGCCGATACCGCCTGCCATTATAATGGCATAAAAGTTCTTCATTTCGCTCAATTGGTTAAATAATTCCTTCTCTTAATAAATCATGTAAATGTATAATACCTTTGTAAATTCCAGCTTCCAAAACGATTAATTGTGTAATATTATTCGCCCGCATCATAGCCAGTGCATTTACGGCAAGCTCGTCACTATCTATCGTTCTAGGTGCATTATACATGATATCAAGGGCTTTAAGATGGCCCACAGAATCGTATTTCTCCATCATTCTGCGGATATCGCCATCGGTGATAATGCCACGTATTTTCTCATCTTCAATGACTGTAACAGCACCTAAACGGTTTTTCGTGATTTCTATTATTACTTCTCTGACGGAGGCTTGGGGACTAACCTGCGGTTTTTCGTTGTGAATGTAGAGATCGCTGACTTTTAGATAGAGTTTTTTTCCAAGCGTTCCACCCGGATGATAACGGGCAAAATCCGCTCGGCTAAACCCTCGTTCTTCAAGCAGGCAAACAGCCAGGATGTCGCCCATAACGATCTGTGCCGTGGTGCTCGAGGTAGGGGCCAGGTTCAGCGGACATGCTTCTTTTTCAACAGTCGTATCGAGTACCAGATCTGCATTTCGGGCCAGATAAGAATTGATGTCTCCAACCATGCCGATCAGCTTACTCCCCGCTAGTTTAAGCAGAGGCACAAGCACCTTAATTTCCGGTGTATTTCCACTCTTGGATATGCAGATTACAAGATCCTCGTCCTGGATGATTCCCAGATCTCCATGTATGGCATCAGCTGCATGCATGAAGACTGCGGGAGTACCGGTAGAGTTGAAGGTCGCAACCATTTTTTGTGCGATGATGGCACTTTTTCCCACGCCTGTCACAACTACACGTCCTCTAGATTTGAGGATTAAATCTATTATCAGAGCAAAGTCATCATTCAGCTTTGACAGCAATCCTGAAACTCCATCAAGTTCAATTTGCAGTGTTCTTCTAGCTATTTCAAGCACGTTTTTTGAAGCTTCCAAGGAGAATTATTTTAGAAAGAGGTACATTATAACCGCAAAAATATGTTATTTTGGGGTTAAGTTTAGGTTTTCTAAATTTTTCTGAAGAGGACGATGGAGATCAAGAAATCATTATTTGATAATTTACAAAATTTTTTCGGCTTTGATAATTTCAAAGGCGAGCAAGAAGCGATAATCACCAACATCATACAAAAAAAAGATACGTTTGTAATCATGCCAACAGGAGGCGGTAAATCAATCTGTTACCAACTTCCGGCATTAATGAGTGAAGGTACTGCGATAGTAATATCGCCGCTTATTGCCCTGATGAAAAATCAGGTAGATCAGCTGAGGGGCTTTGGGGGGACTGAAAGTATTGCACACTTCTTAAACTCTTCATTAAATAAATCTGAAATAGCTAAAGTTAAGCATGATGTGCTTAACGGGGAAACGAAGTTATTGTACGTTGCTCCTGAATCCCTGTCTAAGCAGGAGAATGTTGACTTCCTTAGACTAATTACCATATCTTTCGTAGCAGTAGATGAGGCGCACTGTATTTCTGAATGGGGGCATGACTTCAGGCCCGAATACCGGAAAATAAGACAGGTTATTAGTAATATTGGAGATGACATACCGATTATAGCGCTAACCGCAACTGCCACCCCAAAAGTGCAGCAGGATATCATCAAAAATCTTCAGATGACGAACTCAACACTGTTCAAGTCATCTTTCAACCGCCCCAACCTCTACTACGAAGTACGCCCTAAGCGTAACGTGGTTAAAGAAATTATCAGATTCATCAAGTCACATACCGGTAAATCCGGAATCGTGTATTGCCTCAGTCGTAAAAAGGTTGAGGAGATATCCGAAGCTTTATCCCTGAATGGTATCAAGGCGCTGCCTTATCACGCGGGCCTTGACCCTAAGACCCGGGCTGAGACCCAGGACAAGTTCCTGATGGAAGACGTAGATGTTATCGTAGCCACCATTGCTTTCGGAATGGGTATTGACAAGCCGGATGTTCGCTACGTGATCCACCATGATATTCCTAAAAGCATGGAGGGCTATTACCAGGAAACCGGTAGGGCAGGACGGGATGGAGGTGAAGGCGTGTGTGTTGCCTTCTACTCGGAAAAGGATATCGATAAGCTGGCTAAGTTCATGAAGGATAAACCCGTTTCAGAACGGGAGATCGGAACGCAGATTCTTAAAGAGGTGATCGATTATGCTGAATCTGCAGTTTGTCGCAGAAAGCAGATCCTTCATTACTTCGGCGAGAACTTCGACGAGGCAGGCTGCGGATCCATGTGCGACAACTGCAGAGCGCAGCGCACGCATTTTGATGCAACAGAGAAGCTGAGAAACACCCTCATCATGATACGCGAGTTGGGCGAGAAGTTTGACGATCTTCATATTCTGAACATGCTCATGGGTACTGATTCATCGCAGATCAGCGCTTATCACCACAACAAGCTCCCCCTTTTCGGTAGCGGCAAGGCAGACGGACTGCTCTTCTGGAAGTCCCTTTTACGTCAGGCATTACTCAATAATTATCTATCGAAAGATATCGACAACTACGGCCTCCTGAGACTGACAAAGTCGGGAATCGGATTTATTGATAGTCCTCATACCCTCAAGTTCGTGATGAACCGTGAAATGGAGTCTGCAGAAGATGATAGCGACGAAGCCGTTCAACAAGCGGGTGGAGCTCTTGATGCCGAGCTTCTGAAGATGCTCAAAGACTTGCGGAAGAAGATCGCGAAGCAAAAAAACCTTCCGCCTTTTGTTATATTCCAGGATCCCTCGCTCGAGGAGATGTGTACCCATTACCCGGTGTCCATCGAAGAGTTGAAGCAGATCCAGGGTGTGGGATCAGGTAAAGCAATCAAGTTTGGTGCGCCTTTTATCGAGGTGATCAAAAAGTATGTCGAAGAAAATGATATAGACAGACCTGTAGATCTGGTTATCAAAAGTGCGGCAAATAAGTCTGCACTCAAGGTTTCCATTATTCAGAATATCGACCGCCACATCGCACTTGACGATATCGCCTCCTCTAAAGGGATAACCTATGAGGATATCCTTCGCGAAGTGGAGTCTATCGTCAATTCAGGTACCAAGCTGAACCTGAGCTACTACATCGATGAAATGATTGATGAGGACAGGCAGGATGAGGTATTTGATTACTTCCGCTCCGCCGAGATCGATTCCATCGATAATGCACTTAAGGAACTTGGGTCCGACGAATACACGCGCGAAGAGCTACAACTCATGCGAATCAAATTTTTATCAGAATTAGGAAACTAATGATCAATCAAATCCCGGGTATTAAACATACCGAAAGCAATAACTTTTTTCTGATGGCCGGCCCATGCGCTATCGAAAGCGAAGACATGGCCTTGAGAATAGCCGAGAGAATCGTGAACATCACCGACAGGCTGGGTATTCCTTATATCTTCAAAGGATCTTACCGGAAAGCAAACCGTTCCAGAGTGGATTCCTTTACCGGTATAGGCGACGAGAAGGCACTGAAAATTCTGGCGAAGGTGGGTAATGAATTCGGTGTTCCTACCGTTACCGACATTCACGAAAGCAATGAAGCTGCCATGGCGGCCTGCTATGTGGATGTCCTGCAAATACCTGCATTCCTTTGCCGGCAAACAGATCTGCTGGTTGCTGCGGCAAAAACGGGAAAGTTTATCAATATCAAAAAAGGCCAGTTCCTGTCTGCAGGTGCTATGTCCTTTGCTGTGGATAAAGTGAAGGATTCCGGGAACTCACAAGTTATTTTAACGGATAGAGGTAATACCTTCGGATATCAGGATCTCGTCGTCGATTTTCGTGGCATCCCGGAAATGCGTTCTTTCGGCGTACCTGTTGTAATGGACTGCACGCACTCTCTGCAACAGCCTAATCAGCCGAATGGGGTTACCGGTGGTAAGCCAGGACTGATTGAAACGATTGCCAAGGCTGCTATTGCTGTAGGAGCGGATGGTCTCTTTATAGAAACCCACCCTGATCCTATGAATGCGAAGTCCGACGGAGCAAACATGCTCCATCTCGAGTCGCTTGAGCAGCTGCTTGAGAAATTAATCCGGATCAGACAGGCATTATAGCCCTCCTCAATAAGTAGTATTCGACATCAACTTAAATCTTTACAAAGTATATAATAGACATGACAGACGAAATTCTGGCGAAATATGATCTCGTTATCGGACTCGAAATCCATGCCCAACTTCAGACGAACAGTAAGATCTTTTCCTCTGATCCTGCATCTTTTGGTGCGGGTCCAAACGAGCATACCAGTATCATATCGGTTGGTTTGCCTGGCACCCTGCCCAAAATAAATGAAAAGGTAGTGGCTTACGCGGTAAAGATGGGATGGGCAACAAACTGCCGCATTAACAAGTACAACCGTTTTGATCGCAAGAATTACTTCTACGCGGATCTTCCTAAAGGTTACCAGATCACTCAGGACGAAATCCCCGTTTGCCAGGCAGGATACATCACGATCCGGCTAAAAGACAAAACCGAGAAGGATATCCGGATCAACAGGATCCATATGGAAGAAGATGCCGGAAAAAGCATGCACGACAAAGATAGCAGGTACTCCCTTATTGACTTGAATAGAGCTGGGGTGCCCTTGATTGAGATTGTTTCTGAACCGGATCTGCGCTCGGCAGAAGAGGCGGCAGCATACATGTCTGAAATAAGAAAGCTAGTCAGGTATTTGAATATATGCGACGGCAATATGGAGGAGGGGAGCCTTCGCTGCGATGCAAACATATCGGTCAGACCGAAAGGCTCTCCTGAATATGGCGCACGATGTGAAGTCAAGAACCTGAATTCAATCCGCAATCTCCAAAGGGCGATCAATTACGAATTTAAAAGACAGGTCAAGCTCGTTGAACAAGGAGAACATATAGACCAGAATACGCTGAACTTTGACGCTGCAACCGGGGTAACTTCCGTACTCCGGTCCAAAGAGATGGCTAACGACTACAGGTACTTTCCAGAGCCTGATCTGCCTCCCATGCAACTTTCTGAAGAGTGGATCCAGCAGCTAAAGAGTGAACTTCCTGAGCTGCCTGAGCAACGTATAAAACGCTATTCTGAAGAGTTCTCTTTGTCGCACTATGATGCTTCATTGTTGACATCAGATAGAGCCGTAGCAGACTTCTTCGAAGAGCTTGCCGGGCAAACACCTTACTATAAAGCGGCAGCAAACTGGATCAACGGACCTCTCCAGTCTTATGTAAATGAGAACGGAAAGGACTTTAGCATTCTGCAGCCCTACGTGAAATCGATCGCGGAGATAATAGCGCTTGTAGAATCATCAAAGATTAACAATACTGCTGCTGTTCAGCAGCTCTTCCCGGCTCTTGTATCTGGAAATGGTAAGTCATCAGTATCTGAGCTCGTTCATGAGCTCAACCTGATCATTGATACAGACCATAGCGAGCTTACTGGTTTTATAGATAGCGCTGTGGCGAAGTTTCCCGATAAGGTAACTGAATACCATAAAGGGAAAAAGGGCGTTTTAGGATTGTTTATGGGAGAGATCATGAAAATATCGAAAGGTAAGATCGACCCTAAAACAGCGAACAAACTTCTCGTAGAAAAACTAGAATCCTTAAAGTGAATCGAATAATATTATTTTTTTTAGCCCTTACTGCAGCTTTATCTGCCTGCAAGAATAATACCTCATTTGTCCTCGAAGGCACCCTTCAAAATGCTGGAAGTTTAACCAATGTTCAACTTTATAAAGGGAAGGAGCTGGTCGACTCAGCCGTTGTGAACGACAAAGGGGAGTTCCGCTTCCGGGTGCCATCGCCTGAACCTGAATTTTTCTACATTCTCGCAGGTGAAAAGAATTATTTGCTCCTGGCGAAAAATGGAGATGATCTGAAGTTTAATGCTGACTATGCCAGCTCTGTGGGCGATTACCAGATAGAAGGCTCGGAAGATGCAGCGAAGCTGAGGGACTTCAATCAAATCAACGGTAAATACGGAAAGATATTTGTGGATCTGAAAACCGAATTCGACAGACGCGTATCGGCGAACCCGGATTCCCGTGAACAGATCGTTGAAGAGCTTTCTCCAAAGTTCGATGAAAATATGAAGGCCTTTAGCATAGAGGCGCTTTCCTTTGCTGAAGCGAATAAAGATAATCTCGCGGGTTTCTATGCAATGAGCATGCTAGACCCGATTGAATATGAGGAGCCCCTGTTGCACTACGCTGAAGGGCTTAAGGGTAAGTTTCCAAACAATAAGCTTGTTCAGGATTTCGTTGCGAAAATGAACAGGGTGAAGCCGATTGCAAAGGGTCAGCCAGCTATCGACTTCCAAAGCACTGCGCCTAATGGTCACATCATCAAACTATCCGACTTTA
The DNA here is from genome assembly GCF_053551015.1 of Arcticibacter sp. Classification (NCBI taxonomy): domain Bacteria; kingdom Pseudomonadati; phylum Bacteroidota; class Sphingobacteriia; order Sphingobacteriales; family Sphingobacteriaceae; genus Arcticibacter; species Arcticibacter sp. The sequence goes on along the minus strand of NZ_JBMQOB010000003.1, from coordinate 14,838 downwards.
AAGGAAAGTATGTTCTGCTAGACTTCTGGGCATCATGGTGCGGACCTTGCCGGCAGGAAAATCCAAATATTGTTAAACAGTATAATCGCTTTAAAAACAAGAACTTCACCATATTGGGAGTATCTCTTGATGGTGACAGGGATAAATGGCTAAAAGCTATTGAAGATGACGAACTAGATTGGACCCATGTTTCTGATCTGGATGAATGGAATAGTGCTATCGCAAGACAATATCAGGTCGCTGCCATTCCCGCGTCCTTCCTGATCGATCCTTCCGGTAAAATCATTGCAAAAAATCTGAGAGGACAGGAACTTGAAGAATTTCTGAAGAAGACATTAAATTGAGCTCACCGGTTTGTTAAGATACTGCGAGCGTTAACAATAATTTAATATTGTATTAACTTTGAAGTATCCTATTCCTGCTACATTAGCAACGTAATCCAAAATCATGAGTTCAGCAAAGCAGAAAATTCTTATCGTTGATGACGAACCAGACATCCGGGAATTAATTGAGTACAACCTCAAAAAGGAAGGCTATCTGGTTTATACTGCCAGTAACGGCCAGGAGGGTATAACTGAGGCAAAACGCGTTCATCCCGATCTTATCATTCTCGATGTGATGATGCCGAAAATGGACGGTATAGAAGCTTGTCGGGTAATGCGTTCGATGAACGACTTTAAGTCTACCTTCATGGTCTTTCTTACCGCCCGTAGTGAAGAATATTCGGAGATAGCAGGCTTTAACGTGGGTGCAGACGATTACATTGCCAAGCCCATTAAAACCCGTGCGCTCGTTAGTCGCATCAATGCTATTCTGAGGAGAAATAACCAAACAGAAGACGTTGTAGAGAATAAGATTGAAATAGGCGATCTTGTTATTGATCGGGAGACCTATCTGGTCTACCAACGCGGGGAGCGGGTATCCCTGGCAAAGAAGGAATTCGAACTATTGTATTTACTGGCGTCTAAGCCAGGAAAGGTATACACCCGGGAGGTTATTCTCAAGAATATCTGGGAAGACTCTGTCGTGGTAACCAACCGGACCATCGACGTACATATACGCAAAGTGCGTGAGAAGTTGGGAGATAATTACATCAGCACCGTCAAGGGTGTGGGATATAAATTTGATACGTAAAAAACAGTGATTAAACATGAGATCATCAGGTGTGAGCGTTGCGCTGTTCAGATCGAATGCCGGTCTAACAGCTACACGCGCTGTCAGTGCAGTGCTGTCCAGCTAACGCCTGATGAGATTGAGTTTATAGGAGAAAACTATGACGGCTGCCTCTGTGCTTCCTGTCTTCTTGAACTGGCTGCTGTTTACCAGAAAACGCTAGCATAAATGACATCTAAAAAATGCCACAACAAAAAAGCCGGATAATATAATTATCCGGCTTTTTGTATTATTAGTACGATAAACTCTTACTTAGCCTGTGCCTCGATCTGAGCAAGAACAGCATTGTTCTTAGCAACCTGGCTGGAAGCAGATTCCTGAGAGCGGCTTCCTTTCTCAATGTTACGGCCAATCTTTAGGAATTGAACTTCAAGGCGTGAAACCGTTTTGTTTTTTCTATCTTTTCTCTTTAAACGTGTAACTCCCATTGTCTTTTTTTTAATTTTTTTAAATCCTGTGAGGTCGGAAGCGGATTCGAACCGCTGTAGAAGGTTTTGCAGACCTCTGCCTAGCCACTCGGCCATCCGACCCTTCTTGTAGGGAGTGCAAAAATAATAATTTATCGGTACCTTACAACAATTATTTGCAAAGATTTTAAAATCCTCTTCTTTTTAATTCAGAACAGATAATCGATGCGGAAACCGCGACATTAAGAGATTCAGCACCTCCAAACCTTGGAATGGTGATTCTGTTGCTGATCAACTGAATGACGTTCTGAGAGATACCCTTCCCTTCATTCCCAAGAACGACAAGTCCCGGATGCTCAAATGCCGTTTCATATATAGATACACCCTCAAGCAAGGCACCGTATACGGGTATTTGTACATCTTTAATAAATGCCGGCAAGTCGGTATAATAAACAGACATTCGCGATAGTGAGCCCATAGATGCCTGCACTACCTTTGGGTTATAGGCCTCAACAGTGTCTTCGGAACAAACGATTTCAGAAAATCCGAACCAGTCAGCGGTCCGTATAATTGTTCCGAGATTCCCCGGGTCCTGAATTCCATCCAGCAGCAATGTGAACTTATTCAGAAAACTTTCCGATCGTAACGGGGTTTTCTCAGGAATCCTTATAATTGCAAGGGCATCCTGGGGGGTAGTGAGCGTACTGATCTTTTTAAGATCTGCTTCACTAATCTCCACAAGTTTAACATCCTGTGAAATGCTGCTGAACTTTTGAAGTGACGCTTCACAACAGAATATTGAATCTACCTGATACTTTGAATGAATAAATTCAGTAATGGATTTGATTCCTTCTACCAGGAAGAGACCTCGGTCTTTTCTGTTTTTTTTTAAGTGTAATGCATTTACAAAACTGATTTGGGATTTTGAAAGCATATAAAGATAGCATTGTTGTTTTGCGTGCAAGTATACTGTTTTTAACAGTTATTTTCTCCGGTTGTTCCGCCACCAGATACCTGAACGAAGACCAGGCACTCGTAAAAAATGTCAAACTGAAGGGGATTGACGCCAGTTTTTCTGAAGAAGCATATCAGTACGTCCAGCAAGACATACGGCCTAACTCCAGGGTGAATCTGGCGCTATATAACATGTTCAACACACGGGATGGAAAATACCGTACAGACCGGATTAAAAATATCGGAGAAGCCCCTCATTTGCTTGACAGCTCACTGGTAGACATATCGCGGCGTGAGATACAGAAGTTTCTGGCATACAAGAGCTTTTTTAATGCGAAGGTGGACAGCAGAATCAAAGTCAGAAATAAGAAAGCGTACATCACCTTCGAGGCCGTGCAGGGACCTTCTTTCAAGGTGCGAAATATAGCCCATGTAATCCCCGACGTGGCCGTAGATAGCCTGTACTCCAAAAATCGGGAACGTATATCCAGGCTTCACTCCGGCAATCGCTATGATGTTGATTCGATCATGGCCGAGATTAACAACATTTATGCGCTGATGAAGTCGAACGGATACTATGATTTCCTGAAGCCCTATATACATGTAGATGCAGATAGTACATTGATGTCGAGTCAGGTCGATCTGAAACTGAACGTGTACAATCCACCGGCTCTGTCTTCGCATAAAGTCTACCATCTTAAGAATACCAACATTGACATCAGGAACAGCAATATCAGGTTTGGAAGGCGTCCACCGGATAGTGCCTGGGTGGACTCACAATATTTTTTCAGGGACTACTCGCACCGGTTCAAGTTCGACAAACTGACCCGGTATATCTTTCTGAACAAGGGAGAACGCTATAGTGTAGAAGAAGAAAATCTAACATACGACCGCCTCTACGAGCTGAATGTTTTCCGCAACATTAAAATTGATTACGAGAAAGATCCCGATAGTGTCAGCCTGAATGCACGTATAGAGATCACACCTTTGAAGCGAAACAGCAATAGGGTGGAAGGGGAGTACACCTTCAATTCAGGGCGTAACGGCTTCAATATTGGAAACACCTATACCAATCGAAACCTCTTTGGCGGTGCGGAGAGGCTCGATGTCAAATTCCGCTACGGTGCGCTGTTTGACTCTCGTGATAAAAAACTATTCAGCAGTATTTTTAATCGCGACATACAAATAGGAGCGAACCTGATCATTCCCCGTATCCTGGCACCGTTTCGGGTCAGAGAGAATTTCAGAGCAGGCTTACCCCATACAACTATCTCCAGCAGTATGCAGATCTTTGATCAGCCGGGAGCCTTCAGGAACAGGTTGTTTATCAACTCAATCAGCTACGATTGGACGCAGAGCAAGAGCCGATTGCATAGCTTTACACCGATCAATATAGAGTACCGTGATGGTAGGCTCGACGAAGCATTCAGAGATAGCTTGCGAAATAGCGGAAACCTTCTCTATGTGCAAACAAATGATAGGCGCTTCCTGAATTTAGGATCTCAATACAATTTCACGCTTAACGCTCATAAGCTGAGTGCTTATGAGGATTTTATCTACTTCCGTGGCTTTTTTGATGTTGGAGGAAATTCATTAGGATTGTTGGCGAACGTTTTCAAATTTCATAAAGATGAAAATGGATTCCGAACATTTATGGGCCTTCCTTATTTACAGTATGTAAAAACAGAATTGGATTTGAGGTACTACAGGTCCCTCGGAGGTGAACGACAATTTGTAGCGCGTGTAAATCCTGGCATCGCTCTTCCCTACGGAAATTCAAACGCGCTTCCTTTCGAAAGAAATTTTTATGCCGGTGGGTCTAGCGGAGTAAGAGCCTGGCAAGCCAGAACCCTGGGGCCTGGTGTCTACAACAGAAGCGTGATCGAAAGCGAAGAAAACAGAAAGAACTTAACTTATCTTGATCAGTATGGCGAGATTAAGTTTGAAGGAAACGTTGAGTACCGGTTCAAGCTAATGAATAACTTTTTCGGATCCAAATTGAAAGCTGCTACTTTCATGGATTTTGGCAACGTCTGGCTCCTGGATGAAAATGAAAAGGTTCCAGGTGGAAAGTTCTATTTCAATAAGTTCCTTGATCAGCTTGCTCTTGGTGCAGGAGCCGGACTGCGCTTTGACCTTCAGTATTTTGTGTTCCGCTTTGACGTAGGTGCTAAAATCAAAGATCCGCAATTCACCGGATCAGACAATTGGGTTGTGAAACACCTGTTCAGCAGCGACGCAAGAAGAGAATTCAAAGACGCTTACATCAAGACCAATGCACCCGACAGGTATCGGTTTCTCCAATATAATTTCGGGATAGGGATGCCATTCTAGGGATATCTTCGCATTACATGATCGCATTCTTGAGTCCGTCGAAGATGGTCTCGAAGATTGTTGGTATGCCTAATCCTTTATTAGAGTTAAACACCAGCAGAAGGATCAGAATAATGACGGCAAAAACGATGAACTTCCTGAATATACTGGCAATTACAACAAGTGCGAGCGGGATGATAATCAGCATCATCCAATTGATCTTTATCGGGTTGATACCACCTTCCTTTTTCAGAACATAGTAAAGTTTAGCGGGACTCGCCGTTTCGTTCTTGTGTTTGAGATATACGAAGGTGGACTTCTCAATTTGCTGGGGTGCGATCGCCACGCCTTCATTAAATCGCAGTTCCTGTTTAAAGCCGTTGATTGTAAACACGAACGTGCCATTTACACTCTCCTTAGGTACCTCATTCGCATCTGTAGCAATGATCGCCAGTTTATCATTTTTCAGGAGATTCTCCTTGACGATAAAGTTGGTTAGGGAGTCAGTTCCCGGAAGTGCCATGCTGGTAAATCCGCTTAAAACAAAAAGTACTGCTAGTATAAACTTAAATTTGATCATCGTTCGCTGCAATAAGCTGTCGCAAATATAAACAGCCGCCTTCATAAACAAGAAGAGCCCTCAAATATGTTTGAGGGCTCCACAGAATTAATCATTAATTAAAGAAGTTCTTCAGCTGTTAGAATGAATATCCTACAGAGAATGAAAGCACACGGTTGGTTGTTTTTCCATTGTCACCATCTCCGTTCGGACGAAGGTCTGAAAGACCAAGACCATAACCGGCACCGATGTTAAATCCACTGTTTAACTGGAAACCAGCTAAGAAGTTTACACCGAAGTCAGTACTTTTGTAATCATCGCCATTATCAGAACCAAATTCTAAATCACGGTCTCCTGATACTCCGAATCCACCGATGTTTCCAGATGCCTTTCTCTCACCTGAGATGGCGAAGGCCGCATATGGACCAGCACCAAGGTAGAAGTTAGTTCCGGTAGTACCCAGTGGAATCTTTCCCACAAGGTTCACCGGGATCTCTGCATACATGGTATTGTCTTTTACTTCTCCTGCTGCAGCACTTCCGGTGCGTTCAAACTTACCGCCCTTTCCTTGCAGGGATATACCAGGCTGAACAGACAGACCATTTGCAACCGGCACATCGGCGTAACCTGTCACACTGAAATTAGTGGTTGACTGCGATTCCCAGTCGTCACCATTCGTGTTATTTACGTGTAATTTAGGAAGGTTAACACCCACTTTCAAACCATATTTTACCGGTGGTAAAGACTGTGCAGATGCAGCGCCTCCGATCAGGATTCCAGCTGCTAGTAAAGCTATTTTTTTCATGTTTTTTACTTTTAAAGTTTTAAGTATGTGCTTGCATAAAGACAAAACCTTTGCCTATTTGCCAAAAAATTAAAATCTAGTTAATAATGAGCGTATTAGTTAATAGAGAGTTAATCTGGAGCAAAAAATATTGTTTTGTTTGGTAGTCAATTCTGTATTGAAAAAAATACAAATTACAAAGTTCCGGCGGCGAAGGTGTCTCCCGCCCGAATATCTCCGGTCTCCAAGCCTTTCTTAAACCAGCGCATTCGCTGCGCAGACGTTCCGTGCGTGAATGCATCCGGCACCACATATCCCTGTGCTTCCATCTGAAGGCGGTCATCGCCGATAGCATTAGCCGCATTTAGAGCCTCTTCAATATCTCCAGCCTCCAGCAATTCCTTTTTCTGAGTATGATGCGCCCAAACCCCCGCTAAAAAATCCGCTTGCAGTTCCAGCCGTACAGATAAGGCATTCAGTTCCTCATCGCTCACTTTTCCTCTCATCCTGTCGACTTTATCCGTCGTGCCAAGCAGGTGCTGGATATGGTGGCCCACCTCATGGGCTACAACGTAAGCCATGGCAAAATCACCGGGAGCTCCGAAGCGCTGCTTCAACTCATCGTAAAAGCTCAGGTCTATGTACACCTTGCTATCAGCTGGACAATAGAATGGCCCGGTCGATGAACTGGCTGCCCCGCATCCGGAACGAACCTGGCCACTGAACAGGGTGAGCACGGGTTTCTCATACCGTAGGTTCTGAGCCCTAAAGACGCTATCCCATACATCTTCCGTTTCAGCAAGCACTACTGCCACAAAATGGGAATTGGGATCGTCCTTGACGTCGGTACTAATTCCCGGTCCTTGGGTAGGCGATGCTCCCTGCTGGGTCATTCCGATAAACTCCAGGGGATTTTGCCCCGTTAGCAGAGCAAAGACAACGGCAATCACAGCCGTGAGTCCCCCGCCCAGCGCGAGGCCACCGCCGCCGCTTCTTCTGTCTTCTATGTTTCCGCTTTCGCGTCTGCCCATCCATTTCATAATATATCGTGTTTTTGAGCTGAACAAACGCGACGGAGGATTAGTTTGCACATTGTGAAGCGCCTGAGAATGGAATTGTGAGATACGGGGAATTTTTTCCTTGCACATTCCCCAGTTCGAAGAGCTCTATTTTGGTTAAATTGCAGGTGGTCAGTGCTATATAATGTGAATTTTATTGGCACAGATGTTGTCAACTAGTATATATTTGCAATATTTATGAAGAAATATTTATTATTAGCTGTTTCGATTTTAGCGTTAGCAGCTGTATCTTGTAAGAAGGACGGCATAACGTCGGAGGGCTCGGAAGCCATCAGCGATCTTAGCGTACCTGACTCGTTTGATTGGGGAACATCAAGAGATGTTAATTTCAGTATATCGGTTTCCGATTCCCGCTTCGGTAATTCTCTTCATGTGATATCGGTTTACGCCGGTGATCCGGACAACGGAGGCGAACTGCTATCTAAAGGTGGTGCGACGCTGACGTCTGCTTTCAACACACGGATCTATCTTCCAGTAATGATTAACGAGGTCTATATCACGAAGATCGCTCCTGACGGATCAAAAGTTAGCCACAAAGTGGATATTACATCCACTGATGTTTCACTATCCATCGGCGAATCCAACGTGATGAAATCCATGAGGAAACTTTCTGCGGTCGGATTTTCAACCTCAGCAGTTGCAGAAAGCAGCCCAAGCTGCGCATCCGGAACAGGAGTGACGACTATTCGTGCGTCCGTATCTAATTTTAAGGCTCAGAACGGAGCAGTCTACTCTATTACAGCCAGTGATATTGTAGTTGGCCTGGACTGGGGGCATAACGGAACCTTATACGTGTGCGGAAAGAACGTCAGATTAGTTGGCGGAAATATTAACGGGTTGAATATTATTATCACCAGTACAGGAAGCGCATCGATCGAAGGTTCACATTGGGGAACAACTTCATCGATCAAGAACTTCGGATCGCTCACTATTAACGCGGATCAGTGGAGTACCAAGGTTATCGGATCGTTATACAACACGGGAATAATAACTACGAATTACCTTTCAGCAGAGAACGGAACCGTAACAAACTTTGGGACGATAACGGCCGCCCAGACGATTTGGATGAACACGGGCGCTGTGCTGAACAACTATGGAACGATCAATGCCCTTGGACAGTCTAAAGCAGAAAATGGCGGACGTATCAGTAATTCAGGTACGTACAATGCTAAAGGAGAACTGGTCGTCGGAGCTAGTCCTTCCCGCTTGGATAACTACGGTACCTTTAATGTTTTTCAGGAGCGTCTGACGATGAATTCAGCAGGAAGCATTGTCAATTCAGGAAAGCTATTAGCTGTAAATGCACACCTGGAATTCGGTTCAACTTTTGTAAATGATGGCGAGTTGCAGGTAAAGAGTTTTAATGGTACGAGCGGCACCTTTACAAACCGCTGCAAGCTGATTGTTTTGACCGACTTTAATCTTAACGGAGCAACGATGGTCAATGAGTCGTTTATTGACGTGAAGGGAAATACGACGATGAACTCAAATATGACCTTATCTCCAAAATCGATGTTCCGCACAGCTAACTTGCTTTCCAGCAGTCAGACGGTCAGCGGGCCTCCTAATGGTACGGAGTGGGCACTTTTCAGGGTGACCGGAACCTCAGCTGATCTTGTGGAAAGTGCCGGTGGAACATTTACAGGACGAGTTATGTATTGCGATCCCAAAAGAAGCCTGTCTGCAAGACATCTTCTTAATTCTGCAAAGAACGGATGTGATATCTATATCGCGGCTAATGAGTGTACTGAAGGATACGGAGTAGACCCAAATCCTCCCTTAGTGGATACAGATAAGGACGGTGTAATTGATCAGGAAGATCAATTTCCTAATGATCCAACCAAAGCTTTTAAAAGCTATGGGGTGAACTATAGCGAGGGTGGGTCTACAGTTGCTTTCGAAGACAGATGGCCGTATCAGGGAGACTATGATATGAACGATGTGGTTATCAGCTATCGCTACGAAATAGTGACAAACTCTGAAAATCAGGTGGTTACCGTAGATGCCGATTTCAAGCTTATAGCTACCGGGGGGGAATACAATAATGGTGCGGGTATTCAATTCAATATACCGAAATCCAACCTGGTAAGTATCTCCGGTGCTACAGCAGAAGATAATCAGGATAGTTTAGTGGTAATTCTGTTTAAAAATACGCGCGAAGAACAAACGAACTGGAACACTTCCAAGGCTACAGCGGCTGAAAGCAAATCGTACAAAGTGTTCTTTCAAGTAAAGAATGGCCCAACGCTCGCCAGTTTCGGATTGGGAAGATATAATATGTTTATCTGGAACAACACACCAGGTTTCGGTCGTGGTTACGAAACTCACTTACCTGGCCAACAGCCTACAAAGCTTGCTAACCGGAGTCTTTTCGGAACAGGTGACGACAATACTACGCTGGCCAAGCCATATTACAGCAAGAACGGCTTAGTCTGGGCATTAGAGTTACCGATAGCAAATTATGCTTATCCTATTGAAAATGCCGAAATTACGCGGGCTTACAAGTGGTTTGCAGACTGGGCTAGAAATGGAGGAAAGGCCGCACCATTATGGTATACAGACTTAACGGCTAGGAACTCAGCGATGATTTTCTCCAAATAATCATAATACTCTCTAAATTTTATCTATTCGAAGCCCTTCAAGATTCTTGGAGGGCTTCTTTATTTTAATTGTAATTCTATCATGTATCACAGTGATTTCTTAGTGGAAATGGAACCCAAACGATAAAAAATTGAACGATTGTGAAATGTGTATATAACTATTTGATAATGACCTTGATCGCTTGATTCTTCATTGCTTGTTGCTTACATTTGATACAAAGAGGAGGCCCTATGATCGAGTTCTTTCTATTTTCCATGTGCATAATCTATTTTATGTGGGAATTCAACCATGAATAAGCAGTAGCTACTGTCGGGAAAACCGTCATACCGGATAATGTAGTTGAGCCGGAAAAGACTTAAGTTTGCGCCCTGAATTAGTTGGATGCTGGATATTTTATTTAGAGATGAGCACCTCATCGCCATTAACAAACCACATGGGCTGTTGGTACACAGATCTCCCATAGCCATGGACGTACAGGAATTTGCTTTGCAGATTCTTCGCGACCAAATCAATCACTATGTTAATCCTGTACACCGTTTGGATCGAAAGACCGGCGGAGTTCTGCTTTTTGCAATGGACAAGACGGCGGAAATCGCTATGCACAAGCAGTTTCAGGAAAACCAGGTTCGTAAAAAATACCTGACGGTACTCCGGGGGCATACTCCCGACCAGGGTGAGATCGATTACCCGCTGAAAAAAGAAAATGGTACTATTCAGGAAGCCCTCACATTCTATAGAACACTTAACCGCGCGGAAATCGATGTGCCTTTTGGCTCCCATCCGACATCCAGGTACTCGCTGGTTGAGGCCACCCCGCAAACCGGACGAATGCATCAGCTCCGGAAGCATTTCGCTCACGTGTTTCATCCTATCATCGGAGATAGAAAGCACGGATGCAACAAACAAAACAAGCTTTTCAAGGAGAAATGGGAAATGACAACCATGATGTTGCATGCCTCTGAACTTTCCTTTACTCATCCTGTTCATCAAACGGAGATCCTCATTCAGGCACCGATTCAACCCGAATTCAAAAGAGTAGTGGAGATGATGTCCTGGGATGTTACCTTATATGATGTCGGCAAGGGATAAAGTTGTAAATTTGCACCTCTCTTTGTATTAAAAATTTAAGTATCGTGTGGTTAGAAAAGATAAAGCTTAGTAAACAGCTGGTAAGATCGGTAACTGAAGCCGGATATCTGGTTCCAAAAGAAATTCAGCTGCGAGCCATGTCCCGCATTATTGGTGGACAAGATATTGTCGCCATTGGTCCCGAAGGTTGCGGCAAAACGACCACCTATATATTAGGTGCCTTGATGCGCCTGAAACAAACTCCTGAGATTGCACCGCGTGTATTGATCCTTGTTCCCGATAGGGAAAAAGTTGAGGCAGTCGCTGCCCAAATTGATACACTCAATAAGAATAAATCATTACGTATTGTCACGCTTGTTCCCGGAGTGAGTACGGAAGCTCAGCTGGATGAACTTGCCGATGGGTCGGACATCATCGTAGCCACCCCTGATCGTGCACGTGCGATCTACCTGAAGCTGGCGCTCGACCTGAATAAAATTCAGATGTTTATTGTTGACGATGCCGAGCTGATCGTCAAGCAAGGTCTGCAGCTGCCGGTCAACGAGCTGGCAAACAGTATCATTAAATGCCAGAGACTTGTATTTGCCGAAGTCATGCATTCCCGTATCGAGCAGATGATCGAACCCTTCATGCGCGATCCCGCGTATATTGAAGTGGAGGAGGAGGTTGAGCCTCAGGCAGAGATCTATCCTCAGCAGTTATACCATGTTCCCAATTTCAGAACGAAGTTAAACCTGCTGAATGATTTGTTAAAAGAATCCGAGGTGCCTAAGTCGGTTGTTTTTGTGAATACGCGTCTTACAGCTGAAAAGGTCTATAATGCGCTCGTTCAGAAGCTGAAATCCAGGTCTGCCATTCTTAACCCGGTCTTCTTCGAATCGAAAGGGGTAAATTCAATAGACGAGTTCTACGATTCAGAGGAGCTTAACTTCCTCGTTGTGGCCAACGAGCTCGCTGCGCCGCTTGATCTTTCGGGAATCGACAGTATCATTCACCTGGAACCTCCTGTGGAGAAGGAAACGTTTATTTCCCGCGTCATCAAAGATCAGGATGAGGAGATTGATGCTCTTTCCATCGTGTTCTCGACCGATATCGAACTGGCCGACGTTCGGAAGATCGAACATGCCCTGGGATATAAATTCCCCGTAGTACCCCTACCTGAGGGTTTGCTGATCGACACGGAGAATGCTGCGAAGACAAAGAAGAAGATCAAGGTAACAGAAGAACCTGTGAGGGGAGAAGCTTTTCATCAGAAAAAAGAGAAGAATAGTAAAGACTATAATATTGGTGCAGGTAAAAAAGCCAAATTAGAGAAGAAGAAAAAACATAGTTAATGAGTATGCAAGAGCCATTTGATATCGAAATAGGAGAGATCGAATACTCCGTATTTCCTGAAGAAGAGGACGTTTATACCATCTTCAAAGAAGGTGTCGAATATGTTAAAATACAAAAGGACACTGAGCAGCAGTGGTTGAAGCTCGATCCGGACACTGATCTTCCGCTATTCTCAGCAGATGAAGAGGTTAATCAGATCGGACAAGCCATAGTTGCTTACCTCGGATAGTAAAGGATGCCTGTCTTAACGGAAAATAACCGTGGGACAGGCATCTTTCTTTTACGACGAGACGAATTTCAATCCGGCGATCGACCCGATCAGCGTGGTCAGGAAGAAAATCCTGGCGAATGTTACCGGCTCCTTAAAGACCAGAATACCAACCAATACAGTACCCACGGCACCGACCCCGGTCCATACCGCATAAGCGGTTCCGATAGGTAACGTTTGTGTCGCCTTTATCAGAAGCACCATGCTGATGGTGAGGCAGACTAAAAAGCCGGCACCCCAGAGAACAGCCGTCGTTCCACCCGTTTCTTTCATTTTTCCCAGGCAAGAAGCAAAGCCCACTTCAAACAACCCCGCTATAATAAGAATGATCCAATTCATTTCTGATGTAATTTCCTGCAAAGATGGAAAATATTCAACAGATGTTCAGAAGCCGTCCTTTTTACCAGTTTTTTATTTTTTTGATAACAGCACTGAGCTCCTCCGCGATTTCCTGATGTTCGGCAAGATCAGGGTGGTCTGTACAGCCCTTATGATACCTTTTTGTAAAAACGAACTTATACACATTCTGCTCACCCTCTCCCGTCAGTTTGGTAATAACGGAGGTGATGCTTTTGGTCATGAAGGAGCGTAAAGTCGAATCGGCCATGGGACTGGTCAGACAGACAATAGAGGCCTTGGGATAGTGCCCTCTCAAGGTTTTTATAAACTTCTCGTAAGCATTACAAAATGCTGCTGAATCCTGAACGCCGTCATTCTGTCCCAGGCAGACGGTCACGACGTCGGGTTGATATAGGTTGAAATCCCATGCACCAGTATTCTCCCTGAGGTTGATTTTATCAAAGACCTGCGGCATCGTAATGGTCATATCGCAACAACTATGAATCAGTCCTATACCAGATACAGCAGTCAGGGCCCAGTCGGCTTTCAACATTCTTGACGCCACCGGTCCATAGCTCATATAAGCATTATGCTGATCATACCAGGTACTGCTGCCGCCGCAGGGGATAGTTAGATCATTGCCCATGCCACAGGTGATAGAGTTTCCTATGAATTCAATCTTTCGCGGCAAGGCCTCCGGCGCCGGCAGTAAGCGTTCACACCAGATGCCCGCCAGTTCAATGTATCCGATGCCTGATTCAGTACTCTTGCAGAGCAGAAAACGGTGCTCTCCTTTACCGAGTTGATCAGCTATCCTGATCCTGTTCTTTCGTTCAGTCAGCTTAATTCTCTTTGGGGCGCCATTGTCGACTACCACCGTGATATAGTTATGGCTAGTGCCATAGAGCAGTTCATCATTGATTTCCAGCTCACAGCTGGTCCCCTTGAACCTGCCCTGTACATACACTCCCGGCGAGTAGAATCTCGGTAGTGCAGGATCTGAGAAGTCTACCCGGCCGGTAAACAATAATGCGGATTTGCTGGCCCCGAAAAATTGGATTTTTCCTCCTGCCATTGCCTGAGAGATCCCGGCACATCCGAGCAGTATCAAAAGAATGATCTTGAAAGTTCTTAAGTAGTTCATGTTGTCTCGTGCAGGTTTTCTACCTGAGCTAAAAAACAGATTCTTATGCGTTATTGATAATATTTTTTTAGCCTAAGTTGACAGAATTTTATCATGATCAGCTCGGACTCATCGCTGTCAGCGCTTGCAGAAGAAAACTTTCTGGCGCATGACCGTCTCGGAAGTTTCAGAGTGCCTGACCTTTGCCTCGTCCTTCCTGGTGTGACGAGGCATCTTTCGCTTCGCCTGCTCTCTCAGCAAGGTGTTACCGGCATAGCCCATACCCACCATGCTGTTGAAGCGCGTCGGAAAAACTGCCTGGCAGACGTCCACGGCACTTGCATCCCTGGGCGAAGGTTCGTCCGCGGGATAGGCAGCAATAATAGCGCATGGACTGAAGCCCTTGTTATTCAGCAGCACGTACTCCTCCGTTTGAGCTATTTCGTCATACATCAGCAGCGACATGCTGACCAGCACCATACATCCCGGATCAGCCTGAGCCTTGAGCCGGATGGTTTGTTCGGGCGTGACATCGTGTTTTTTGAAGTCCACGTCCTGCATATCCAGATACTCCAGGTACTCCTGGCGGAAGTCGAAAGCCACGGCCATCAGCCGGATCCGGTAGCGGGAAACAGCATATCCGGCCGCCTTTTTAACGTCTTTGGCCGGGTGGAAGCGGCCTATAGTAACCGTAATGTTTCCTTCTTCATCCCGCTTCAGTTCGTGAGGGATCTGCAGCACCTCTGCCAGTTTGCTATTGCCATTAAAGTCCATCCCCACGAGTTGCTGAAGATCGGCATCGTGCAGGTCGCGT
>NZ_JBMQOB010000002.1:0-80265 GCF_053551015.1 Arcticibacter sp. | reverse complement strand
GGATATGCCTGGCAGTGTGTACTATTATAAGAGCAGGAACGGTAAGCGGGGTGTAAAGCCCAGTACCCATACTTTTAAGCTGGATGGCTCCATGGTTGAAAACCAGGTAGTAGTGGAAGAAATAAAAGATATTCTATCGCAGGAATTCTGCTGTTACGGATATGAAAATGTCACCCAGGAGTTGCGTAAACAGGAATATTATATTAATGAGAAAAAGGTATACCGGTTAATGAATGAGCAGAGCCTTTTATTAGGTAAGGTCATCCGGACAAGTGGAAAACGCAAGTTCGTTCAGCACCGCAAGATCGAAGCCTCTTACCCGATGGAATATCTTTGTCTGGACATTAAGTATGTATACGTTCATTCGGATAAACGAAGCTACTATCTGTTAACCATTCTGGATGTATTCTCCAGGAAAACGGTTGATCAGATCTTTCAGAAAAGCATCCGGCAGAAAGACGTAATTAACGCTTTCAGAAGAATCAATCAGGAGTATGGAATTAAAGGAGTAACCATTCGAAATGATAATGGCTCCCAGTTTATCGCTAACAGTGTCAAACAGTACCTTAGAGCAGCAGAAGCTAATCAGGAGTTCACTCATATTGCTACACCGGAGGAAAACTCCTATATCGAAGCTTTTCACAGTATCGTTCAGCGGGAAGTGGTAGACCGGTTCGAGTTCGACAGCTTTTATCACGCAAAACACACACTGGCAGCACACCGGTCCTGGTACGATAACAGAAGAAATCACCGAAGAATTGGTATGCCCCGCTACAGAAGTGGGAACAGAATATCCACATAACAGAGCGCATAAGAGCGGAAAAACAGGAATACCAGAATACCTCTGAATTGCCAGCGGATATAAACAAATATTTACTTTCAATCCTGTCGAGCTACACGTGTCTCAAACGATCTTTTCCATATCGTTATGATGATATTGCAAAGCCCGCTTTTTGTATGTACCTAGATTGATGAAAACCTCCAGGGTAGTATTTTTGGAGGTGGAGCATGTCCCCGTCCAGTGGAATGTTTTCGTTTCTCTAATCCAGCGCTCAGAGACAAACAATCTATTGTTACGTGTCATGAAGAGCGATTTCGACCTTAAAGGCTTGATTTTACAGGCAGAATAAGCAGGAATTAACATTTGTACTATCAAATAAACTAAAAGTCCCCTTCTAACATAGGGTGGTCTGTTAAATTTGAAGCTGATAACAACCATTAAGACCTGACAACGTGAAAGAAACATCAGCACTTTTAACCATGGTGTTTGCGGCTCTGCTACTAACCAATTGCAGCAGCATCAGCAAGACACCGGAATCAAAACAACCGCCAAGTTTAAAAGGAGTCTTTAAGGATGACTTCCTTATCGGAACAGCAATAAACGTTCAGCAGATACACGAGGCTAATCCTGAGCTAGCTAAAGTTGAGGTGAGGCATTTTAACGCGGTAACGCCTGAAAACGTTATGAAAGCAGAGGAATTGCATCCCGAAAAAGGGAAGTATGACTTCAAACTGGCGGATCAGTTTGTGGATCAGGCTAAACGCAGAAACATGGTCGTGAACGCCCATGCCCTGATCTGGCATAGTCAGCTACCCCGCTTCGTCAGACAAATGAAGGAAGCAGATTCGGTAAGAAGCTTTTTCAATGATCACATCACCACCGTTGCGAGCCGCTATAAGGACAAGGTATATTCATGGGACGTAGTGAATGAAGCACTGAACGAAGACGGTACACTCCGGAAGTCTATATTCCTGGAAAAAATGGGCGAAGATTATATCGTAGACGCCTTCAGGCTCGCACACAAAGTATCCCCGAAAACCAAATTATACTATAATGACTACAATATCGAACAGCCGAAGAAACGTGCTGGCGCGATCCGTTTGATCAAGAAGATCCAGGATGCAGGTGTTCGTATCGACGGTGTAGGCATCCAAGGGCACTGGAACATTAACAACTTCCCGTTGGATGAAATTGAAAAATCAATCCTTGAATTCTCGGCGCTTGGCATCGATGTTATGTTTACCGAGTTGGATATCAGCGTTCTGCCAAATCCATTTGATTCAAACACGGCTGATGTGGGTGCCCGTGCAGAATATAACGCAAAGATGAACCCCTACCCTACAGGTCTACCTGATTCGGTACAAAATAAGCTGGCAGATCGATATGAAGCCTTGTTCCGCCTGTTCGTAAAACATAAAGACAAAATAGGACGCGTTACGCTATGGGGCGTCAGTGATGCCGACTCATGGCTTAACAACTGGCCGGTGAGAGGAAGAACGAACTATCCGCTGCTGTTCGACAGAGAACTTAAACCTAAAGCTGCATTTAACCAGCTGATTAAAATCAAAACTAACGATAGCCCATCAAATCATGTACAGCTCAAATAGCGACACCGCGAATACTGAAGAGGCCAAAAACAAGCAACTGCCTCCCGAATTACAGAAACTCTCTGTAATGGAGAAGATCGGTTACAGCCTTGGAGATTTGGCAGCCAATCTGATCTTTCAGACGCTTATGGCCTTCCTGGCCTTCTTTTACACCGACATTTATAAGATTCCGCCCGCAGCTGCAAGTCTTGTCATCCTGATAGGAGGCGTTGTTGGTGCATTTTTCAACCTGGCGATGGGTGCCATTGCCGACCGTACAAATACGCGCTGGGGAAAGTTCAGGCCCTGGATCTTGTGGACGGCAGTTCCTTTCGGCGTAATTTCCCTGCTGGCATTCTCGACTCCCAACTTCAATGAAGGTGGAAAGATTGCGTACGCATTCATCACGTATTTTCTTCTGGTAATTGTCTACTCTGCCAACAACCTGCCCTACTCTGCTTTGAGCGGCGTTCTTACGGGTAGTATGAAGGAACGGAACAGTCTGGCTTCTTACCGTTTTACTGCGGTGATGGTGGCCCAGTTTATCATTCAGGTTTTACTGCTTCCACTTGCCCTTTCGCTGGGCGACGGTGATAAAGCAAGTGGCTTTGAAAAGGTGATGCTGGTGTTTGCCATTACAGGGGTGATCTGCTTTATCATCACGTTCTTCACCACAAAAGAGCGTATTACGCCACCGAAGGCGCAAAAAACGCCTATTCTCCAGGATCTCACTGACCTTTCAAAGAACAAGCCCTGGATCATTATGCTGGTGCTCACCGTTCTTGTATTCATCACACTGGCAACACGTGGTGGCATGAACATCTTCTACTTTAAGTATTATCTGACGGAGGCCAGTCAGGTCCAGTTTTTGGATTTGATCGGTTTTAAGGGAATCATCGGCTGGCTGGGAAGTGTGTTTACGCCTGCTGCATTTGAGGAATTTTCGAAGCCAGATAATGCACCATACGCCGTATCCAGTTTAAGCAGCGCGTTGAGTACAATCTTCATGATTGTGGGGATCGCCTTTTCAAAGCCTCTTGCAGACCGCTTCGGAAAAAGCACCGTCTTCGGTTGCTTTCTGGCAGCATCGGCTGTATCGCTGATTGCGGTTAATTTCTTCCCGCCAGACGCAGTCATTGCTGTCTTTATGGCTCAGATTGCGTTCGGCTTTCTTTATGGTATTACCACTCCCCTGTTGTGGACCATGATTGCTGACGTTGCTGACTACAGCGAGTGGAAGAACAACAGAAGGGCAACGGCTATTATCTTCTCAGCCATGATCTTTGGTCTGAAAGTGGGCTTAAGCGTGGGCGGGGCATTATCCGCCTGGCTTCTCGGCGTATTCGGCTACGTTCCGGATGCGGCGGTACAAACCGAGTCCGCTATGACGGGAATTAAAATGCTCGTGAGCATCATACCTGGCGGACTGTTCCTGATCTCAGCATCGATGTTATTCTGGTATCCTATACGTAAAAGCACCGAAGAGGAAATTGAAAGAGAACTTGCGGCGCGCCGTTCCAGGCAAGCCGCTGATCAAGCGTTATAAGCTTTTCACCCGCAGAACCAGGCTTCTGCGGGTCTCTTGTTGACAAATAAATTGCATTCTTGTACTAAAACTAAATAATATGCCTGAAGAAAAAATTGACCATATTGACTTTGATCAATTAGACGCACAAGCGATATCCAGTCCCCTCGTTAAACATATCTACACGGCAGACCCTTCGGCTCATGTCTTCGACGGAAAGATCTATATCTATCCTTCTCACGATATTGATGCGGGGATTCCTTTCGATGATCTGGGAAGTCAGTTTGCGATGGAGGACTATCATGTACTATCAATGGACCGTCCTGATGGGGAAGCGACAGATCACGGCGTTGCACTCCATGTAAATGATGTACCCTGGGCTACCCGGCAGATGTGGGCACCCGATGCTGCACATAAGGACGGCGTTTACTACCTATACTTCCCTGCGAAGAAGGCAGATGATATCTTCCAGATCGGTGTAGCGACGAGCAACTCTCCTACGGGACCTTTTACTGCAGAGCCTGAAGCGATTGAGGATAGCTACTCTATTGATCCGGCTGTATTTGAGGATGAGGACGGTAAATACTATATGTATTTTGGCGGAATTTGGGGTGGACAGTTACAAAGCTACCGCGATAACGTGTATAGCGCCGATTATCAGGAACCAGCTGCGGATGAGCTTGCTCTGGGACCGCGCGTTGCCATGCTGACTGAGGATATGAAGCAGTTTGCTGAGCCGGTTAGAGAGATTGTGATCACCGATGAGAAGGGAGAGCCTCTTCTGTCAGGAGATAACAGCAGGCGTTTTTTCGAAGCTTCGTGGATGCATAAGTTCAATGGCAAGTATTACTTCACTTACTCAACAGGTGACACCCACCTGATCTGTTATGCCATTGGAGATAATCCTTACGGGCCGTTCAAGTATACAGGTGTGATCCTTAATCCGGTTGTTGGCTGGACGTCCCACCATTCTATTGCGGAATTTGAAGGGCAATGGTACTTATTCTATCATGATTCATCACTTTCTAAAGGAGTTACGCACCTTCGTTCTGTGAAGGTCACTCCTCTCTTCCATAATGAAGATGGCTCAATCAGTACCATTACTCCTTACAAGGATATAACTGTTCTATAAATCGCCTCGCGGCGGTTCAGCAATTAGCGATCAGATGATCTGATCGCTAATTCTAAAGTAATCGAAGTCAACATATCCGCCACTGCTCTTTGTGGCATAGTTAAACAAGCCGAAGCGGTACCCCATGAAATGAGGAAGGGTGTAAGACATCTTCAACTCGGAACCGATGGCTTTCCAGGTTTTGCCGTCAAGGCTGTAGTAAAATCTCGCTTTGTCGGCACGGTTTTCAAAATCACAATCTGCCTTTAAATAAACAACGTCCTGCTTGATCGAGATCTTTTCAGACTCTTCCACGGCACTGCCCTGATTCTTCACCATTACGATCGATCTGGTTCCACCTTCGGATTTTACCCCTACCCAACCGTAGTTCTTTTGCAACAACAAGAGTCCTGCACGGTCGCCATCTTTCATTTTTGAAACGTTGATAGACGTTATGCCCGAAGACTTCGGTCCGAATGTTCGTTGCGTAAGTGTATTCCTGGCCATCAGGATGCTGGTATCAGTCCGCCCTGTGGTGAGTCTCAGATAGCCTTTTCTCTGAGTTAGAGACCAAAGACTGTTCTCAGGATTGTGATTCCACTGCCACACGAGCGGTAGTGGAGCATCTCCTGTTTTGCGCTCAAACTCATCTGAAGCAACAATGCCGGGGGACAGGCTGCCGTTTGCAGGAAGATTAAGCGTTGCAGGTACTTTTCCGTTCTCGCCCAGAACAGGCCATCCACCTTCCCATTTCACAGGCACCAGATAAGGAATACGGCCGACAGCCCCAAAGTCACGGAAGAGATAAGCATACCAGGTTCCGTCAGGGCGATCTATGAGTCCGCCTTGCGCCACTCCGATATCCTGCAAAGCAAGCCTACCCTCCCAGGGGCCGGTAAGCTTATCAGCCCGGTGAATGATCACCGATCTCATTCCACCCTGTGGCCAGGTAATATTGAAGAGATAGTACTTGCCCTTTACTTTAAACAGCTGGGAACCTTCCCCCAGACCGCTCTTCCCAACGACCTCACTTGGCGCGCTGGCATTTTGGACAATAACCTGGTTGACACCTCCATCTTTCAGACCAGACAAGTCGTCTTTGAGTTCAACAAGCTTTAGTTCTTTGTTTCCGTAAATCATGTACGCTTTACCGTCATCATCGAAGAAGAGTGAATGGTCGTGGAGCGCGGGACTAAATGCGATCTCTTTCCAGGGGCCTTTTTCGATATTGTTGGTGGTGTAAATATGTGTCTTTCCGCTGGTAGCAGCGAATGTGGAAACATAGTAAACACCTTTATGGTAGCGTATGCTGCTGGCCCAGGATCCTCTTCCGTAGGTTGACTTTCCATTTACAAGGCTCATTTCGTTGTTATCGGTGAGTCTGTCATACGCGTAGCTGACCATTTTCCAGTTGATGAGGTCTGTAGACTTCATTATGGGGACACCAGGACTCATATGCATAGTTGTGCTGCTCATATAGTACACGTTTCCAACACGGATGATGGAAGGATCAGGAACGTCAGCAAAGATGACAGGATTTCTCGCCTGAGAGGAAACTTGGGTGCTTATCAGCGATGCGGCAAGCATCGCGACGCCCAGCAGAACATTTTTCATGAATTGAATTTAATATATGTATTGGTTAACAGTTTTGCCACGGGGGCGATTTCGTTTACAAGTTACTATTTTACCTGATAATTTGATATTTACCGCTAAGATGCATCAGGCTGAACATATACAACAAGCCGTCATAATATGGATCAAAGTAGCCATCTTCATACGGTTCAAGCTTGGCATTCCAGATTTTATGAACAAAATCAATGCTGTTCTTTTCGGAGTTCATGGCGGATGCGGTAGCAGCGGTCGATATCAGTCCCAAAGAATGTCTGAGCTTTTTAAAGCCTCCCGCCTGTAGTATGAACTCTGGCAAGCTCCCATCAATTTCGAATTGATCTTCAAAGGTGTCCATTCCGCGTGAGCGTAAGAAGCCCTGGAATCGTTTGGCATAGTCCTCCTGCCAGGCCCTGTCTTTACCGAACCAGGAGTAATCCATGGATATGTTCATCGGTACCCTCCAGGAATCATAGCGGAAGGCTGCAGGCATCCAACGGGTCGAGTGAGGAGCTCCGCTAAATTCTGCATAGTCGGGATTTAACCCGGTTTTGGGGTGGCAGGTACGATGGAGGAACGCCCGTGCGGTATCCGCACAATCTTTATAGAACTGTTCGTGTCCATCTTTGGCATATAAAGCCCAAATTTCATAGAAGGCGGGCAAATGGTAGGATGGGTCCGTCCACTTATAGCCATCTCCTTCGGGCACAAAGCTAATCTGCTTGTGCTCGGTATTGATGAGGTTATAGATATTTCCGGTTCCGTCTTTCTTCCACATGGCGTCAAGTATTCTTCTTGCTTCCTTGTAGTAATCAATGCCGGTATCATTGCCCCATTTATTGCTTGCGAACAACAAACTCGTGATGTAGTACAGCTCGCCGTCAGACGCTGAACCCTGTGAATTCTTTTTCAGCGTTTCAGGATTGATACTCCAGGCAAAGTATCCTTCCCGGGGGCCTGACTGATGCTGCAGATACTTCTTTGACCATCGCCATACACGATCAAAGACATCTTTCTTGTCCAGCTGTACAGCGACCA
Organism: Arcticibacter sp.; assembly: GCF_053551015.1. Lineage (NCBI taxonomy): Bacteria > Pseudomonadati > Bacteroidota > Sphingobacteriia > Sphingobacteriales > Sphingobacteriaceae > Arcticibacter > Arcticibacter sp. The sequence continues at coordinate 72,616 of NZ_JBMQOB010000002.1, read as the reverse complement.
TCATTCCATAAGAAAGGCCTTCGGTACGGGCATCGTGGTTCTTCAGATCTGATACATAGCCCATTGAATCGCCTACCTGGAAATAGATGCGATTGGGCCCCTCAAAGAGGTCGGCATAAGCTTTTGCCAATTTTTTATCAATATCGGCCTGCCGGTAACCTGCTTCAAGGAAAAGGTTGCGGTATTTGCCTGACGTAATAGCCGGCTGACCGGCGGCACTTTTGACTGCCTTCTTTTTTTGAGCAGAAGCACCACCAGCTAGGAAAACGGCTAAGATGAGAGCGGTAATTAAACGATTCATAAGAGCGATATCTTAATTTTTGAAAAGCATAGGTGCAAGCACCTGAAGACTGCGGCGCCATGTCTGGAACTCGTGGCGGGTACCTTGCGAAACATAAGATACTGCATTGAAGCCCTGAGCCTTAAGCGTCTCAGCTGCTTTTGTTACGCCATCTGGGTTTTCAAAGCTTCCGCAGCTCATAAATATGAGTTTCACTTTTGATTTATCCTTGATTTCTTCTGGCTTATACGTACCTCCGCTTAATAGTGCATAGTGTGAAAATACATCAGGGCGGGCAAGTGTAATCGTATGGGTTTCGAAACCTCCCATCGACAGCCCTCCCATTGCGCGATTGGCTTGGTTGGCGACAGTGCGGAAGTTAGCATCTACGTAAGGAATAAGTTCATCCAGGAGAACGGTCTGAAAAGGTTTGATGTCAAAGCTCCTTAAGCCTCCGGCGCGGGGTCTGATCACGTTTGTCATCCCGTATGTCATCACAATGATGAAAGGCTTGGTTTTGCCTTCGGCAATCAGGTTATCCATAATGAGGTTTGCACGCCCCTGGTTAGCCCATGCAGTTTCGTCTTCGCCCCAGCCATGCTGAAGATAGAGTACGGGGTAACGGCTGGATTTGTCTTTATCGTAGCCCGGAGGGGTATAAACAAACGCCCTACGGGACGTGTTCGTGCTTTTTGAAGGGAACAGGATCTGATGGACATGACCGTGAGGAACATCCTTTAAGGCATAGAAGTCCTGATCATGCGCAGGAATTTCGATGCCACTTTCCCAGCGGGTTGATCCATAAAAGTTCAATGCTCCCGGATCATTGAATACACCACCGTCAACGGTGAGGTGATAATAATGAAATCCTTCTTCCATCGGTCCGGATGTTGTACCTGCCCACAGGCTGTCTGTGATCTTTTTCAGAGGGGTTCCTCCTGATGTCCCCCCCAGTCCGAGGCTGACCACCACGCTCTGCGCTTTTGGCGCCAGGATCTGAAAGCGTGCATATCCCTGAGAATTGACCTGAGGATACTGCTGATCTGGTTGATTTAAAGATGAGGGTTTGAAATCCTCCAGAATCTGAGTATTTGTTTGGGCATAGCTGACGCCGGTGAGCAACAGCGATGTAATGACAAGGGTTAATAAATTCCGATTCATTTGATTGGTATTTTGAGTTTATAAATGGTTTGGTTCGTTTGATGCTGTCTCTACTTAAATATCTCCTGCAGAGTTGTTGCCAGATAAAGTTTACAATTCATCCAGGTGTGCCCTCCGGGAACTATGTAGGTTTTAAGATCAAGTCCTTTTTCTTTAAACATGGAGATGTTTTGCTTTACACTCTCATACAAGAAGTCGTCTGTACCGACGCTGATCGTAAACAACTTTAGTCTGCTGTTCATCAATCCGGAGTCAGGAGACCAGTTAGCGAAGTTATTCCTGAATTCCTCTGTAGCTGTATAAGGAGCATAGGAACATACATAAGCAAACGTCTCTGTGTTGGTAAGGCCGATATTCAGAGTCTGTCCCCCACCGACGGAAAATCCTGCGATCGCCCTGTGCTGCCTGTCTTTAAGAACCGGATAGTTAGCTTCGATGAAGGGAACAAGCTGGCTCACGACATCTTTAGTAAAGTCGGCCATCGGCCTAGGGCGCACATTTCCATACGGCATCACGATGATCATGGGTACCATTTTACCGGATGCAATCAGGTTATCAGCAATCAGGTTGGCGCGGCCCACTTTTGTCCACGTCTCTTCTGTGTCTGAGCCTCCGTGCACGAGGTACAATACCGGATACTTGGTCTTGCCGTTTATATCAAAGCCTGGAGGTGTATAGACCAGTGCTCTCCGTAGAGTATCCAATGCAGTTGATTTATAATAACGATAGTCGATCTTTCCGTGAGGGACATTCTGTAGAGAATGTATCAGTGGTTTGCTCCCCGGTATATCGACAATGCTCCGTTTGAACCGCTCGTTAGCAAAGATGTAGGTATTGTTCGGATCAGCTAACTGTACATTATCAACGGTGAAGCTGTAAGGATAGACGTCGGGTTTAACGGGCCCAACAGTGACGCTCCATACGCCTGAAGTATCTTTAGACATGGAGGCAGGTTTCTCAAGAAATTCACCGCTCAACATTACATTTTCGGCCGTACGTGAGAAGTAGCGGAAGGTAACTTTGTTATCAGGATGAACTTCGGGTGAGTTAAGTGTCGGCACACGTTGTGCCTTTAAGCTACCGCCAATTAGGGTAATGAATAGTATTAAGAGATATCGTTTCATTCTGATCTATTTAAAGAGGAGTTGCGCAGTTTCTGCAAAATAGCTTTTCACATTCATCCAGGTATGTCCGCCCCCTGTGATTAAGCTTTTATAATTTACCCGCTTAGCCTTGAGAAAGTCGAGGAATTCTACGGTCTGGTTATATAGAAAGTCTTCGTTCCCTACACTTACCCATAGCAGCTTCAGATCCTTGTTGGTTTTGTCAGGATTTTCATAAACGTTGCGGTAGCTGCTCTCCATTTCGGGTGTGGATAAATAAGCGCTGTAGCAGCATATCCATGCAAATTGATCCATGTTGGCGAAGCCTGCACGCAGGGTTTGTCCCCCACCTCTCGAAAAACCACCTACAGCACGGGCATCCCTGTTGCTAATGGTGCGATAGTTTTTTTCTACAAAGGGGATGAGTTTAGTCATCAGGTCGGTTTCAAACATTTTGGAACGGTTCACAGCATCCGCACCCTCGCGGGATATCAGATCAGATGGCTTCGGAAGTCCCTTCTGCTCTGCAATCCTTGCTGCAGGATTGCCGTAGGGCATGACGACAATCATCGGCTTTGCTTTACCAGCAGCAATAAGATTATCCAGGATAAAATTGATCCGGCCCACTTTGAAAAAGGTTTCCTCTGTATCGGTGGTGCCGCTTATCAGGTAAAACACCGGATATTTCTTTGCTGCGTCCTTCTCATATCCGGGGGGAGTGTAGACTACCATTGACCCGGTACTTCCTTCTATCGAGGGGTAGGACTGGTAAGAGACCGTCCCATGAGGGACATCAGTTACGGCATGGATCAAAGGTTTATCACCGGGTATATCCACCAGACTACCTTTGAACCGCTCGTTGGGAAAAAACTCTGCGTTGGCTGGGTCCATAACGTTAACGCCGTCCACGATAAAGCTATAAGGGTAGATATCGGGCTTCACGGGACCTACAGTAACGCTCCAGATACCTGATGCACCCTTGGTCATGGAAACAGCCGCCTTCAAAAATTGCCCACTCAGCTTCACTTCTTTCGCATCAGGTGCCAGATAGCTGAACGTGACTTTTTTATCGGCATGAACCTGAGGTGAAATCACAAAAGGACCTGTTGGTGGTTGTCCCAAAGCAAAGAGGGACATACAGAGCATTGTTCCGAGGAACATCAGACGAATAAGAGGCTTCGTACTCATTAGATTGTGTTTTGTTTAGGATAAATTGGTTGTCTTTGCCTGGACCTTAGTAACTAAATAATTTCTGTGCAATAGTTGACAAATAGAGTCTGCAATTCATCCAGGTATGTCCGCCGCCTGATATGAACTTTTCATGCTTTATCTTTTTGTCGTCGAGAACTTTGAGGTAGTCTGTAATTACCGGATAGAGCATATCCTCCTTCCCAACCCCTATCCAAAACAGTTTAAGGTTTTGGTTGGTGGCTGTGGGATTGGCAAAGGCCACCGCGTTATTACGGGAAAACTCATCCTTCAACATACCCGGTGCAAAGCCTACGACCCATTTGAACAAATTGGGATTATTGAGACCGAAATATAAGGAAGTGCCACCACCGCCGGAGAAACCAGCTATTGCCCTGCTATTATTGTCCCCTTTCACCCTGTAGTTTCGTTCTACAAACGGAATGAGGTTATTCATGAAATCTTTTTTAAACTCCTGCAGGTTCTCCCAGTTCCGAAGGCTTCCGGAGGACTTACTGATTTTGGGGTAAGCTCGTCCGTAAGGCATCACAATGATCATCGGCACCGCTTTCTTCTGCGCAATGAGATTGTCCAATATAATGTTTGCGCGACCAACTTTTGTCCAGGTTTCTTCCGTATCAGTGGTTCCATGAAGCAGATAAAGTACCGGGTATTTTTTAGATGGATCCTGGTCGTAACCGGGAGGCGTATAGATGACAACAGGACGAGAGCCTAACTCCTGATCGTAGTAGTACCGGTAAGAAACGACACCATGAGGCACATTTTGTATGGCATGCACAAGAGGTGTAGCCCCCTGAATTTCGACCAGGCTGCTCTGAAAGCCTTCATTCGGAAAAATATTGGTATTTGACGGGTCTGCGACCTGGATACCATCTACGACAAAGTTATAGGGATAAATATCAGGAGTTACAGGGCTGGTAGTGAGGCTCCATACACCCGTGCTGTCTTTGGTCATTGCAAGAGGAGCTTTTTCGAACTGCGCACTGAGTTTAACCTCCTTCGCCTGTGGAGCATACAAGCGGAATGTCACTTTGTTATCTGCACCTACCGTCGGCGAAACTATCGGCGCCCTGTTTTGGGGCTGACTTAGGAGTGCCGTGGAAACGAACATCAAAAAGCATGAAAGCGCTACCGGTATGACTGTTTTTAGATTCATAGCTTCAATTATAGTATGTAATTTGACAGTACGGCTGGAAGGTTTACTCAAATTTCAGCCAATCAACATCCACATCGCCTTCTCCTTTCAGGCTAACGAAGAGATGCTGAACGCCTGTTTTGGGGACATCCACTTTCTTTTCAATAAGTTTCCATGATGATGTCTTAGGAATCTGCACCCGCGCAATAACGGCTCCTGAAGGTGAACCCGTACGTACTTCTAATAGCCCACCCTTTGAAGAGGCAGCCATTACCTGCATAGATCGAAGCGCCTTTGACCCGAAATCGACGCTATTATATTGCAACCATGCACCAGCCGATGAGAATTGAGTTTTCCATCCCTTAAATCTGTTAGTAGTATCAATAAATGCAACAGACACTCCTTTATCACTGATCTTACTGTATCGATCAATTTGGATTTTACCCGATGCTTTGGTAAGGCCCACTCCTCTGAAGGTAGGCTGAACCAACTTGATGGTTCCATCCGTATTGAAGCTTAAGCTGTCGATTCGTATGGAACGGTTCTTATCGAAGTTCGGCGACAGATCATTGGAATGATAGAACAAATACCATTGATCCTTGAAATTCAGCAGGGAATGATGATTGGTCCAGCAGCCTACAGGCGATTCATCCATAATGACACCAGTAAACTTAAACGGCCCCAGAGGGCTAGACCCAATTGCATATTCCAGTCTTTCCGTCTTGTTCTCCACATGAGGATAGGTCATATAGTAGATCCCGTTCCTTTCAAAAACATAAGGACCTTCTTTCAAGCCTTTTGTCGGGAGATCCTGAAGGATAACGGGCTCCGAAGCTAGTTCAAGCATATTTTCTTTCAGTTTCGCTCCATAGATATTCCCGGCCGACCAGTACAGGTATGCCTGCCCGTCCTTATCTATAAGAACGTTGGGATCGATACCATTAACCTTTTGAATAGGCTGTTCCTGTGGAACAAAAGGCCCTTCGGGTTTATCCGATACAGCTACCCCGATTTTGAAGCCTCTGTTTCCCTTTGTGGTATCCGCCGGCGTACTTGGAAAATAGAAGTAATATTTGCCATTCCGGTAAACACAGTCCGGGGCCCACATGCTATAGCTGTCAGGCTTTACCCAAGGCACCTTATTTTGGTGAACGATTACTCCATGATCTGCCCAGTCGACCAGGTTATCGGAAGAAAATACGTGATAATCTTCCATGGCGAACCAGTTTGGACGCCCCTTGCCCGGAACTGGAGGGATGTCATGAGAAGGGTAAACATATACCCGACTGTTGAAAACGCGGGCAGTAGGGTCTGCTGTATACTGGTCTGTAATGAACGGATTTTGGGCAGACAAGCTGCCGGAAAAAAGCGTCAATACGAATAACAGAATTGTGGCTGGATGTATTTTAAGCATAATTACCTCTACTTTTTGACTGCTTTAGTGGTTGGTTTAGATTTAAGTAAGGAGAGCATTTGCATGCCATATCGTTTTCCAAGTTCACGATATCCTGCGGCTGTAAAATGAAGGTTGTCTGGTCCGTCTTCACAACCACTTGAGGGAATAACATAAGAGTTGGGAATCGTTTGAGGCAAGGTTCCAATGATCTTATTCATGCTCGCGCAAATACCCCCTTGATCCGCATGTACAACTTCACCGGCGAGCAGAGGTACTGAGTTCGCCTTCAAATTCAGGTCGCTCAACAGATTATCATAAACGGTCTTGACTTTCGAGGGCCATTGTTCGTCATTGGTGTTAGACTCGCCCTGGTGCATCAATATGCCTTTGATCACGCCTTTCTGAGCAGCGATCTTAGCCATTTCCACCAGACGCCCGTAAGGGTTGCCGTCGTATTCTTTGACCATATTCTTAAGCCAATCAGGTGCTGAGGTTACATAGGATTCGTAATTATCACGATCGAACAGCTCGATCTTGCAACCACCTACAGCCACGTTGATCACACCAACACGAACATCTTTAGGGAGGTTCTCCACTAAGGTCCGGCCGAAATAGTCCAAGGGCGATAATCCCGTTTTACATCGTGTAAGTGGGGGGACAGCTGTGTACCAGTTTCCTTTGGTTCTACCCAGGTTAGTACAATCAATCGCTTCAAGCACCTGAAATCGAGGATTCACAATAGTGTCTTGTGCTTCGATCTTCGCGGCACCTTCCATGTTCGACTGTCCGAAGGCAAGAAAAATGTAAAACTTGGGATCCTGAGAGAAGGCCTGAAAGTCAACCAATAGTAGGCCGAGGCAGGCGAGCAATTTGACGAGGTCTTTTTTAAAGTTCATTTTACAATTGGTTTATTTTTGACTGAGCATTTAAACAAGTTTACTTGCATCCATTTAGGGACTATTGCGCATAGAACGAATAAACCCGTCCAGGAAGTGTGGCGACATCATACTCCTGCGTTTTCTTCAATTCAGGAACCTGAGGGTTAGCTTTTGCAGATATTACAGGTTTTGGTGTCGGTGTTATCTTAAAAAATGGATTTACGTTCTCTCCTTTTGCAAGCTTGAGGGCTCCAGAGCTCTGCTTAATCGGATTTGGCACCCTAAGGCGGAGATTTCCGCCGAGTGTAGATTTTACGTCCAGCCTTACCAACCGGGCATTCTTCCACTCCACGCGCACGATTTCGAAACCTCCGATCGCACGGATACCTTCGATGGATCCTGAAGCACTCCAAGCGTCCGGAAGTGCCGGAAGTACGTGCACAGCGCCATCCGCACTTTGCACCAGCATCTCTGTCATTCCCGAGGTGCATCCGAAGTTACCATCAATCTGAAACGGAGGATGTGCATCAAACAGGTTGTTATATGTTCCACCACCTCCCTTATTCACTCCAAGAGGTGTTAGCTGGTTCTTAATTAGCTTATAAGCATGATTGCCATCCTGCATTCTGGCCCACCAGTTCACCTTCCAGCCCATACTCCATCCGGTTGATACATCCCCGCGTTGCAGCAGTGTGTTCTTGGCAGCACTGAACAATTCCGGAGTACGGTAGGCTGATATCTGGTTTGAGGGAAATAAGCCATAAAGATGAGACACGTGGCGGTGATTATCCTGAGGGTCATCAATATCATCCAGCCATTCCTGTACCTGTCCGTGCTGACCAATATGCATGGGCGCCAGGCGATTCCGGGTCCTGATCAGTGTATCGATAAAGGCCTTATCTTTCTTGAGAATCTCGGCAGCTCTGATAGTTGAACTAAACACATCAAATACAATCTGATTGGTCATCGTTACGCCGGCATCCAATGATGAGCCCTGATGTGCCTGAGGTGCGTTTTCGGGAGATTCATCCGGATTCACCACAAGATATCCGTATTTAGGATGCTCCACAAGGAAGTCTACATAGAATAGCGCTGCGCCTTTGAGGATGGGATATATATCTTGAAGAAAGGCCTTATTTCCTGTATAAAGGTAATGTTCCCAAAGATGCTGGCTAGTCCAGCCTCCTCCATGGGCCCAGGCGCCCCAGAATGCTCCGTCTACTGCACCCGTAGCTCTCCAGATATCCGTATTATGGTGGGCTACCCAGCCCCGCGCGCCATACATATCCTTCGCAGTCTTTTGTCCGGCAACAGCAAGTTCTCTTACCATCTTGAGAAAAGGCTCATGCAGCTCGGATAGGTTGGTTCTTTCTGCCGGCCAGTAATTCATCTGGGCATTAATGTTGATTGTGTATTTGCTGTCCCATGCAGGTCGAAGGCTACGGTTCCAGATCCCCTGAAGGTTGGCTGGTTGTCCCCCCGGCTGCGAAGACGAGATCAGCAAATAACGACCAAACTGGTAGTAAAGTGCTGCGAATTGAGGATCATCAACAGAACTAAAGTTTTTTAAACGCTCATCAGTAGGGAGTTTTGCCGCTTCGGTAGGTTCCAAAGTAAACTTGACCCGGTTGAAATATTTCTGGTAAGCCGATATGTGTGTTTTAAGCATTTCGGAATAGGGCTTTGACACAGCCCTGCTTAAGAACGATGCGGCCCGCTTTTGCTCATCACCTGAAAGATCGAGATAGCTGTTGAAATTGGTGGCAATCGAAATGTAGATCGTTGCTGAGTTTGCGTTTTTAATGGAGATTGTGCTATCGTTAGAAGATGATGATCCGCCTTCTGGTTTAAACTCTGTAATACCCTTAAAACGGACGAGGCCTTTTACTCCCTCATGGTCAATAGTGGTTCCATTAAAAACCAGTTGCCGGGACTGGTGAGTCTTTACATCAACCTGCGGCTGTGGAGAAGAATACGATGCTGTGAAAGAAAGGCTGCCCGGCTTGCTGGCTGTTAAGCGGATTACGATGACCCGATCGGGAAACGACGCAAACACCGTCCTCGTATACTGAACATCTCCGACGGTATACGTCGTTTTGCTAACCGCCCTTTCCAGATCAAGCTCCCTGTAATAGTCAGAATATGTATCATGCCCGGGAAACGACAGATGAAGTTCTCCGGCCGGCTCAAACATCTGTCCATGCGACTGCTTACTGATGATGACTTTATTTGCCAACTGCTCCGCCTGTTTTTGTTTACCCTCGAATATCAGCTTACGGATAAGCTCAAGTGAATCCAGAGCCTGAGGGTTGTCATTACGGTTCGGACTCCCACTCCATAGCGTATGCTCATTTAACTGAATAATTTCCGTGCCGACGTTTCCATAGACCATGGCTCCTAAGCGTCCGTTGCCCACCGGCAAAGCGTTCTCCCATATCTTGCCTGAAGGCTTGTTATACCAAAGCTTTAATGATGTTTGTGCATGTATACTCTGCATACATGCGAGGAGGATTAACACTAACAGGACATTACGACAGAAATCTATTTGATGCGGATTCATTCGATCTTGATTACTATTTTAAATTGCGCCTTGTTGTACTCTCATTCAACTTGTTATACAAGACTATCCCTCCCCCGGGCTGCATTTCTATATCGATTTGATTATTCCTAACCTCCAGATCCTTCTGATAGGGCTCTCCTTTTTTATTATCAGCTAGCATAGTGACTTTACCTCCCGACAGCATCGGTACCTTAATCTTCTTTACAAGTGGTTCCTTACCTGCATTCACCCCACTTACATACCACTGATTTCCGTGTCTTCTCGCAAGAATGCAATACTTTCCAGGATATCCGTCAATAAACACGGTCTCGTCCCAGGTCGTAGGCACTTGTTTCATGAAATCAATCTCAAAAGAGGGAACATCATTCAAATTGTTTGGTGTAAGACCAAACATCTGTACCGGATTTTGAAATAATACGGCTGTTGCCAACTGAAATATGTCGGTGGTCAGCCTCTTGTTTCTTCCCTGATTTCCTTTAACCAGATATTTATTCAAAAGAGTTCCACCAAACTCCATACTTCCCACTGTGTTTCTGATGAAGGGATGGAGCGTGGCGTTGTATGCTTCAGCCTGTCTTATTCCTTCTGAAAATATCAGCATTTCAGACGCCAGCACAGCTTCGCTTCCAACAAAGTTTGGATACATCCTCTCCCAGCCCCTCGGCAAGGTCGATCCATGGAAAATAATCATCAAACCATAATCGTTTGCATCAGAAAGAATATCCTCATAGAGTCTCATCGTTTCCTGTTTATCACCGCCAAAGAAGTCAACTTTCAGCCCCTTGACACCTGTTTCCCGAAGCCATTTCATCTCTTTCTTCCTCTCGATCGCTGTGCTCATTTTATTCCTGGGACCCTGGGGAGCATCATTGAACGATCCGTTTGAATTGTACCATAAGAATACCTCTACCCCTTTAGAAGCAGCGTATTTCACCAGCTGGCTCATTTTTTCTTTTCCAATGTTCGTATCCCATAAAGCGTCCATCAGAATGTATTCGTATTTCAACTCAGCAGCCAGGTCTATGTACTTCACCTGATCTTCATAGTTCATACTATTGTCCTGCCATACAATCCAGCTCCACGTTGAGCGGCCATAACGGTATTTAAGAGACGGCTCATAGAGCGGCTCCACGACATCAAACGGGATAGTAGTTTCAACTATAGGCTTCAGTCCGTCACCTATAGTGATTGTTCTCCATGGTGTTGCTCCTGGTAATGAAATCGCAGCTCCTGAGCTGCCAAAACCATTGTTCTGCTTGATATCAGGATATTCAATCGTAAAAACGCCGTCTTTAGAATATGCACTTAGATGAGATGCGCAATACAGGCTACTCACACCGGTTTCAGAGAGTAATACCCAATCTTTGCCACCGACATGAAAAAGCCCCGGAAACACATATCCGCCCTTACTTGTACTTTCGGACATAGGTGCATCTGCGCTGTAACTGCTCTCATAGCTTGGTGCTGTACGGGCGAATCCCGTCATCGGCTTCATCATTGGCGAAAGGAACGTGGTAGCGGATGAAGGGAATTTAAATCCCGTTGCTTCCTGCTCAACAACACACGACATAGTTGGTGACCATGAAGGTAATTCATAGCGAAAAGCGATATCATTATTGCTTACCTGAAAGACCAAGCTTATAGCCTTCTTTTCTGCATTTTCAAGTGTTAAGACGACCCTATTTGCCCGATACTGAATATTCGACTTCTTAATTCTGTCTTGTGCATAATCCTTTGCAACGGAGCTTTCTACCTTGCTCAAATATCTCATCTCTTTGGAGAAGTCCCCTGAATTAGTTTTGAGTCCAAGTGGAGAGTTCTCCAGAACAGTCCTGCCTTTATAAACAACAGAGTACATGGGAGTACCCTTATCTACCAGCAGATTAACCTTCAAATTTTTGTCGGGACTAGATACGGTCGCGTCTTGTGCATAGCTTGAAAAAAACAAGACGCACAAGGCAGGCATAATAAAAAGTTTCTTCATCAGTAAGTGTGCGGCGGTACCTCTATTTAAACAGTACCTGTGAAAAATTATATAAATTGTTACGCCAAACAGGCCAGGTATGACCACCCGGATATTCGGTATAGGTATATTTCAGTTTAAGTTCGTCAAATTTCGACATCATTGCCTTACAATTTTCATAAGCAATGTCCTCTTTTCCACCCATTGCTATCCAAAGGGATTTAACGTTAGAATTAATCTTCGAGTAATTATCTTTAATAAAAGCATATTGTGGTCCCGATAATTCATTCTGTCCGGCAAACCAACCAGAGCTGAAAACCCCGAGATAACCAAACATCTCTGAATTTCTAATGCCAGAATGAAGCGTCTGCAAACCTCCCATTGACAGGCCAGCGAGCGCTCTTGCATCACGATTTGACTCTGCCCTGTAATTAGCCTCCACAAAAGGGATAACTGCTTTGAGCTCGGCTTCAAATGCCCGAAGTGCTTGTTCACCGAAGCCAGCAGTTCCTACATTACCGTCCATCATAACCACCAGCATTGGTTTTGCTTTTTTAGAAGCAATGAGATTGTCCAAGATCAGATCCGTTTTTCCCTGCATGCTCCAACCTCTTTCGTCCTCTCCCCCACCATGGAGCAAGTATAACACGGGATATTTCTCTGCAAGACTCTTATCATAACCCGGCGGAGTGTAAATAAAGAAGCGTTTCCAGGAATTAGAGGCTCTTGAAAAATAACGTTTCATCCGCACTTCACCATGAGGAACATCTTTCTCGGCATAGTAATCACCCCCTTCAAAGGGTATTTCGATACCGCTGGCCATTCTACCCATCCCGTAAAAAGACTCACTGGCGGGGTCTGCCACTGGTACACCATCAATGAGCATAGAATAATAATGAAACCCCTCGCCAATCGAATCTGTTATCGCCTCCCAGATACCATCTTGACGCTTGTGCATGTCGTACTTTCGGTTGAGATCTACCTGAACCTTTGTTGCCTCAGGAGCTTTAAGCTGAAATACGACCCGGTGGTCTGCCAGTACCTGCGGATATTTCGCAGAGCGGATATTTGTGGAGGCGGGAAAGCCGAGATAGGTGTATTCAGAAAAGATCTTTTGATCCACCGGTTTAAAAAGAAGCTGAGAGAACATATACAGGTCGTTCTTCCAGACTTTGAAATCATGGTTGCCTGGTTCGACATAGAAAACATGAGGTACTTTTCCCTTCTTAAGGTACTCATGGGTCCGTCTGCTGAAAGACATCAGATTATCGTTGTCTCCGCAGGAGATCCAGAGTAGCCTCAATTTCTTTGCTGCATCCGCAGGGTTAGGAACCAGCTGTTCGGGAACTTTGGTATTAGGGGCAGATGAGAAACCACCGACCCATGCAAACGTATCCAAATTACCCAGGCCGAAATTCAAAGATTGCCCTCCCCCCATCGATAGTCCTGCTAAGGCGCGATTTTGACGATCTTTTTTCACTGGATATTGTCGCTCGATATAAGGTATAAGATCCGTTAGCAGATCTTTTTCAAATGTGGCAAAAGCCGCAACTTTTTCAGGAGCCATGATGTTACCGGTCGCCCTGTCATCTTTCATTGCTCTGCCATTCGGAAGAACAACGATCATGGGCTCCAACTTTCTTTCAGCGTAAAGATTGTCGAGGATGATATGCGGCGTACCATTGTTGAACCACTCCTTTTCATCTCCCCCAATGCCATGAAGCAAGTATAATACCGGATATTTCTTGTTTTTACTATACCCGGGAGGTGTATAGACCAGGGCTTTCCTAACGGAACCCACTATCTTCGATGTATACGAAACGGTATCAATTTTCCCGTGCTGGATATCAGCCTTCGGCGAATCAAAGCCATCAGGTGCCTGTTTAGACCCAGGCTGCGCGACCAGCACACCCGTAACGAACAAGAGTGCAACAGATACAAGAATAGACTTCATACATTCAGGTTTATAAAACTTAATTGGTCTCGGGACACGCCCGCATATTCAAAACTAACATATGCGGGCTTTCGACCGGTTACAGATATGAACAAAAACATAGCAGATTTGTCTAAATGTCCTTCTTTGACATTTATCCTACTCTTTTGGACGAGCAGATCATCCGCACAGCGCTTTCTTAAATAATTTAGTTCTCCTTATCTACAATGCGGCATTTCGATGTAACAGGGGATCTTTCCATAACAACGTAAACCAATTACAACTAATTAATCTAAAATAACAATAGAACAGATGGACATTTTTCCGAACAATTGTCTCAGTGTTCGTGACGGATGATTACTATAAAAAGTAACACATCTGCTACTGGCTTTTGGCCTGCGCGAGCAAACTAATCAAACCAAAAATCTACAATCAACTCAAAATTATGCTAAAACTAAAACCAAGCTCAGGAGCTGCTCTGGCTTCCTTTGTAGTAATTTTATTGTTGTTTTCCCCTTGCTGGGTGAAAGCGCAAAACAACGAAATCACGGTGACTGGTACCGTGAGAGACACTTCCGGTGCATTGCCGGGTGTGAGTATCAAAGTAAGAGGTACCCGCATTGGAGCAATATCCAACTCTGAAGGACGATACCAGATCAAGACCCCTTCTACAGCTGTACTCGAGTTTACGAGTATAGGATATGCTGTTCAGGAAGTACCGGTTAGAGGAAGAACCGTTATTAACGTCAGCTTAAGATCTGATGAGAAAGCATTGGACGAAGTTGTCGTGATCGGTTATGGTACTCAAAAGAGAGTGGATCTGTCATCGTCAATCGCAACCGTCGAAACCAAAGACCTATTGAAGACACCTGGAGGTTTTCAAGCCGCTTTGCAGAGTACAGTTCCTGGGGTACAAGTGAATTCCGGAACGATAAGAATCCGTGGAGTTGGCTCGATCAACAATACAGATCCGCTCTATGTAGTTGACGGAATGATCGGTGGTGCCGTACCTGACGATAACAATATCGCCAGCATTCAGATCCTGAAAGACGCCGCATCCAGTGCCATTTACGGTTCCCGCGGAGCGAATGGTGTTATTCTGATCACCACCAAACGGGGAGCGCAAGGCCCGGTAAAGCTCGATTATTTCGGATATGGCGGAACAAAGACGATTGCCAACAACGTAGAAATGTTGAACGGGCAGCAGCTGGCTGAGCTGATCAATGAGGAAATGTACAATCAGAATCCTTCCAGGACAGATTATCTTGCTGCATTAGCTAATCCTGAAAGCATCGGACAGGGATATAATATGGTCGATGCTTTGTTACGCACCGGATCTTATCAGAAGCATAACTTTTCAATAAGTGGCGGAAATGAAAATTCCACCTTCAGAGTTAATGGTATATATTCTACAGATAAACCTATTTTAATCAAAGAAAACTCGAAAAACTATGGTGCACAATTTATCTCTGACTTCACTAAAGGAAAACTAAAGGTTGGAGAAACGGTTACTTTGAACTTTAACTCCCGTAATTGGAGTAACAAAAACTTAATTGATGCCCAACGCTGGTCATCTACATTGCCTCTCTACGATCCTAATAGCTCTACCGGCTTCTCAGGAGCAGGAAACGGAACGGACGTAGCAAGTGCCCTGGCCAACGCATACCTGAACGACAACAATAATGAGTCGTTTTTCGCAAACGGAAATATCTGGGCTTCCTATGAGTTCATCCCCGGCTTGAAATACAAGTTTAACCTGGGACTTGATCTAAACAGAGGACGCGAGCAGGGTTATATCTCCGCCTATTCAGTGGGACAATATCAGAATCATGACCCAGATGAATTAAATATCTCAACTAGTCAAAACAACAGATGGTTATTTGAGCACACACTATCATATGATAAGATGATAGGCAAGCACAGCATCAGCGCGTTAGCGGGTATCACATCCGAAGAATCAAGATTTAAATCTGTTAACGCAGGTGCCAGGGCACTCCCTAGTCCGGACTTACTTATTCTGGGCCTCTCTACCCTTTCTTCCTCACGCGTGGTAGGATCAGGAGTGGGTCAATTCGCCATGTATTCCATGCTTGGACGTATCAACTACAGTTACGAGAGCAAGTACTTACTTACATTGAACTTTCGTCGTGACGGATCTGCAAACTTCAGTAAGGCCTACCGTTACGGAAACTTTCCTTCTGTATCTGCAGGCTGGCGTGTGAGTCAGGAAAACTTCATGAAGAATGTTTCATTTATAAGTGATCTGAAACTAAGAGGAAGTTACGGTTTACTCGGAAATTCCGACATCAACCAGTATCAATATCAGAACACGGTTAGCTTCGACCGGGTATGGTATTATTTAAACAATGAGATGGTAACCGGAGGTCTTCCTTTGAACCCATCAAACCCGAATGTTAAGTGGGAAAGTCAATATTCAACTGACCTCGGGGTTGATCTTTCCTTGTTTAAGAACAGACTTTCTTTGACGATCGACTATTACAATAAAAAGACCGAGGATATGCTGGTAAACGTACCTATCTCGTATGTGGCTGGTTATATCGATAACTTCCCGATTCTGAACGCCGGAAGTATCCGGAACCGCGGTTGGGACATGCTCGCTACCTATAGAAATTCAAGTCAGAACTTCTCATACTCTGCTTCTGCAAATCTTTCACTTGTAGATAATGAAGTATTGAGTCTCGGAAATAACAATGAAATATTATTCGGGAACGTAAATCCAGGTGGGGAAAACGTAACAAGAACCGCAGTGGGCCGCTCTATTGGTGAGTTCTGGGGATACACAACAAACGGACTTTATACATCCGCAGACCAGCTTCAGCAGGATAAGGCATTTGCACCAAACGCCGCACTGGGAGATGTCCGTTTCAGGGACCTAAATGGCGACAATGCGATAAATGACCGTGATAAAGCATTTATTGGCAGCCCGATACCTGACTTCAGTTACGGTTTCAACTTTGATGCAAGCTACGCAGCCCGATTTGGAACATTGGATTTCTCGATGATCTGGCAAGGTGTTCAGGGCAACGAAATCTACAATAACAGCAAATATTGGGGAGAGGGTATGTACCACTATTACAACAATTTTGCTAGTACTCTGGATCGTTATCGTGCAGAAGACGTGGTTTTTACCAACCCTGTTTCTGGTGCAACAACACGTTATCCTAAGAATGTTAATACAGATATCCCTCGTGCAGTACTGGGCGATCCAAACCAGAACCTGCGTGCATCAAGTCGCTTTATCGAAGACGGTTCTTACCTGCGTCTGAAAACATTAAACCTGGGCTATACCTTCCCTGAACAGTTTGCTAAACGCTTCAAAGTTGACCGCTTCCGTGTGTATGTAGGAGCAAAAAACATACTCACCTTTACCAAGTACTCTGGTTACGATCCTGAAGTTGGATCCGATGATGCACGATACAACCTGAGCCGTGGTATAGACGCACAAAGACCTTGGGGACGAACCTTCCCTAATTCAAAAGAATTCTTCCTAGGAGCACAGTTTACCTTATAATTTCTAACATGAAAACGACAGTAAAAATTGGCAATATCATCGCGCTGGCACTCACGCTTTCTGCAGGGTGTAAGCCGGATTTGGATCTATTGAATCCACAGGAAATATCTACAGAAATCTATTACCGTACTCCAGAGCAGTTAGAGGCTGCCATTATCCCTGCATATCAGGCCCTCATTGGCCGGGTTCAGGGTGGATACGGACGCTCGCTATATTATGAGCTTCTTGCTCCGGGAGACGATTTTGATCACACATTCAAATGGGAGCCCATGTACCAGGACACATACAATACTCCTGCAAGCGACGGCATGGCCTCAGGAACCTGGAAGGATCTATGGAACGGTATATTGGCTTCTAACCTGGCGATCGACAAGATCACAACGTTTGAAGGTGAAATTGATGAACAACGGAAGAATAGGATGCTAGGCGAAGCACACTTCCTTCGCGCACTGCACTACATGCATATGGCTGCAATGTTCGGCGAGACAGTGCCACTCATCGACAAACCAGTATCTTCTGACGCGGACTACTACCCTACTAACTCAACAAAGGGTCAGGTTTACGCCCTCATCATCAGTGACTTCAAGAAGGCTGAAGAACTTCTTCCCGTAAGAAGTGCGCTTTACGCGAACGCCAGCTTTATCGGAAGAGCAACGAAGGGCGCAGCACAAGCCTATCTGGCAAAAGCTTATCTTTATCGTCCTATCCTCGAAGCGGGGCAGAAAGCTGAATTTGGTGAAGCAGAAGCTGCACTAAGAAGAGTCATTGAAAGTGGTGAGTACCGCCTTGTTGATCAGTACAGACACAACTTCCTTTCGACGACAGAAAACAACGCTGAGTCTATATTTGAAATCCAGATGTTTAATGGTCCAAGTTGGCTGGGAGGAGATTTATCAGATTCATGGCGCTGGCAGGAAATAGGAATTTTCGACGGTACTGGAGGTGCCTGGTGGAATCTTGCTCCAAACAAAAAGACCTATGATGAATTCGAGCCTGGAGATCCGCGTAAGTACATGACGCTCTGGTGCGATAATGGAGCCTATTTCACTCAGCTGGACGGTAAGGTTACCAAGTATGATGACTGGATGAAAAACCTGGCTACCGACAAAGATCTGTATGGAACAAGGAAGTACTGCCCTGATGTACAAATACCAGATTTCGACAATGACAATAACGACAGGCTCTTAAGATATGCTGACGTTCTACTGATGTATGCAGAGTGCCTCAACGAAAAAGGTGATGTACAGGGAGCAAAAACCTATATCGATATGGTGAGAAGACGCGCCAATAATGTTGTGCCTTCAGAGCAAACCCACCTATGGTACCAAAAGTCTCCAGGAACTATTCCGACTGTTGACGGACTGCTCGCAAAAGACACAACCATTAACGGGGTGAGATTGAATAACATCAAAAACATCATCGCTCACGAACGCTTTGTAGAGCTTGCAGGAGAATATCAAAGATACTTCGACTTAATCAGATGGGGAAGTGCCGATCCAAAATGGCTGGATCCTTTGAAGCAACAAGGCTGGACTGAAAAAGCCACCTACTATCCTTTCCCTCAGTCGGAACTGGACAACAACAAAAATCTAACAGGTAATGCTATGAATAATTAAGTAGCCCCCGTTGATCAAATGGAAGCGGCTGTATCGATTGATGCAGCCGCTTTTTTATTTGCCTGGATCCAATCTTATCTTCAACACTTCAGCCACTCACTCCTTTTCAATGTAGGGCGGTCCGCGCTGGACAAGTCAAATCAATCATAAAGAACCCGGTATGTTACCAGTGGAGAGTAAACACAATTTATCCCATGCCGGTGAGCCTATTTACCAAAAGAGGGTGTATTACAAAAATAATACACCCTCTTGAATAAGATTGCTTCAGAAATGTGCAAAACGCTCACTACAAAACGGTAACCTGAACTTTCTTCAGGTCCCTGTCTGCAGAGCTGGTTCCATACAAAATTTCATATCCTCCTGGAGTAACATCCACTCTGGTTACCTCTTCGTTAAAAAATTCAAAAGCCGAGTATGGCAGCGCGATCTTTTCGACAACTCCCTTTCCTGCAGCAAGCTCAACCTTGCTGAACCCACGGAGTGATTTGAAGGGGCCGTCTTTATCATCAATCTTTCGAACATATATCTGAATCACTTCCCTGCCAATCCGCTTCCCGGTGTTCTTTAATGGGATACTCAACTGTACCGAATCGCCTTTGCTGATTTTCTGCTTGTCGATCTGCGCCTTCCCAATCGAAAACGTAGTATAACTTAGTCCGTAGCCGAAGGGAAACTGAGCATCAGACATGAATCGATAGGTTCTTCCCTTCATCGAGTAGTCCTCGAAGTCGGGAAGTTGAGAGACGTTTTTATAAAAGGTGACAGGCAGCTTGCCTGAAGGGTTAAACCCGCCAAAGAGCACTTCAGCAACTGCCTGGCCGCCTGATTCCCCACCATACCAGGCTTGCAGGATCGCGTCACAAGATTGGGTTTCCGGAACCAGACCGATCGCAGAACCGGAACAATTTACGAAAATCACTTTCTTACCAGCGGCTTTAAGTGCCTTTAAACAGTTACGTTGAACTTCTGGCAGCTCAATATCAGTACGGTCTCCACCCTTAAAACCAGGGTACGATACAGGCATTTCTTCCCCCTCCAGGAGCGTTGAAAGTCCGCCAACGAACACAACTTCATCTATCCCCTTTAACTTCGCTAACAGCGCGTTAAAATCGATATCCAGCTCTTTACCGAAGTCAAATTCTAGGTTGGCCTGCCAATTATTCAGCTGACCGTAATGTATCTCAATCTTATAGGTTTTGCCACGTTCAACTTTGTATGGGACCCTTGACGGCAGAGTCCTCCAATTGTTGTAATTCGCTAAAGAAACCCCGTTCACTAACAGCTCGAAATGTCCCGTAGCGCCGAACTTAAATACAATCTCCTCCGTTTCAGGCGCTGTGAACTCAGCCTCATATTTACCAGAGAAGCCTTCGAGCCGAACGCCTGGAGCAAACTCATGCTGACCCGCTGTTGTAAGCTTTACCGGTTGGGTAATCGGCCGTGTTATCACGACATCACCTTTCAAATCGGGGCTATTCCAGTAAGATGCCTTAAAGCCGGGCTTACCTTCCATGGTGATCTTGGAAAAATAACTTTGCATTACTTTGTTCTCAACCAGATCACAGGCTTTATCATAGACTACATTATTAGCTCCAATTTTAGATCTGATACCGTCCAGAATGGTAATTGTTCGAATGGGAGTTCCATTATAGTTCCCCCAAAGCATCGGCTCATCATTCGCGTTAGGTCCGATAACCGCGATCTTTTTGTTCGACCGTATAGGGAGAAGTTGATTTCTATTCTGTAACAGCGTCATCGACTCAAGCGCCATCTGTAAAGCTAGCTTGCGATGTTCAGCA
Organism: Arcticibacter sp.; assembly: GCF_053551015.1. Classification (NCBI taxonomy): domain Bacteria; kingdom Pseudomonadati; phylum Bacteroidota; class Sphingobacteriia; order Sphingobacteriales; family Sphingobacteriaceae; genus Arcticibacter; species Arcticibacter sp. The sequence continues at coordinate 52,051 of NZ_JBMQOB010000002.1, read as the reverse complement.
TTGTTAACAACTGACATCGGAATTTTAGACCAAGGGACCAAAGCATCATTATCCATATCTCCAAGATCAATCCGTGCCATAAGGACACGCAACAAACTGATATCTAACTCTTTTTCTGAAAGAAGTCCGCAATTTACGGCATCAGGTAAGGCACCATAAGCATATTTTCCCCAAACACACTCGACGTCTGTACCCGCCAGCACACCCTTTGCTGCTGCGTGAACGGTATCTGAGGATACCTTATGGCTTGTAAAGAAGTCAGTTATCGCTCCGCAATCAGATACAACGAGGTGCTTGAATCCCCAGTCATCCCGAAGGATTGTGTTCAGAAGACGGCTGTTACCGCAGCAAGGCTCATCATCAAGACGCTGATAGGCACACATCACCTGTCTCACGTCTGCGTCCTGCACCAGGGACTTAAATGCCGGAAGGTAGGTTTCCCACAGATCTCTTGGAAGTACATTATTTAAATTCAATTCGTGGCGACTCCATTCCGGCCCTGAATGAACAGCAAAATGTTTGGCACAAGCAAGCAGCTTCTTGTACCTGGAGTCCTTCGGTCCCTGGAGGCCATTCACCACTGCAACGCCCATACGTGCGGTTAAATAAGGATCTTCGCCATACGTCTCCTGCCCCCTTCCCCATCGCGGATCACGAAAGATGTTCACGTTAGGTGTCCAGACAGAAAGCCCGAGAAATCTCCGGCCTTCTTCTCCTTTCCGTAATGCATTATGATATTTCGCCCGCACTTCATCAGAGGTTGCATCAAATATCCGATAGATGAGGTCATCATTGAATGAGGCCGCCATGCCGACAGGCTCCGGAAACACCGTCACACTATCCGTGTTGGCAAATCCATGCAGCGCTTCACTCCACCAGCTAAACTTCTTAATGCCCAGCCTGGGGATCGCCTGCGACTCATCCATCATCAATGAGGCTTTCTCCTCCAAAGTAAGACGCGAAATGAGATCTTTTGCTCTTTCTTCAGATGATAAAGCGGGGTTCCTAAAGGGAAGTACCTGCCCTGAGACCTGATCAGCGATTAAAAAGAATAGTGCATAACAAATTAGTCTGACTGCCTTAGTAGCCGACATAGTTGTAGAGGGTCGTTTTGCCATGATTCAAGATGGTTTAGAATATTCATGTCGTATACAGCCAACCATGCTCAGAGTTCCAGCTAGAGCAGCTATAAATATCCGACAATCTTCGATTCGAAATTATAGAGAAACAATCGCGTCTGATAGCAACAATGTCTAAAAAACAGGAGAAAATGTCAAAGCCTTCTCCTGTTTGATGCTCATCGTTCATCAATCAACCGGTTGCAATTTCCTCTTGTTTGTGATATACTCGGAAGGCACGATGTTGTATTTGGCCTTAAATGACCTGGCGAAATAATTAGGCGTTGAGAAGCCCACATGATAGGCTATCTGCGCTATGCTCATGTCACTTTGTTCAAGCAAAACGATTGCCTTTTCCAGCTTAACGGATCTGATAAACTCTACCGGACTCATGCCTGTGATCTCAAGTATCTTATTGTAAAGTGAGGCCCTGCTCATACAGAGGCTCCTCGCCATGGCTTCTACTGAGAGCTGGGGATTATGAAGGTTTTCTTCAATATAGACCAAAACCTTATTAATAAGCTTCTCATTCTCCGACTCGATTTCCACACTTGCCGGTAACACCTTCACCTGTTTTACATAAGTTTCCTTTAACTGCTGATTCAGCGCTAACAGGTTTTTCAATTTGACATTCAGTACCGCAAAGTTAAATGGCTTGGTCATATAGTCGTTGGCACCCGATTCGAGGCCGCGTATCTGTTCATCTTCTCCCGTTGATGCTGTCAGGAGTATTATCGGAATATGAGAAGTTCTCTTATCCGCCTTCAGCTTCCGACTGAGCTCAATGCCGTTCATCACCGGCATGTTTACATCACAGACGATAATATCAGGATGCAGAGAGAGCGCACGCTGCCAGCCTTCCTTGCCATTTACAGCATCATATATACGGTACTGCGTCTTAAGGTTGTCTTTTATATAAAACCTGAAATCGTCATCATCTTCCACTATCAGTATCGATACTGCTATCCCCGCGGCCTTTAAGTGATCGTCTAATAGTTTTGCCTCAGCATTTTCTGAGATGTTCAAGACTTTGTCTTCATCTGGAAGACATTTAGGTTCCAGCTCCTCCAGGCTAAACGGCATTGACACGATAAAGCTGCTGCCTTTTCCCTGGTGGCTACTTAATCTAATCGTTCCCCCATGCATTTTGACGAACTCCTTAACAATGGAAAGACCAATACCCGTTCCCTGGTTAAGTACCGCTGTACCGGGATCATGCTGAAAGAAACGTTCAAATAAGCGCTCCTGTGCTTCCGGCGGAATCCCAATACCCGTGTCTGATACAGTCATATCCAGCACCAGCCGCCCGTCTGAATCCAACTGTTCAGCCGCACTAATACTGACTTGTATCACACCCCCTTCCTGAGTGAACTTAAAGGCGTTTGAAAGTAGATTAAAGAGAATACGCTCCACCTTATCGTGGTCGAACAGGACATTTGCACTGGCGATATCCGACGTAAACTCAAAAGATATCTTTTTCCTGCTGGCAACGTCGCCAAATGAATCTGCAGCGTCACGGATGAAAGATATAATCTCCCCGGGACGGAGCTGGAGCTTTAGCTCTTGTTCTTCCATTTTCCTGAAATCCAACAGCTGATTGACCAGATTCATCAATCGACGTCCGTTTCTCCTGATCATGGTCAGCTGCCAGGCATATGCCGGTTCCTTAATCTTTTCAATCAAAGTGTCGACAGGGCCCACAATCAGCGACAAGGGGGTCCTGAATTCATGACTTAAGTTGGTAAGGAACTTAAGTTTCATCATATCCATCTGGTGCAGATGCTCCGCGTGACGTCTTTCCTGTTCGATAAGCTGCCTTGCAGCTATCCGCTCTTTCTCGAGGGCAAACTTCCCTTCCAGTTTTTTGATTCCCCGGTATCGTATCCAAAATACGAGGGTCAGCATACTAAACGTATAAAAGAAGTACGCATAGCTCGTGCGCCAGAAGGGCGGAGAAACATGAATAAGAATAGAACGCCCCGAGCGATTCCATACGCCGTCATTGTTACTGGCACGCACTTCAAATGTGTAATCTCCGGGGTCAAGATTCGTATAATAGGCCGTATGCTCCTTTCCTGCTAAGACCCAATCCCGATCTACCCCCGTTAAACGGTACTCATACCGATTCTGCTCGGAGATCGTGTAATTTAAAGCTACAAAGCTGATCGAGAAGTTGTCTTTATGCTTTAGATCTATTTGTTTGGCAAGTAATACAGACTGTTTCAACGGACCTTGCTCGGAAGGAATTACCGTAGCGTTATTTACCTTCAGGCCTGTGAGCACTACTGAGGGGATATTCCGATTAATCCTCAACATGGATGGATCAAAAAGATTGAACCCTTCCTGCCCCCCAAATAGTACAGTTCCATCTCTCAAACACAGACCGGAGCCAAGAACAAATGGGGAGTTTTGTAAGCCGTTATGATGAGTGTAGTTCTTGAATTTTTTGCTCACGGGATCAAAGCTGCTGATCCCGCCATTAGTACTTACCCATAATCTTCCGCTCTTGTCTTCCACGATCTTCTGCACGGCGTCGTTAGCAAGGCCGTCCTTTTCCGAAAAGTTGACAAACTTCCCGGTCTTTCTATTTAAAAGATTAATGCCTCCGCCGTACGTACCTACCCAGATATTGCCACTTCGGTCTTCATGAATACAGGTAATATAGTCACTTGGCAGTCCGTTCTTCTTCTTAGTGAAAAACGAGAACTTCTGTGTCCGTAAGTTCCAGACGGAAATCCCGCCCCCAAAACTTCCTATCCACATGTTACCGTTCCGATCTTCTTCTAAGGCCCTGATCACGGGATGTGAGGGAGAACCCGGGTCTTCTGCATTAATTGGATTATTAACAAGCTTCCTGATCTGGCCGCTTTCAGGGTTATACAGATTCACACCTCCGCCATTAGTACCGATCCACACCTGGCCTTTCCTGTCTTCCCGAATGCAAAATACATCACTGAAATTCAGATCCGAGGGCCGGTTCCCTTTTACGAGATGTTTCTGCTTACCTGATGAGAGGTCAAGGATGTAGACTCCGTCAAGAAAAGTTCCCACCCATAATTTAGAATCTCTCGCCATTTCCAGCGCTAACACAGAACTCCGCCTCGGCAAATTAGCATAATGAGTAAACGCCCCGGTTTTCAGATGAAACAAATCGAGGCCTCCACCATCCGTACCAACAAAGACGCCCTTCCCGGGGTACTCTGCGAAAGACGTCACAACGGGGGCACTAAGTCCATCACTGTCAAAGGGATTACTCTCTATGCGTTTGAAGTTTGTGCAGTTTGGATCGAATTTACTGATCCCTCCCTGGAAGGTACCTACCCAGCTTATTCCGTTTTTATCAAAACAAACAGAGCGTATAGACTTGGATTTCAGACTGCTTTCATTCCGCCGGTCTGCCCGGTACTTATAAACGAACCCACTATCTACGCTGACGAGGTTTAAACCGTCCTCTGTACCAAGCCACACCAAACCATTCTCAGCAACATTCACGGTATAGACGATGTCACTACTGATGCCTGAATCTCCCTCATCACTTTTATGAATAGTTTTTATTTTCTTCCCTGTGGCAGAAAGCACATGCAAGCCTCCCTGGGTGGCAACTAAAATCCGTCCCTTTTTATCCTCCTTAATCGACAATACAAACGCAGAAAACTGCTCTAACGGCCCTGTTGCTGAGTATAAAAACCGGGTAAAGGCATCCTCTTTCTTATCATACCGGTACAAACCCGAATTTGTACCGACCCACATCGTCTTTCTTGAATCTCTGAAAACGGAGATCACGGTGTTCGATTTTAACTTTCCGGCCGCTGCACTATATTGATAAGCCCTTTTGATCCTGAAGTTTTTGCGATCTACTACATGAAGCCCACTGTAAGAAGCAACCCAGATATCCCCGCTGCCATCTTCACTGATCGAAGTCACGGCAATTCCAAGCTGCTGGTTGTTGTGCTTACCGAGATCGATGAACTCGTCTTTGTTTCGATCATATACGCTTACAGAGCCACCGTTCGTGCCTATCCACAAGGTTCCATCCGAATCCTCAAATAAGGAGGTGACGTGATTTGCTGTTAAGGATGTCTGACGTTTATCAATATGCCTGTATACTTTAAAAGATGTACCATCAAAGCGGTTAAGTCCGTCATCCGTGGCCACCCACAAAAACCCAAAGTGGTCTTTCAGAATCGCAAAGACAGTATTAGAAGACAATCCGTCTCGAGATGTAAATGTCGTAAAACTAAGATCAGGCCTGGTCGCGAAGACCTGCGCTGAAAATATAAGACCAAACACCAATAGCGTTATCTTATAAAGAAATATATTCTGCTGCATGTAGAGATCTTGTCGATAGTATAATTGGCTTTTATAAAGTTAATCATCCTCAGACATAAGGAGAAACATTATCTGATAATATTCTCGCTCAATCTGCAACAAAGATCATATCCGTTTTAATTGGTAGAAGGCTGGGCCCGGCACCATTTACTTACGCAATTCCATTCATCAACATTGATCAGGACAGCACAAAAAAGGCCCTTCGAGAGGGCCGTTTACGATTAAATAGCGCGAATCAACAAACGCTTCACTGCGAACAAAACAGCAGCAATTCACCAGGCATCAGGAAAGCTGCAACGGCTTGTCCTTGCGCTTAAGGGTAATATATTCTGATGGCAACATATTGAACTTCGCCTTAAAGGCACGGGCAAAATAGTTCGGCGTAGCAAAGCCAACCGCGTAGCATATCTGACCGATATTCATATCACTTCTTTCAAGCAATATCGCCGCTTTATCAAGCTTCACAGAACGTATAAACTCAACAGGCGTTTCCCCGGTCAATTCAAGAACTTTCGTATAAAGAGAACCTCTGCTCATTCCAAGATGTTTGCTCAATCCCTCTACAGACAGCTGCGGACTGGTCAAATTCGATTCTATATACTGGAGTATCTTTTCCAGGAACTTCTCATTTTCTGATTCAACAACCGGTTCAGGGGCAATCATTTTAATCTGTTTGCTGAACGTGCTCTTTAGTTGCTGGTTTTGAGTCAGCAAGTTCCTGATCTTCACATGCAAGATCTCGAAATTGAAAGGTTTAGTCATATAGTCACTCGCACCCGTGCCTAAGCCAATGAGTTGATTTTCTTCACCGGTCAGTGCAGTCAGCAAAATAACAGGAATATGACTGGTCCGTTTGTCTGCTTTGATTTTCCTGCAAAGCTCAATCCCACTTACATAAGGCATACTGATATCCGAGACGACAAGTTGAGGATGCGATGAAAGAACTTTTTGCCATCCGTCTTTACCGTTCGTTGCTTCTACCACCTTGTAATAGGAGCTTAGATTATCTTTCAGATAAAATCTGAAGTCTTCGTTATCTTCCACAAGAAGGATAACAGGCAGCGAGGCAGACTCCGGATTTTCCACCAGCACGGGTAACATCGCCTCGTCTGCATTCTGCTCTTCATCTGCGATAGTACTATCCTGGATCCTGCTTAATGGCAGATGAACCGTGAACATTGAACCTTTTCCTGCAATACTCTGAACCTGAATCGTTCCACCATGCATTTTGACAAATTCCTTAGCGATCGAAAGACCTATTCCGCTCCCCTGATTGATAACGGAGCTGTCGGTTTCTGTCTGAAAAAACCGGTCGAAAATAAGCTTTTGTTCATCCTCTTTCATTCCAATCCCCGTGTCTGAAAGACTTATCTGCAGGCCATCCATGTCTTTAATTTTCAGCGATATTTCACCCCCTTCGTGCGTGAACTTGAAAGCGTTGGAAAGCAAATTGAAGAATACCCGCTCAATCTTATTGCAGTCGAATACCGTAAAATAGCTTTTCACGTCACTGCTGAAGCTGAAATTGATACGCTTCCTGTCTGCCAGATCCGTAAAGGACTCTGCAACTTCCTTCAGAAAACCAACAAAGTCCTTCTCTTCAACATGTAACTTCTGCTCCTTTTCCTTGATGTTTCTAAAATCAAGCAGCTGATTGACCAGATTGAGCAGCCTGCGACTATTCCGCTTGATCATTTGTAGCTGCTGATTGCGTGGTGAGTTTGTCTCCTGCTGAATCAACTGCTCTACAGGCCCAACGATCAAAGAAATCGGCGTACGAAACTCGTGACTGAGGTTAGTCAGAAACTTAATACGAAGCTGATCGAACTCATGGAGCCGATCCGACTCCCGCCGCTCCTGCTCTATCATTTGCTGAACCTGCAGACGCTCCTGCTCCATGGCGAAGCGATTTTTCAATTTGCGGATTCCCTGTCGTCTAATCAAGACAAGAGAGGCAACAACAACTAAAACATAAAACACGTACGCGTAATAAGTCATCCAGAAAGGAGGATGTACGATGATCTTAACAGAGGCAACTGGTGTGGTCCACTCGCCCGTGTCACTTGTGGCCTTCACATGAAAGGTATAGCTTCCCGGATCCAGATTGGTATAGATTGCCGTATTAGAAGGCCCGACAGCGTTCCACTCCTTTTCGAAACCGTCCAACTTGTACGAATACCTGTTCTCATGAGGAGACGTATAATTGAGCGCCACAAAACTTAATGAAAAATTCTGCTTATAGTCCAGGTTTATCGTTTTCACAACAGCAATGTCCTCACTGATCGGCGAATCTTCTGAAGGCCTCACACTTTGATTGGAGACCTTCAGATCTGTAAATACGACCCTTGGCACACTTCTGCTGGCATACAGGTCTCCCGGATGAAAATAATTAAACCCGTCGGTGCCTCCGAAGAAAAGTCTTCCGTCCCGGAGACGGAGTCCCGCACCGATCACAAAAGGACTGCGCTGTATTCCATTATAATGGGAATAATTCTTAAAATGCTTGGAAACAGGATCAAAACTACTGATTCCCTTATTCGTACTGATCCATATTTTCCCACTTTCATCCTCCAGTATCTTGTAAATAACAGCATTGGCAAGACCGTCATCTTCAGAATAAGTGCTTGCTTTTCCGGTTCCCAGATCATAGGAACTTAGACCAGCAGAAGTACCTATCCATATACGTCCATCGCGGGCACTGTACAGTGAATATATATTGTCGTTGGGAAGCTTGGTATTGTTCTTTGTAATTGACTTGATGTATTTGCTGATAGGATTATATACTGCTATACCTGCACCATTTGAACCTACCCAAATGTTCCCCTCTTTATCTTCCTCTATTGCTCTTATATAGCCGTTGAGCTGAATTCTACTGTTCGCATTGTTGTTAAAATGCAGAAATACCTTGCTCTCCCCATCAAAACAATCAACGCCCTGGCCATTAGTCCCCACCCAGATATTTCCCCGGCTGTCCTTCTTGATGCAGAAAACGTCGCTTCCACTGATGTTCTGAGGGCCGCTTCCTGCCTCAACATGCCGTACATCACCCGTGCGGGAATTCAGGATGTACAATCCTCTGAGATATGTCCCTATCCAAACATCTGAATCAGACTTTTCCATCGCCAGTATCGACAGTCCTTTAGGTGCAGAGCTGCCTAAAGAAATATGCCTGAAAACGCCTGTGGTTAAATCGAACGAATTCAGCCCGCCTCCATCTGTCCCCACATACATCTTGCCCTGTTCGCCCTCGGCAAACGAGGTAACCACCGAGGCACTTAAACCACTCGGATCAAATCGGTTACTCTGCCGAAGATTAAAAAATGCAAGGTTCTTGTCGTACTTGTTAACCCCTCCGCGGAAAGTTGCCACCCAAAAGATCCCTTGTGAGTCAATAAAAATGGATTTGACTGATTTCCCAACCATGCTAAAGCGGTTACGCCCGTCATGCTCCACGCGTGCAACCTTTCGTGTTGCGGGATCAAGTATGTTCAATCCATCCTCAGTTCCCACCCAGAGTTTACCTGCTGGATCGGATGCCAGAGCGTAGACGATATTATTGCTCAATGATTCCTCATCGGTCGCATCATAGTAATAATTATCAAATCCGTTCCCATTGATCTTCAATACACTTAAACCGCTGTTCGTACCTACCCAGATGTTTCCTTTTGCATCTTCGGCAATAGCGGATATCACATTGCCGGACAAGCTTGTCGGGTCGCTTGTGTGCAGGTACTGCACCAGGGTCCCTTCCCGGGGTTGATAAAGATACAGCCCCCTTCTCGTCCCCAGCCACATTCGGTCATGACGGTCCCTGTGAAGATGCATCACCGCTCTTGAACGAATCACGTCCTGATCAACTTTCCTCTTTAGCTTCAACGGCGTCATGGCCCCGGTCTTGGGGTTAACGACATGCAGTCCCCCATACCCTCCTACCCAGATATTACCACTTTTGTCGCTGCTTACAGCAGTTATCGCCCTATGCTGCGTCTCGCGGTAATTGGTAAATGAATCCATCTTCCGGTTATACAAAGCCAGTCCGCCCCCGGTAGCAACCCACAGGTTACCCGCACGATCCTCATAGAGTTGCAGGATTTCATTCGACGAAATGCTGGTAGAATCTCCTCCCTTATGACGATAGACGGTAAATTTCTGCCCGTCAAACTTGTTTAATCCATCATCTGTACCAAACCACATGTAACCAAACCTATCCTTAAGAATAGTATTCACCACATTGGAAGAAAGTCCCTCTTTGCTACTGATGTTAAGAAAATTGAGATTTCCTTTTTGAGCGACTGCCTGATAGGGCAGCGCCAGAAAAAGGACAAGACGGATTACTGCTCCAAGTTTTCTTAAAGTCATAAATCGGATGAATAATGTTTGAAGAATGATCTGTCTTTATTTTGCTTTAAAAGTCTCGTCATTACCGCTGTACCCGAACCACTTGTAAGAGGCCGTGTTATCAGAGCCTGCTCCGTCAGAAGTCGCGTACATCGCGAATAAAGAACCTACGAATCCACCTGCAACACGTGTACTCAGATACTTGCCGTCTAATTCGCCTTGCAACAGGTTCCATTTATCCTTTTTTGTCGCAAACCAGAAAGAGTATTTATCTTTTGCAGCAGAAATTTTAAGGAACAGAGGTCCTGATGAAGCTGGCAATGCTTGCTCCTTGATTAAGACCATGCTCTTGCTCGCGCGCTCGGCTTTAAACAACTGTACAACAGGTTTACCCTTGGATATCGATTTACAGATATAGTAGAAATGCGTTTCATTCTGGAATATCATCATCCCTGCCTTTTCGTTTTCCTTCCCGGCGGCGAAGCTTAACTCCGTAGAGGCCTCACAGGTGAGGTGCTGCTGCCGTCTTCCAATAAAGGCCGGATTGCCCTTACCCATAGCTGTTTCAGGCAACAACTTCATCGTCAGATAGTCTTTTTTCTTCTTTAAGCTATACCAGGATGTGTCCAGCGTACGCAGAAAAAGAAATTCCGAATGCAAAGTATCTTTGAAATCTATCGTATAGTTAAAATTTCCGTTCAGCGGTAATGATCCGGGATGTTTGTACTCCTTCCAGTTCACAGGATACTCATATAAAACCTCCTCGTGATCCGGATTGATAACCGGCCAGCCGTCAATCCATTTTACCGGAGCGATAAAGGTCTCGCGACCGGTATTGTAGTAGTCTCCTTCGTATGGTCTCACTGCAATGAAAATCGCGTAAGTATTCCCGTCGGGTCCCTCAACTAAATCAGCGTGCCCGGTAGATGTGATCGGATTTTTCCGGTTAGGATCAAGGTGACGTTGTGTTAATATTGGGTTCTTTTCATAGGGGATATAGGGTCCTTTAACATCCTTACTTCTCAGGATTACTTCCGAGTGGTTCACGGCTGTTCCACCCTCTGCAGCCATTAGGTAATACCAGCCGTCTCTTTTATAGATATGCGGACCTTCAATCCAAACCGGTTTTGTGCTGATGTCTACTCCTCCATTTACCAGCAGAATTTCTTCTCCTTTAACCTGAAGTGTTTTCTGGTCAAATTCGTACATCCGCAGTGTTCGGTGTCCATCGTACAAAGACTTATTTTCCGGAGGATTACTGTTGTAAATGATATACGCTTTCTCTCCTTCAAAGTAGAGCGATGGGTCGATTCCATGCACTTCCTTTATCCACACAGGGTCACTCCATGGACCTGCAGGGTTCTTGGCTGTTACCACAAAGTTTCCGCCGTTATCGATATCTGTACAGGTCACGTAAAATAGCCCGTTATGATAATTGATGGCGGGTGCAAATAATCCACGGCTAACAGTCTCTCCCATGAAGTCCATCTGAGAAGGACGGGATATCACGTTACCGATCTGCTTCCAGTTTTTCAGATCCCGGCTGTGCAATACCGGAATACCAGGAAAATAAGAAAAAGTGGAGTTGACGATATAATAGTCAGGACCGACTTTACATATAGCCGGGTCTGGGTAAAATCCCGCCAGGATGGGGTTAGGCAGAGTGGTTTGTCCAAAGCCGGACAGGAAAAACGATGTCAGAAATGTGCAAAGTAAAATGGAAAGACGGTTCATAAATGGTCAGGTGTGTTCGGTTAATATTATCTGAACATAAAAGTAGCCTAACATTTGATATGATACTTGCCATTTTTGTTGTAAATGATAGTACAAATGTTCAACACGACCGAACCATTGGGGCAATCATATAGAAAATTCCTCTGTAGAGGAATCTTACCTCCTGAACGAAAAAATTTCTGTTCAACTCCTTTCCATGCAGAGAGGGGCTGAACAGAACACGAGGTTTTATTTTAATACGCCTAGCTCCTTGCCAACTTCCGTAAATTCGGCAACCGCTTTCTCCAGGTTTTCGCGGGTATGTCCCGCAGATAGCTGCACCCTGATGCGGGCTTGCCCTTTGGGCACAACCGGATAAAAGAATCCAATCACGTAAATGCCTTTCGACAGCAGCCTGCTGGCAAATTCCTGTGCAAGTTCTGCTTCATAAAGCATGACCGGAACGATAGGGTGTTCGCCCGGGCGTATATCAAACCCGGCTGCGGTCATTTGCTCTCTGAAGTAACGGGTATTCTCTTCCAAACGATCGCGAAGTTCTGTCGTTTCAGACAGCATATCCAGCACGGCAATCGACGCTCCGACGATCGACGGCGCCAGAGAATTCGAGAACAGATAAGGACGGGAGCGCTGTCTCAACATCTCAATGATTTCCGTTTTTCCGGATGTGAAGCCACCCATTGCACCTCCAAGAGCTTTGCCCAATGTCCCGGTGATGATATCCACCCGGCCCATTACTCCCCGGTATTCGTGTGTGCCTCGCCCGGTCTTCCCGATAAATCCGGAAGAATGACTTTCGTCAACGAGTACGAGCGCTTTGTATTGATCTGCAAGATCACAGATCTTGTCCAGCTGAGCAATGGTACCATCCATGGAAAACGATCCGTCCGTAACAATGATCCGGTGTCTGCATCCCGCACTTTCGCGCAAGCATCTCTCCAGATCTTCCATATCGTTATGTGCGTAGCGGAACCGCTGCGCTTTGCAAAGCCTGACGCCATCGATGATCGATGCATGATTCAGCGCATCTGAAATGATCGCGTCCTGTTCATTGAACAGAGGCTCAAATACGCCCCCGTTTGCATCAAATGCTGCAGCATAAAGGATCGTATCTTCCATACCCAAAAAGGCGGCGATCTTTTGCTCGAGCGTCTTGTGTATATCCTGCGTACCACAAATAAAGCGTACAGACGACATGCCATAGCCATGTTCATCAATAGCCTTTTTCGCCGCTTCTATCACCTTGGGATGGGACGAAAGTCCCAGGTAGTTATTCGCACAAAAGTTCAGCACTTCTGAAGACTCCGTGGTGCTGATCTCTGCTCCCTGGGCAGTCGTGATAATCCGTTCTTTCTTGAATAAACCGGCTTCTTTGATCTCGGCCAGCTCCTTTTCCAGAACAGGCTTTAAAGTTTCATACATATCTTTAAGATTTTATACAGTAACCTTCATTCCCTTCAACATCTCATGAACCATCGTCTCCAGATCAAACCGGGGCTTCCATCCCCAATCCTGCCTGGCCGTACGGTCATCAATACTTCCCGGCCAGCTCTCAGCAATCTGCTGACGGAAATCCGGTGCGTATGAAATCCTGAACTCCGGAATACGTTTCTTTATGGCTTCTGCGATTTCCGCAGGTGTAAAGCTAAGTCCGGCAAGATTGTAAGATGTGCGTACAGTAAGTTGATCCGGATGTGCATCCATCAGTTCCAGGGTCGCTCTGATCGCATCATTCATGTACATCATCGGAAGTGGCGTATCCGCCTCTAGATAGCAAGTGTACTCAGCATGTTCAACTGCCTGATGGAAGATATCAACGGCATAATCGGTAGTACCCCCGCCCGGAGCAGCAAGATAGCTGATCAGTCCCGGAAAACGCAGGCTCCGCACGTCAAGACCGTACTTTTGATGATAGTAGTTGCACCAGTATTCACCGGCGCACTTACTGATTCCATATACCGTTGTCGGTTCAGTGACCGTCTGCTGCGGACAATCTTTTTTAGGAGAATCAGGACCGAACACAGCGATACTGCTTGGCCAGAAAACCTTCTCCAAACGCCCCTCCACCCCGATATCGAGCACGTTAAGCAAACCCTGCATATTGATCTGCCAGGCCAGCTGAGGATTCTTCTCACCTGTAGCCGATAGCACGGCTGCCAGGTGGTAAATCTGAGTGACACCCTCCTCCTTCACAAGGCGGGAAAGATGATCTTTGTCCAGAACATCCAGCTGAACGTAAGGACGCCCCGGCCCCGTATTGCTTTCGGCACTTAAGCGGTCGCCGGCGATGACCTGATCATTCCCATACTGCTCGCGAAGTGCCTGGGTCAGCTCGCTTCCGATCTGACCACATGCACCAATCACTAATATTTTCCCTGTTTTGTTCATGAATCTATTGTGTTAACATCCGCGCCATACAATTGTTCGGATATCAAAATCAATGCAAAACTCATAATTACCAGCATTTAATCCTATAAGTACCATTTTAATCAGAAAATTATCCTATCGTCCGGCCTGAAATAGATCAATTATGCTGAGATTTACCGCCACACAACACACATAGCAGAATTTTAATCTCTTTATGAACCTCGACCCGACGGATATCAAAATATTGGAGCTGTTGCAAAAGGATGCAAGAATGACGATCAAACAGCTGGCTCTTGAACTGAAAAGATCACACACTCCAGTCTTCGAACGGGTCAGGCGCCTCGAAGAAAAGGGCTATATAAAACGATACGTGGCCATCGTAGATCGGCGGATGATTGATAAAAACCTGATCGCTTTCACTCATGTCCAGCTGAAGGAGCATTCACAGGAAATCCTCAGCTCCTTTGAAACGGAAGTGATCAAATTCTCTGAGGTAATGGAGTGCTACCACATGACCGGAGCTTTCGACTTCATTCTTAAGATCGCGCTCAAAGACATGGATGCCTACCACGAATTTTTGATGGGTAAACTGTCCAAACTCCCCAACATCGGGACCTTGCAAAGCTTGTTTGTCATGTCTGAAGCGAAGAACGAGACCGCTTACGAGCTGGGAAGCCTCTAAAGGCCGACCTGGCTTGCTCCAAACATTTAAGAATGCATGTGGTTATCTTCTACCATGGGAAACTTCAGCATCTTCTTTGCGGCAGCCCTGCTGGCTGTTGGTCTGACTAGCCGTGTACACGCTCAGATAAATCCGCCGGTCGACTCGTTGAAGGCTGATTCGCTCAACGCTGTGTCCACACCGGTGATCCCTGCCTACTCTTCCCATTATGATGTAGGCGACCTGATTCGCGACGTTTTCCGTCCGGGCAGACCCGCCAAGCCAGCCAGCGAAAAATCAGGTATCACCATGATGCCCAATGTGGCATACAATCCAAGTATCGGAGCACAGATCGGAATAAAGGCCGTTGCCGGGAAGGTACTCGGCAAAGAGAAATCTACTTTAATGTCCGTAGCGGCCACCTCCGCATCTGCAACGACGAAGGGGATCCTCTATTTTTACATCAGCCACAACGTCTTCACATCCGGAAATAAATGGAATCTTCAGGGTAGCCTGATTGCAGCGAAAACGGTGACCCCTGACTTTGGACTGGGGATAGGTACCGCTGCAGGATCAACCGAACTGGATGAAATCCTATCCAATCCCGGACGTACGGGCTATGTTCTTCATGCTGAATTCTACAACTTCCGGGAAAAGGTCTATAAACAACTGTTCAAAGGGTTCTTTCTCGGTGCGGGTGTGTCCTTCGATATCCGGAGAAATGTAATAGACAAGAACACCAGCAATGAACTGACTCCTTACAACATCTATAGTGACCGTTACGGATTCAAAAGGGATGGCTACACATCCAACGGACTGCTGTTTAACGCCCAGTATACGACGAGGGATAATCAGAACCGTGCCTACAAAGGCATCCATGCCGACCTCGGTATTCGCGCCAATCAGAGCTGGATGGGCAGCTCCAGGAATGCTCTTCAATTAACATCAGACTTCAGGAAATATTGGAGCCTCTCTCGCCGGAACCCGGAACACGTTATCGCCTTCTGGAACTTCGGTTCTTACGTGCTCAGCGGAAAGCTCCCCTACCTGGAACTTCCGGGAACAGGTAAAGACCCGAGCGGACGCAGTGGCAGAGGCTATACAATCGCTTATTTCAAAGGGCCCAAGTACTTTAGCTCCGAAGTGGAATATCGTTTTCCCATTACGAAAAACAAATTCCTGAGTGGCGTCACCTTCTTCAACATCCAGTCAGCCAGTGATGATCTGGGCACAAAGTTGTTCGACAAATGGCAGCCGGGCGGCGGCGGCGGACTCCGTGTGCTCTTCAACAAAGCAACACGTACCAATCTGTGTATCGACTACGCTTTCGGCCGGTATGGTAAACGGGGACTCTTCCTCGGATTAAATGAAGCGTTCTAATCTATTTCTCTACAACACAGTTTAGCTATCTTTGCGCGATGAAGTCTGGCATTTATGGCTCAAAATATTTCATTGCCATCAGCGCATTTGTTTTGCTTGTTTTCACGGGCATAGCTACCGTACTTAGAGGAAAATTCAATGCGCGAACAGAACAGATCAGCAAAGACATTGGCTCCCAGACTTTTCAATTAAAATCATTGGCTCTTCGTGAAGAGTTCAACAGCATTCTCAAAGGATTGTACACGGCCGAAGAACTTGCCATACAGACCAGAGGAATTGCAAGCACTGACCAGATACTTCCCGGTCTTACCAAGTTACTGACAGGCGGTGCAGCCATTGGCGATGCTTGGTATGTAGAGATCAAGGATCGGGACACCCTGGTCAAATCGATTGATAAAGCAACCCAGGGGATCAAACCGGCACATCCGGATCTAAGGGCCTGGGTTTTAACTCAGGCCAGGAATAAGAAAAGTAAAGATCCAAATGGTTCTCTCGTTAGAATCGCCGGCAGCCTCCACTGGATTGAACCATCTGCATACCACTTTCAGGGCTCAGGTACGATATTCTTCGGAATAGACATAAACCTTACAGACCTTCAAAAGCACCTCTGGAATGTAAACGAAAAAGGCAGGGCAACAGCCACGATCATCGACAGCAGTGGCTATTACATCAGCAATCCGGAAGAAGAACTCGTCGGTACAAGGGTACCCGATTCTCTGATGAGGCTAAGCGGGGAAGTCCGTTTAGCCGACAGCCTGAGCAGCTACGAGACCATATACTCAAGCTTTCTGCAAGTTCCGGTTATTCGGTATTATACACCATTCCGTGTCGGCTCTATGAACTGGACGATGGTAGTCGACACGCCCCTGTTCGTGGTTATTGAAGACACCCAGGCTATTGAACGCTATGCCATGCTTATCTTCGTCGCCAGCGCCTTGATCATCCTCCTCCTGATCGCTTTAGCACAGGCCAAATGGCAGAAAGAGTTCATGCTACGGCAAGAAGCAGAAATGACAAAACAACGCCTTTCCCTTGAAAAGCAGGCATTAATGCTCACCACCGAAAGGCAGAAAACAGAGAACGCTCTCCTCCAGCTCGATAAACTTAAAGAGAAGGTCGATCCTCATTTCCTGTTTAACTCCCTGACTTCCGTGAACGCGCTCATCGAAGAAAAGCCCGAACTGGCCAAATCATTTGTAGTAAAGCTCTCGCGCGTGTACCGCTATGTATTAGACCCTCCGGAAAGCGGCCTTGCTAAGCTCTCTCAGGAGATGCGCTTTGCCACGGAATACTTCTTCCTGCTGCAGATCCGCTTCGGATCATCCTTGCTTCCGCTGGCAACGGAGATCCGGGATGAACATCAAAACGCCTTACTGCCATTCATGAGCATCCAGATACTTCTTGAGAACGCAGTGAAACACAATATCGTTTCAAAAGCGAGTCCGCTTCATATCCGTATAGAAAGCCTCGATAATGGTATCATGGTGACAAACAACCTGCAACTTCGTCAGGATCAAAGAGCTTCCGGGAAGCACGGACTGAAATACCTCCAGAAGACCTTCGCGTTTTTCGGAGTGTCTGGTTTTCAGTACGAACTTACCGGTGATACCTTCGTTTGCTTCCTGCCCTTCATCAACAGCAAGGATATACCCACTCCATAAATAAGCGGTTTCACTCCCTAAAACTGCGACTTCATTCCTGAAGGTTTCCAAAAACGCGTATTAAGCATGATTTTGGAGTATGATTTTGGATAAGAAAGTCGCCAAGACAATACTCATTGCCCTTTTTTTATTATCATATAATACACAGGGATTTGCGCAAACATCAAAGAAATCCCCCAAAACAAAGAACACAAAATCTTCATCGGGGGAAGCAAAGGATAGCAAGGCCGACAGTACAGGCAGCAAGGGTCTCAAGAATTACGCTGAGCTTTTAAAGAAAGCGAAAACATCTGAAGGCCTCTTCAAGGTTCACCAGATCGACACCGACTACTACTTCGAAATCCCACTTGTGCTGCTCGATAAAGATTTCCTTGTGGTGAATAAAATATCAACCGTCCCTCTGGCGCTTAACGAGTCGGGATTGAACAAAGGGATGAACTTCGACAATAAAGTCATCCGCTTCACCAGGAACACTCTGGCTAAAACCATTTGGGTAAGCACCATCGTGCCCCAGGTAGAATCGGCCCCCAATGATGCGATCACCCGTTCGGTTCGCGACAACTTTACCGGGTCTGTGATCGAGTCATTCAAAATAGAAGCATACTCCCCTGATTCAAGTGCTGTCGTCATCAAAATGAACCGGGTGTTCGACGGTACAGACAAGAGCTTTAATGATGTCTTTACTGATATCGGTCTCGGAACATCGCCGAAAACATCCCTGTCAGGTATCGAACGCATCAAAACCTTTCCGGAGAATATCGTGGTGCGTGCACTGCTCAGTACCCGGGTTACGGAAGGACAAAGCAGCATTCCTGTAAGCGTCACCGTAACAACCAACCTGGTTCTGCTGCCTGAAAAACCGCTGCAGCCACGGTTCGCAGATAAGCGCGTAGGCTTTTTCAGCGTTCCCCGCTGGTACTTTTCCGATACGCAGCACAAGATGGAAAAGCGGGATCTGATCACCCGCTGGCGACTGGAACCAAAGCCTGAAGATCGCGCACGCTATCTCCGTGGAGAATTGGTAGAACCTGCCAAGCCTATTATCTATTATATTGATCCTTCCACTCCTCCGGTATGGAGAAGCTATATTAAAGATGGTGTAACAGACTGGCAGAAAGCTTTCGAGCAGGCCGGCTTCAAGAACGCCATCCAGGCCAGAGAAGTAACGGATACAACCGACTATGATGGAGATGATGTACGTTTTTCTGAAATCACCTATGCTGCTTCTCCCAAATCAAACGCCATGGGTCCTTCTGTGGTCGACCCGCGTACCGGCGAAATCCTGGAAGCGGATGTAATCTGGTGGCATAACGTAATGACTTCCCTCCAATACTGGATGAGGATACAAACCGGCGTAATCGATACAGGTGCCCGGGGCAATAACCTCTCAGACGCTCGCATGGGTAATGCCATCCGCTTCGCTTCTTCGCATGAAATAGGGCATACGCTCGGACTGAAACATAACATGAGCGCATCTACATCCTTTCCGGTCGACTCACTCAGATCGGCAAGCTTCACCAACCGTATGGGAGGAACCGCTTCGTCTATTATGGATTACGCACGCTTCAACTACGTGGCCCAGCCTGGGGATAATGTAACGAATATTACGCCGCAGATTGGCATGTACGACAAATACGCCATTGAATGGGGATACCGCTGGTTAGATACTTCCGGCCCCCGGGAGGAACTTCCCGTATTGCATAACTGGATCAGAAAACACCAGCATGATCCACTTTACCACTTCGGCGAGCAGCAATCCACGACCAATATTATTGATCCGCGCTCCCAGTCGGAAGACCTTGGTGATGATGCAGTAAAGGCAAGCCGCTTCGGATTAGCGAATCTGAAGAGAGCCATTCCGCAGTTGATCAGCTGGTCCGCTTCCAATGATGAAGATTTCTACCAGACAGGCAAGTTGTACATGGCTGCTTTGTCGCAATGGCAAACCTATGCTGAGCATGTTATTTCCAACGTAGGAGGTTATTACCTGGAGAACCCCGTTAAGGGCGATGGCAAAGACGCCTATACTCCCGTGCCAAAGGAGAAGCAGCGAAATGCTGTTAATTACATCAAAGAGGAAGTCCTCCATATGCCTTCATGGCTGTTTGATGCTGAACTTCTGAAAAAAACATTCCCCGTAAAAGACACTCCTCTGGGTCCTTTTGAATATGGTCCTTACAACATGCAGCGCGAATATCAATACGGTCTGATCTACAGCCTCTTTAGCGATGAACGCCTCTTAAGAATGCTGGAGATGGAAGTCATTAAGGGTGAAAAAAATGTCTATACAGTTGCTGAACTATTCAGAGATATCCGGCAGGATATATTCAGGCCGACCATGAAGGGTAAAGCACTAAGCATTGAAGAAAGAACATTGCAACAAAACTATATTGATGCACTTCTCGTAAGCACAGATAAAATGCTGGAGAAAGTGACGAAAAAAGGATTGCAGGCGGGCGGCGAGTCGACTATGCTCCCACACACATGTAACCTCGGAATCGGGGAAGACGAGCACGAAAGCGCGGAGAATAGCCTTCGTAACATCCATGTGAGCTCCATGAGCCGTACATCGGCAATATCCAGCACTAAACGCGGAGAATTGCTGCGCGTCCTTTCGATCCTCGGGAAAAATAAGAAATCCTCTCACGAAGCGACAGCGAATCACTACCAGGATCTTATCCTGCGGATCCGCCAGAGCTTGCAATTAACGAAGAACTTTTAATCCATACACACACATAATGAATAGATTTCTACTTTTATTATCCGTTCTGCTGAGCTTTTCCCTCCCGGGCTACAGCCAGAACCAACGCACCGTAAGCGGTTTTGTTGTGGACGCTGAAGGACTGCCCCTGCCGGGAGCCTCCGTCTATGTCGACAAATCCAGCATCGGCGAAGAAACAGGTACTCCGGGTCTCATCCAGAATTCCGCTATCGGAACGACTACTAACGTCGAAGGTAAATTTACGCTGACGGTACCTGAAGGCACCCAAAACCTTCGTGTCAGCTTTCTTGGGTTTAACTCGGTCCTTGTGAGCATCAAAAACAAGAACAACCTAAGAGTTGAACTCAGCAGCAATGATAACGCGCTTCAGGAAGTTACTGTAAACGGTTACACCACCATATCAAAAAGAAAGAACACCACAGCTGTATCGGTCGTCGAATACGAAAAGATCCGTCAGGCAGGTGTTTCCGGTATCGATCAGATGCTGGAGGGACAGGTTGCCGGTGTTGCAGTAAGCACCATAAGCGGTGGCCCCTCTGCAGCTCCAAAGATCCGCATCCGCGGAACAGCATCCCTGAATGGATCACAGGATCCGCTGTGGGTGCTTGACGGGATTCCGCTTGAAGGAACCAACATGCCTAACGTCTATGATAAGGACAATATTGACGAATTGCGAAATCTGCCTATTGCAGGAATAAATCCGGACGACATCGCAGACATTACCATCCTGAAAGATGCTGCCGCCACGGCCATCTATGGCGCTCGCGCAGCGAATGGGGTAATCGTCGTGACGACCAAAAAGGGAAAACAAGGTCCGGTTGTCGTGAACTTCAATGCCAATACATTCATTACCGGCCGCCCCGACATCAGCAAGCTGAATCTGATGAACTCAAGCGAGAAGGTGGACTTCGAGCTTGGCCTCGCAGCGCGCACAGACCTCGAGTATCGTCAAAATCAAGGATCAGTCGCCCGTATCCTCAACCGGAATAATGAGTGGAACAAATTTCAGAACAATGGCTTCGCAGCTTTAAGTCCCGCAACTCAGCAGGCGATCAATGATCTGCGTGCTAACAGTACCAACTGGGGAAACGAACTGTATCAGACTTCTGTTAACCAGCAATACGGGCTGAGCTTCTCGGGCGGTAACGACCAGGCGACCTATTACCTTTCTTCCGGATATTACAACGAGAAAGGTGCTACAAAGGGCACAGGTCTTGAACGATACAACGTTACTTTGAAGACAGATTACAAGTTGTCTTCAAAGCTGACTTTAGGCGCCGCGCTATTCGGCTCGCAGTCAAACAGAAAAAGCTATCTGACAGAAACGTCGGCATTTACAAACCCGGCGCAATATTCACGGGACGTAAACCCTTATCAACCGGTCAGAAACGCTTCAGGCGGTTACGAGTATGACCTCGACATTTTCGGAACAAGCAATCTTTCTGGTGACGTGTACATCCCCTTCAATATGGTTGAAGAGAGAGAGAACACTCGCTACACCCTTAATAACAAGAGCCTGAAAGGACTCGTGGACCTGAACTATAAGATCCTTAACGATCTGAAGCTCCGCTCAGAGCTCGGCATCCAGGTCGAGGAGATTGCGATCGAAAAGTTTGGATCTCCGGATTCTTACTACGGCCGAAAGTTTAGAGAAGATAGCCGCTATTACAACTCCGCAGCGAAGCAGTACCAGTACTTCCTGCCACAGGGAGGAATCATTCAGAACCAGCAGACGTCTTTCTTTCAGTATAACTGGAAAACCATCCTGGAATACTCCAAAATCCTGGCTGAGAAACACGAGATTGAAGCACTTGCCGGAACGGAGCTCAGACGGAATAACAAAGACGATATCATGACCAAGGGCTTTGGTTTCGACGAAAGGACTTTAACGAACCAAAACATTGTGTTTCCAAATGCCGATTTTGCGACTGATCCGAGATACCGGGGCTATCAGAAGACAGAAATCGAAAATGCGTTTGCATCTTTCTTTGCTACCTTATCGTACACCTACGACAGACGCTACACGGCTTATGGTAGCATCCGCTACGACGGCTCAGATCTTTTTGGTGTCGATCCGAAATACAGGTATCTCCCGATCTATTCCTTTTCCGGTGCATGGAATGCCAAAGAAGAAGCATTCCTGAAAGACGCTTCCTGGTTATCTGTCCTCAGACTACGCAGCTCGTACGGAATCCAGGGTAATATCGACAAGAACACCTCACCCTTTATTGTTGGTGCATATGACAGAACCACCATCCTGCCGGGTGGCAACGAGACCATTATCAGTGTCACCAGCCCTCCGAATGATAAACTGCGCTGGGAAAAAACAAGTACCTTTAATGCCGGCTTAGACCTTGGCCTGTTCAATAATACAGTTCAGATAACCCTCGATTACTACAACAGGAACGGAAGAGACCTTATCGGCACAGAAGAACTTCCACTGGAAACCGGATTTGAATTCACACAATCTAACTTCGCACGGGTAAACAACAAAGGTCTTGAGTTAAGCATTTCAACGCGCAATATCAGCACAGATAAGTTCAATTGGTCAACAGACCTTAACCTGGCCAACAACAGGAGTAAAGTTCTCCGCGAAAAAGTAAGAGACAATCAATACACACCCTCCCGTGAAGGCTACCCTGTGAATGCAGTATTTACGATCAAGACGGCGGGACTGGACGAAAACGGTTTGCCGAAGTTTGTTCAACAAAATGGCGAAGCCGTTTCCCTGGAAACATTTTACAAGCTGTATGATCCTTACGCTGATTTCTTCCCGGGCATGCTCAGCCAGAGTGCATTGACGGCTAAAGAGTACCAGGGCTTATTTACCTACGCTGGAGACGGAGACCCTAAGTACATTGGAGGTCTGATTAATCGCTTCAGGTATGCAAACTTTGATCTTTCTGTGTCGGCACTCTTCAACTTGAAGCGCACCGTGCAGGGATCAGCCCCTTACAACCCGGCCTCAGTTGACCGCGGACAAAATTACTCAAGGGAGGTCCTGAATGCCTGGACTCCTGAGAACACCTCTGCCCGCTTACCTCAAATAATAGGTAACTATACTGACGGCGGCGAACGCTGGATGGCTTACAACTGGTTAAACGGTGGAGACCAGATCAATTCATACAGAAATCTCGATCTTTTCACTAAGGAGATCAGTTACGTGAGGATCAACAGTATCCGCTTAGGGTATACCCTGCCACGCGCCTTTTCAAGTAAGATCAAAGCAAATACCTTACGGTTCAGTGTGGAAGGAAGAAATCTCTTCGTATTCGGCACAGACTACAAAGGCTTTTTTGACCCGGAAACGTACGGAAGCATTTACACCCAGCCCATTTCCAAGACAGTCTCTATTGGTTTGAACGCAACATTCTAACAGCACAACGATGATAAAAAGAACTTCAATATATATGCTTCTGCTCACGGTAATTACCCTGAGCAGCTGCGATAAATACCTCGACATTGAACCGACCGGGAGGGTGATCCCGACTACCGCCTCTGACTTCAGAGCTTTATTAACAACCGCATACAAAGGTTTTCCACAACACAAGTCGCTGCTTTCCGTCAGAACAGACGAAGTGCTGCTTGATGAATACAGCTATGATTACTCCAGCCTTCGTGATATCCACAAATGGAATGATAATAATCCGGATGCTGTGACCATGGAATTCCCCTACCAGAGCTTCTACACGACCATCTTCTACGCCAATGAAGTTATTTCGGAAGTGGAAAACAGAGCAGGTCAGAGTGCAGAAACAGCGCAGATGAAAGGTGAAGCCTATCTGTTAAGAGCCTATTGTCATTTTGAGCTCCTGAACATGTTTGCCAAACCCTATGATAAGAATACTGCAGCAACAGACCGTGGAGTTCCCCTTTCCCTAAAGATGGACCTGGAACAAAAATATGCTCCTGCTTCAGTTGAAGAAGTCTACGCACAAATCCTGTCAGATATCGAAGAAGGCCAGAAACACCTGAATGTAGAGCGTTTTCCTGCCGGAAGCAATTATCGCTTCAGCATCCATGCAGCAAACGCACTGGAGGCAAGAGTCTACGAATATAAAGGCGACTGGAACGCAGCTTTGAAAGCAAGCGAGAGAGCACTTAAAATAAACAACAAGCTGGAAGATCTCAACTCGGCTTCCAGTCTGTTGCCAAATCACTATAAGTCGGTTGAAAACGTCATGTCCCTGGAGAATACCTTTAATGTAATTCTGACTACATCGTCTTATATTTCCAGTCATCTGACCGGCATATACAACAGTGAAAACGACCTGCGTTTTCCGATGTATTTCAGCCGCTCCGGCCGCAACTACAAGTCGGCAAAGGGCCAGTCTGACGAGCTGAAAATCTCTTTCCGCAATGGTGAGCTCTACCTGATCCAGGCAGAAGCCGCGCTGCAGACGGGCAACAAGCCTCTGGCACTACAAAGTCTTTTGGCACTAAAATCGAAGCGCCTTAAGCCTGCCTATTACAACACGGAAGCAACACGCATCAGCGGCTTAAATGATTCAGCCCTTATGCAGGAGATTATCGCCGAAAGAGAAAGAGAACTTGCTCTTGAAGGACACCGCTGGTATGACCTGCGCAGATACGGACAGCCAGC
Source organism: Arcticibacter sp. (assembly GCF_053551015.1). NCBI lineage: Bacteria > Pseudomonadati > Bacteroidota > Sphingobacteriia > Sphingobacteriales > Sphingobacteriaceae > Arcticibacter > Arcticibacter sp. The sequence continues at coordinate 27,141 of NZ_JBMQOB010000002.1, read as the reverse complement.
GCTCACGCACCAGGTGGATGGCGAAACATACACCTTGCAGAACAACGATCCGAGGTACACACTTCGGTTCCCGCGCTCTGCAGTCGCCGGGAATCCCAACCTTCGATAAGCATCATTCAATACCGAAATCCCCCTCAGGCATACCTGACGGGGATTTTTTATATTTGTGCTGTTTATACATCTATCTGGCATGACGGTATTGATTATTGAAGATGAGGAACTTGCTGCTGATACCCTGGCAGGCATGCTAAAAACCATCGACCCAAACATACGGGTTCTGCCTGTTCTCGGAACGGTGGAGTCCGCCGTAAAATGGCTGCAACAGAACCGGGCGGATCTGATCTTTATGGATATCCACCTGGGAGATGGTGAAAGCTTCGCCATTTTCGACCAGGTCAGCATCAGCAGCCCGGTCATCTATACGACAGCGTATGATCAGTACACGCTTAAAGCCTTCAAGAACCAGGGGATCGACTACTTGCTTAAACCCTTCGATAAGGAAGATGTCCGCGCCGCGCTCTCCAAGCTGGAAAGTCTGCAGGTGGCCCGCGACTCTCCGACTCAGGCCTCTTCCCTAGCAGTTGAACCTATACGTGGGTTCAGGAACCGCTTCATGGTAAAAGTGGGCCGGCTGATCAAGACAGTGTCGACAGAGGATATCGCCTACTTCATGGCAGACGACAAACATTTGTTCCTTGTCACACACGACGATAAGCAATACATCGTTGAAGAAACTATCAGCAGTCTGGAGCCTAAGCTCGATGGAAAGGACTTCTACCGGATCAACCGCAAGTTCATTATCCACATTACAGCTATCAAAGAAATGTACCGCCTATCCCGCAACCGTATCCGCATCATCCTTGCCCCCAGGCCCGGTGATATCGAAGTGGTCGTAAGCGAGGAGCGTTCCGAATCTTTCAAGGACTGGCTCAATCAATAAAGGGACTTAGTCCGTCTCCACTTTCTTTCTGTGCTTTTCAGCAAACTCGCTCGGCGTCTCTTTAAACTGCTGGTAAAAGCATTTGGAGAAATACGAATGCGAGTTGAAGCCAGCCATATATCCCACTTCTGATATGGTATATTCATGGGTGGACAGGAGCTTTGCCGCATATTTTAACCTGATCAGACGGATGAATTCATTAGGTACATACCCGGTCAGCGATTTCACTTTTTTATACAGGCTCGAACGGCTGAGACCAAGTTCCTTGCCGAGCTCTTCAACTGAAAATTGGGTGTCCGACATATGTGTCTCGATAGAACTGATCAGGCTGCTCATGAATTTCTTGTCGCGGCTCTCTGCGATGAGTGTCTGTGTCTCATCAAGGGGCTGCTGCGCAAACTTTTGTCTGACGCTCAATTGCAGGTCTAGCAGATTCTTCGTGATAAGCGACACCTGCTTCCACTTAAAAGGCTTCGAAATGTAAGCATCTGCACCATTCTCCAGGCCTTCGATCTCTGCCTCCGTATTCGTCTTCGCGGTAAGGAGGATCACCGGTATATGACTGTAATTAATATCTGTCTTGATTTTCCTGCAAAGTTCGAAGCCATCCATCTCCGGCATCATCACATCCGATATCACAATATCCGGCGAATGCTTCTGAAGTTGCTCAAGACCCTCTTTCCCATTTTGGGCCTTAATGGGATGGTACCCCTCGTTTAGCAGGCTTTCTGAAATAAAAGAGCGGAGTGCCTGATCGTCCTCTACGATCAAAACCATAGGCTTATCATTCCCGGTCAGTTCATCACTCTCAACCCCTGAAAATAGGTCCTCTGCTTCTTTCTTGTTGCTTACCAGCGGAATGCGGACGGTAAAAATGGTACGCACACCCGAATGGCTCTCCACCAGCAGCTCTCCACCATGCTTTTCGGCAAGCGACTTCGCCAGGGCAAGGCCGATACCCGAGCCGCCCAGGTTGCTGTAATGATGATTCTCGGAAGTCACCTTGAAAAACTTGGTAAAAATACTATCCAGCTGGTTCTGCGGAATGCCTATACCGTCATCTTCAACGCTTATGGAAACGTATTCGTTACCGGAATTGTCCTTCTCGAGAGGATTGATCCTCATCTCCACCCTGCTCCTCGTGAACTTGAATGCATTGATCAGCAAATTGCTCAGGATTTTTGTCAATGCTTCTGTATCTGCATAAAGGTCCAGCTTCTTCAAGGCGGTCTTCAGCACAAATTCAGTGGTGTTCTGATAGGGAATAGCACTAAACCGCTTGTGTAATGTGCTTACGAAGGATACGAGTTCTAGCTTTTCGGTATGAATCTCATACACATCGCTTTCGATCCTCCTGAAGTCCAGCAACTGGTTAACCAGGTTCAATAGGCGGTCTGAATTTTCCTCCATGATCTTCAGTTGGGCTGCCGTGTCGGTATTCTTCTCACCAAAGTTCATCAGTCGCTCCAGAGGCGCGATGATAAGCGATAAGGGCGTCCTGATCTCATGTGCCATGGCCGTAAAGAACTCAATCTTCTGTTTATAAAATTCCTGCTCGCTTTTTGCTTTCAGGCGTTCTAGCTTCCTCTCATTATTCCGTTTAGCACGCAGGATGCTGTAGCGGCGTACCACATACAATATCGCCATCGCGAAAATCACATAGAGGATATAAGCCAGAGTGGTCTTATAAAAAGGAGGCGCTATCGTCACCTGAATGCTGCTCATTCCATCCTCGTTAATCTCACCATCTCCTGCCTCGGCAACTTTAAAAATATAGTCCCCCGGCGGCAGATTCGTATAGGTAGCCTTCCTCTGCTGACCTACATAGTTCCAGTCTTTATCGAATCCCTCCATCTTGTACGCGTAACGCGCCTTGTCGGGCGCCAGATATTGTAGGGCGGCATACTCGAAACTGATAACGGACTGATCATGCCGGAGCCGGATCTTTTTGGTATAGTTGATCGCCTGCTCCAGCGGACTGTCCTTCTGGCGAACGTCAACGTCTTTATTGAACAACTGGAAGTTTGTAAACGCAATCACCACAGCTTCCTTGGCTCGCTTGATGCTGTCAGGATAAAAAGCATTAAAGCCCTTTATACCTCCGAAGTACAATTTCCCCGATGAACTCTTGTAATATGACTTGTAATTGTACTGCTGGCTTTGCAGATTGTCCCACTTTCCATAATTCCGTACCTCTTTGTTACGCGGATCAAACTCATATATCCCGTTATTGGTCGATAGCCAGAGCTTCCCCTTCTTATCCTCAATGATTCCAAAGATGACGGCACTCTTCATCCCGTATTCGTCTCCATACACCTCGAACTTCCGGGTTTTCTTATTGAAGAGGTTCAATCCCCCGCCGTCCGTACCGACCCAGATATTTCCTTTCCGGTCATCAAACAAGCTAATCACCTTATTGCTGCTGATCGAGCCTGCCTTACCCGTGTAGGAATACCGTTCAATATGCCTGGTACGGGGATCCAGACTGAGAAGCCCGTTGTCGTATGTAGCTATCCAAAGCAAATCCTTCTCTGCATCCTGGCAAACCTGGTATATACACATCTTATCCAGATTTCCTCCCCTGATCCGGATAAACCGGTCCTGCTGCGGATGGTATAGGTTAAGCCCAGATATCGTCGATACCCAGATACGCCCCTGCCGGTCCTCATCAATGGAATAAACACTGTTGTCGCTCAAGGATGTGCGGTCGGCGGGTTGGTTGGTGTAGCGCCTGACTTTCCCAGTACGCGGGTTGTAGATATTGAGGCCACCCGTGTACATGCCGATCCAGATATTACTGCTACGGTCTTTGTACAGCGCATGAATATTGTGGTACGATAAGGTATCCTGCCCTGCCCGGAAAGGATAATGAAGAAAAGTCTTGCTAATCGCGTCAAAATAATTCAGTCCCCCATCTTCAGTACCTACCCAAAACCGATTTTCGTCATCTTCAAGAAAGGCACTTACCGCATTCCCCGAAAGTGAGTTCCTCCCTCCGGATGAATAATAGTATTCGAACGCAGGCACATTCTCGTTGTGGTAATTCAGACCACCAAAAAAGGTACCCGACCAGATTCCTCCTTTTTTGTCCTTAAAGATGGTATAAACCGCATCATCACTAATGCTGTAGGGATCATTGCTCCTATGCTGGTAAGACGTAAACCGGCCGGTGGAAATATCGAGAACATTGAGCCCCTTTTCTGTAGCCAGATACAAAACTCCTCGCTTCGGCTGAAAGATTCCTCTGACAATATTATCGCTGATGGAATTCGTACCCGACTTCCTGAACACCGTAAACGATTCCGAATGGCTGTTAAACAGATTTAGTCCCCCTGACATCGTCCCCACCCAGATCCTGCCATCCAGATCCTTATAAAGATCAATGACCGCATCATGAGAAAGGCTGCCTTTCTTCCCGTCTGCCCGGTACCTGCGGATCTTGCCACTCCCCTTTTCCAGCACATCCAGGCCCTTCCCGTAAGTTCCCAGCCAGATATTACCCTCCTCATCTTCAACAATCTTCGATATCTCGTTAGATGATAAGCGCGGAAAAGAGCTGCTTGATGATGTAAACTGCTGCAGTTTGGGCGACTGCTGGTGGTAACGGTATGCACCCTTCTCTTTCGTCGCGATCCAGATATCTCCGTTCCCCATACGGGCAATGTCATTGATAAAGATCCTGCCAAGAGGCTCAAAGAGCCTGAACTTCTGAGTCTCCAGATTGAATATATAGATCCCGGCATCCGTCCCGATCCAAAAGGTTCTAGCATCGTACTTGAATATCTTGCGTATGAAGTTGTTCCCTATCGATTCAGGATCATCTTTATGGTGCTGGTAGGACTTGAATTGATAACCGTCAAACCGATTCAGACCGTACTTGGTACCAAACCACATATAACCCTGCTCGTCCTGCTCGACATCCCAGATGGTATTGGAGCACAGGCCGTCTGCTACAGTATAGTTCCTAAAATGGATCTTCTGTGCTTTCAATCCATTTGCGAAGGCGAAGTAACAAAGCAAAAACAGGGCCGTAGCCCTGCTTGATAGTCTGATCATCTGTTAGATTTGGTTATTCAAGATACTGAATTTTTTACTCCTCGTTCAACTTCCGTATAATATCAACCTCGTCCTGACGATATGGTGTGCCATCCGGCTTGAAGATATCATGAAACCATTCCAAGGGCTGTGATCCATCAGGCAAAGGAGTATCCCAGGCATAGATGGTGTTCGACTTTCCGGCTACAAACCCCCAGTTGATCGCGCCAATGTTTTCTTTCTTCAGCATAGGCATAATGTTAGCAAACCTGCTGTTGCGTGTCCGCGCCATATACTCCGTACAGATCATGGGCCGTCCATGCGACTTTAGAAGGTCCAGTACCCGCTGATGCCAGGCAGGCTCTTCATAGTCGTGATAGGTAATCACATCAGAGTTTAGCGCCTGAAATGCATTCAGCTCCTCAAAATCCCAGGCCCATAAGCCTGCACTTACCGGCTGAGTCGGGTTGACGTCGCGTGCCCAGCTAAATACACTTTTCAACAGAGGAAGAGAGGTAGTCAGTTTGCCTGAATTTCCTGGCTCATTATAAAGATCCCAGAGCAAAATGCGCTGGTCTTTTGCAAAATGCGTCATCACGTCCTTCACATATTTCTCCAGTGCGGGGAAATTCTTTGGGTCCTTAGATGCAGGATCGCCGGGGTCCTGCACCCATCCGGAGTTGTGTATTCCCGGCTTAGGGGCCGGCTGCTTGCCCCTGAATCCCTGCTTATTCCAGCAATCGTCAAAAAACACAAAGATGGTTTTGATCTTGTGCTTATCGGCAATTTCGAGATATTGATCCATGCGCTGCTTAAAACCTTTCTGATCTTGCTCCCAGGCCAGGCTGTGCAGATAGACCCTCATGGTGTTGAAGCCGATTTTCTCAGCCCAGCCCAGCTCCCGGTCTATAGTTGTAGGATCAAACGATTCTGCCTGCCACATCTCCAGCTGGTTGATGGCGGTACTTGGCAGAAAGTTTGCGCCGGTGATCCATTTGTGTTGCGCATACCATTGATTGGCTTTCTCGATGGTCCAAACTTTACCACCAGCGGCTTTTGCCGGACTTTTTTGCGCATCTACCGTCCCTGTAGCGAGTATGAAGAATACAAGGAGTAATTTATACCTGAACATTTTCATTTTTTGAGATTAAGTTATTTACTTGGGTTTTCTGAAGGGCTTTTCAGCACTTCACCCTCTTTTACCGGCTGTCCAAAATTGGGAGTACCATCAGCATTCCAGCCGAACTTCTGAGCCCTCGGAGAACGGTGTATACCGCAGCCCTGCCCCGGCTCGGAATTGGCATGATATAAGATCCAGTCTTCGGTACCGTCGGGCGATTTAAAGAATGAGTTGTGACCCGGAGCATACACTTTATTTTCGGGCGACTGCTTGAATACCGGCACGGGATTCTTTTTCCATGAGGACGCCTTCATGAGCTTGCGCCCCTGAAGGGTTAACATACCCAAAGCGTAGAAATCAGTCCAGCAGCCGCTTGCAGAATAGATCAGGAAGGTCTTTCCCTCGGGATTTTTCAGAATCTGAGGTCCCTCGTTAACGTTCACATGCGGTGGATTTTCCGGATCATTCAGATCTCCGTGCTTTTCCCATTCATAAAGCGGAGTGGAAATCTTCACCCGTTTGCCCTTTATTGTCCAGGGGTTTTTCATCTTGGCGATATAGATCTCCTGCGTATGATTCACATCGCCTTCCCATCCAGCCCAAACCATATACAGCTGATTTTTGTGCTTGAATACTGACCCGTCGATCGCCCATTTATTGGTATGATCACCTACTTTCCCCTTCAGCACCCAGTTCGAGTTCATCGGATCTCCTGAAGTATTCTCCAGGACGTACATCCGGTGGTTATTGTTGTTACCGTCGTCGGCCGCAAAGTACACGTACCAGCTCCCGTCAATGAAATGAATTTCCGGCGCCCAGATTTGTTTCGAATAAAGGGTTCCCGGAGGAGGAAAGAAGATCGTTTTCTTCTCCGCATCTTTGAGTTCAGCCAGATGAGCGGTCTTCCAGATCACAATACTATCCTGAAGAGTATGGGTATAATAGTAATACCCGTCTTTGTGAATACTCCATGGATCGGCACCCGAAGGCAGCAAAGGGTTTGAAAAAGTCTGTCCGAACGAGAATCCCCAGACCAGGCTGAGTATCCAGGTTAATACCTGTAGTTTTCTGATCATCATATCTGTTTATTTGTCGCCTGAAGGCACCGCTATTTTTAATCCCGCTGCAACAGGCTCACCCAGGTTCGGTGAACCGTCAGCCTGAAAACTGATTTTCTGCATACGGATGTTCCTTTTCTCTGCACATCCTTCTCCCCGGTTGGAATTGGCGTGATAGATCAGCCAGGTTTCTTTCCCGTCCGGAGATTTAAAGAACGAATTATGGCCAGGCCCATAGGCACTGCTGCTCGGCTTTGAACTGAGAACCGGAGTAGCGCGCTTCTCCCAGTCGGTCACTTTCATCGGATCGCCTCCCGGCTTCAATGTAAGCAGCCCCAGAGAGTAGTCGTCCGTTCCGCAATAGCTCGCCGAATAGGTTAGGTAATAGTTGCCCTGCTCATTCCTCAGAACCTGCGGCGCTTCATTCACAGGGAAGCCGTTTCGTTCCCAACCGAGGGTAGGCTGACTGATCATGGCAACCGGGCCTTCGAGCGTCCATGGATTACTCATTTTAGAGATATAGATCATTTGTGTCAGATCTGCGTTGGTCTTATCAGGCCTGCCGCACCATATCAGGTACCTATTGCCATTGTATTCCATCACGGTTGCGTCTATCGCCCAGAAATCCGCCCCGGTATTGTATATCTTTCCCTTCTCTGTCCAGGTGCCGGTACTGGGGTCGGCACTGTCATTCTCCAGTACCCAGGTCCGCTGGCTCAGGTCTGTCCCATCACCTGCCGTAAAATAAATATACCACTTGTTGTCGAGATAGAAGAGTTCAGGAGCCCATACATTCCTTGAATTGGCTGCTCCTGCCACAGGCGTAAAGACGACTTTAGAGGACGCGGTAGCCAAGCCCGACATGGTCGCTGTCTTCCACATCCTGATATCATTGCCTGTGGTCTGCAGATAGTAGTACATCCCGTTTCGTTGAAATACGGAGGGATCTGCACCCGACATCAGTGGGTTGGCAAATGTAGTTTCAACCGGCTGCGGCTGAACAACCTCAGGCTCTTTGCCGCCCGACTTTTTGCAGGTAATACCAGAGACTGCCAGTCCCAGGAACAAATACCTGATAAAGATCCGGCGGAGTCTCCCCTGCCCTTGTTTGCTGAGAATTTCCATTTCGTGTGTGTTTTATAAACAGGCGCGTCTCATACGACGCGCCCATTCAACTGATTAATAGCTCGGATTCTGTGTCAGATTAGGATTCAGATCGATATCCCGCTGCGGAATCGGATAGTACTCATGCTTACCCGCAACGAAAGTTTCGAACTCAGGATCACGACTTGCCAAAGCCTTGCTTAAGTCGCCCCAGCGCAGCAGATCTGCCCATCTCCATCCCTCGCCGGCCAGCTCCACGATGCGCTCGTGCTTAAGCTGAGCTAAAAACTGCGCCTGATTTAAACCCGGGCGTGCAACACTCAATGTCCGCATTCCTGCCCGCAAGCGCACTTCATCAACATACGGGTAGGCCTCGGCAGAACGGTTTAGTCCATTCAGACACTCTGCATACATCAACAATACATCTGCATACCTGATCAGGCGGTAGTTATTCGGAGAACGGAAACCCTCTTCGTTCTTCCAATGGTCGTTCAACAACTTCCTGAACCAAACGCCATTGGCATTCGGGCCGTTACCATAGCGGGAAGCAAAGGTCTGTCCGTAAACCATCGAGAAAGCGGGACCTCTGGGATCCATATTATCAAATATGAAAGAAGCCTCCAGTCGTGGATCACGGCCACCGGTCGCATTGGTTTCCTGAAAGAACTCATCAATCAGCCATCTGCGTGCTGCTCCATCGTTAAATCCAACTCCCGGAGGACCGAAGAACTGCGAAATAGACGTTCCTGTATTATTGGTTCTGGATTCATCCACATCGTCGTCGGTATTTTCTGCCAGATTCTCGTTGAACTGGATCTCGAACACCGATTCACTGTTGTTTTCAGTGTTGACCCGGAAGTTATCGCGATAGTTCCTTGTCAGCGAATAGATCTGCCTGCCCGGACCGGTTACCAGCCAGTTGAACGCATCAAGTGCTGCCTGATAGTTTTTCTGCTGCAGATGAGTCTTTCCTAAGAGTGCATAGGCCGCACCTTTGGTTGCTCTTCCGAGATCAGTGCCTGTATATCGCTCAGGGAGGCCGGGAATCGCTTCATTCAGATCCTGCGCTACCTGTGCATAGGCCTCCTGCGTGGTTGCATTTCCAGGCTTGTCTGTTGTCTGGGAAGGCGTCAGCAATATAACAGGTCTGCCAAAGTAGAGCGTCAGATTGAAATAGAACAGTGCTCTCAGAAACTTGGCTTCTGCAATGATCCGCGTCTTCAGTCCCTCATCCATCGGGATATTCGGTACGTTGGCAATGACCTGATTGGCCCTGAATACCCCCACATACAAGGTCTCCCAGGTCAGTGAAGTCAGCCCATCGTTGTAATTCGTTTGATTAAACCTCATCAGGTTATTCAGTCCGCCGTCACCGCCAGAGCCAAAACCCTCATCAGATTTAAGGATCCCGTGATAGTAAATCCATCTCGAGTATAAAGCCGGGGTACGATAAAATGTTCCGTAAACGGCATTGATTCCCTTAACAGCGTCGTCGGAGCTTTTCCAAAAGCTCTCTACCGTTGGTGCGTTGGGGTTGGCGGCATCGAAATCTCGCTTACATCCCGCGCTCAGCATCAGGAGTATCGACAAAGTGGCTATAATGTGTTTCATGTGATCTGCATTTATAATTAAAAACCTACACTTAGTCCGAATGAAATGATTCTTGAGGATGGATAGTTTCCATTATCCACACCTGGTTCCAGCGTGGTATTGGCCCCAACTACATCCGGATCAAGTCCTTCGTATTTGGTAAACGTGAGGAGGTTCTGGCCATTAACATATATTCTGGCATTGCTCAAACCGCTTTTTCCAAGCACACTCGCCGGAATATTGTAGCCCAGTTCAACATTCCTCAGGCGGAGGAAAGATCCGTCTTCTATCCAACGGTCAGAGTTCCCTCTGGCGTTCTCATTGATCCCCCTGTTCTGAATGCCGGCTGCAAACTGATAGCCGAGACGAGGATACGATGTATTCGTGTTCGTTGGAGTCCATGGATTAATATCCCTCCGGTAGTTTGCATCACCGTAGCTGTCGAGCTCCCTTCTGACATCGTTGTATAGCTTATGTCCGAAGGCACCATACCACTGCATCGAAAAGCTGAAGTTTTTGTACGCAGAATTGAAGATCAGGCCTGTTGTAAACTTAGGCCATGGACTGCCGGCATATTGCCTGTCAAAGTCGTTGATATCATCGTTCGTGCCACCGTCAACCAGGTTAACGAAACGGATGTCTCCCGGCCGGGCATAAGCCTGCTGAGCTTTGTGAGCCGCAATCTCCTCCTCGCTTTGAAAGATACCATCTGTTTTCAGCACGTAGTATTCGCCTATGGAGCGTCCAACCTCTGTGCGGGTGTTGCCTGAGGTGATGTATTCCCGCGGAAGTCCTGTCGCCGGATCGACGCCAAGGTTACCGAAGCCAAGTACCTTATTCCGGATCACACTAACATTAGCAGAAAGATCCCATTTGAAGGCCTGATTACCTGTTTTCGGACGGTAGCCAACCTCCAGCTCTAATCCCTTATTTTCTATGGAACCGATGTTCACGATCGGATCTCCCTGCAGATTGCCCAAATATTGAGGCAAAGGCTGTCCAGTCAATACGTCGCGCGATTCAGAACGGAAGGCGTCTATGGCGATGTTCAGGCGATTGCTGAACAGGGCCGCGTCCAGCCCGATATTGGTCGTTTCTTTTTCCTCCCAGCGCAGCTCTTCGAAAACAAGTTTAGCCTGTGTGGCTCCCGGGAACACCTGTTGCTGATCCCCGAATACTGCACTTGGTGCCTGGTTCAAAAATGGAGTAAACTGATAGTCACCCAGCGTATTCACCCCAAGCACTCCCCAGGAACCGCGGAGCTTCAGATCAGATATCCAGCTTACATCAAAGAAATCTTCTTCAGAGAGCCTCCATGCCAGGGCTACCGACGGAAATGTACCCGTACGGTACTTGGGAGAAAACCGCGAGTCTTTATCTGTCCTGAAGGTCAGCGATGCCAGATAGCGGTCATCATAGGTATAGTTCAACCGTCCCAGGTATGAAGTCAGCAAGGTCTTGAACAGGGTACCCGAAGAGAACCTGTCGCCAGGGTTCCCACTGGTTGACGACAGAGTGGTATAGTAATTCCCGCCGAACTGAGCCAACCGCACGCCCGAACCCAGTGTATTATCACGCTGAGTAGTTTGCTCTGTATATCCCACCACGCCGTTTAGACTGTGCTTGTCAAATTTGAAGTTATAGTTCAGCGTATGCTCAAACAAGTAGCTCAGGTATTGCGAGCGGTTATCGGTAAGCTGACTCAGATCAGGCGACTGATTTTGATACCAGGAACCCTCCCGGCGCACTGTTTTTGCTTTGTCAAAACTGCTCTCCACCCCGGCGTTGAACTTATAGTTTAAGCCATCGATGATCCTGAAGTCGACAAAGGCATTACCGAGTAGTTTAACAAAGTTGGACCTGATAGACGTGATATCCGCAATGGCCACATGATTTCTGGAAAAGGTGTTGATAAATTGGTTGGACCCATATCCCCAGCCTCCCGGATTGTTATTGGTGATCATTGCATCGCTCCTCACAGGAAGGGCGGGCACGCTGGTCCACATGTCATACCAGGGATTGCCTACGGCAAAACCATCTTGAATAGGGTTCTTTAAAGTTGATGTCGAAATAGCCAGGTTCTCTCCGAACTTAAAGCGTCCCTTGGTAGATTCTGTATTCACACGCAAAGATGCACGATCAAAGCCACGGGCGATCAGTGTACCCTCGTCTTTGAAGTATCCGGCAGAAACAAGATAGCTTGATGTACTGCTACCGCCTGAAATACTGGCATTATAGTCCTGAACAGAACCCTGACGAAGCAGCTCATCAGACCAGTTGGTATTCACGGCTCCATTGTAGTTCGCGATTCCCGGCTGTATGGCAATCCCGGAATTGGAGTAGGCCAGGCTGTTCGTTTTTACATACTCCTCGGCAGACATCATATCGTACTTCTTTGGTATCGTCGAAACGCTGTACCTCGATGATACCGAAATCTTAGGCTCACCTTCCCTGCCCTTACGGGTGGTGATCAAGACCACGCCATTGGCCGCCCGTGATCCATAGATCGCAGCCGCAGACGCATCTTTCAGTATCTGTATAGACTCAATATCATTGGGATTAACAGTTGTATTCGGATCTGCAAACATCCCGTCGATCACATACAAGGGACTTGAGGTACCGAAGGTTCCCAGTCCGCGGATGTTCACCACAGCCTCCTGTCCGGGGGCTCCACCATTGCGGACAGATACACCGGCCGACATGCCCTGCAGGGCCTCTGGCATAGATCTGCTCACCACCCGTTCCGTATTCTCGGTGTTCACCACGCCGGTAGCACCCGTCAGGTCACGACGCCTTACCGACTGGTATCCAATTACGACAACTTCATTCAGCGAGTTGGAAGTAGGCACCAGCGTGACATTGATCTGGGTACGTCCGCCCACATTCACTTCCTGACTGGCGAAGCCGATATACGAAAACACCAGCACGGCGTTCTCTGCAACAGTGAGCGAAAAGTTTCCGTTCGCATCTGTGACCGCCCCCCCGCCGGAACCTTTGATAGCCACGCTGACGCCGGGCAGCGATTCGCCATCATCAGCCTTCACCGTTCCTCTTACAACAATGTCGGCTTGCCGTGTCGCAGAAGCCCCGGAGGCATGTACCAATCCGGAACTCAAAATAAAAAAGACGGAACGCATCGGTATCCTATACTCGCTTAGCACTAGGGTCATCAGCCCTGAAAGTAAGTTTTTGCTTTTCATAAAATTTGGTTAGTTCGTTTGCTGGTTTTAGTTACACAAGTCTAGATAATCGGTGTTCCAACGGCTATAAAATTTGAATATTAAGCTGTAAAAATTGATTCACGATGTTACAAATCACTCTAAACCACCTCTGAACAAGGTGTGCAGCCCTTTTCGAAAGACGTTAAACCATTGTACGAAATACACTAAGGTGGCGCTGCCTGCTATGCTTCGATCTAGTGACAAACCGAAAGCTGGAGTCAACATTTGTTTTTGCTGTCCAGATTATTCTTAGCAATTTCACATAGGATAGCGGATATCCGCATCAGCTAACGATAACAACAAAATGGAAATAGGCCTGATTACTTTTGCAGATATGCAACCTGAAGAACTTTCAGGAGGCTCGAGACATGCTCACCAGCGTATAAAAGAATTGTTGGAAGAAATTCAGCTCGCCGATGAACTGGGGCTGGATGTCTTCGGAGTTGGAGAACATCACCGGCCCGACTACGCCGTTTCATCACCCGCCGTTGTTCTGGCCGCAGCAGCAACGCTGACGAAGAAGATCAGGCTGGCCAGCGCAGTCACGGTACTGAGTTCAGACGATCCCGTGCGGGTGTACCAGGACTTCGCCACACTCGACCTGCTGTCTGACGGCAGAGCAGAGATCATGGCGGGGCGTGGATCATTCATCGAATCATTTCCCCTATTCGGGTACAACCTGAACGATTACAACGATCTGTTTAAGGAGAAGCTGGAACTTCTGCTGAAGATCAACGAAAATGAAGTAGTATCCTGGAACGGCAAACACCGCCCTTCATTTCAACATCTTGGCGTCTACCCGCGGGCAAAACAGGAGTCGCTTCCCATCTGGCTTGCTGCAGGCGGAACCCCTGCTTCAGCCGTCCGGGCTGCCACCCTGGGCATGCCGCTGATGCTGGCTATTATCGGCGGGCGCCCCGAGCAGTTTGTGCCCTTCGTGAACCTCTACCGGGAGACGGCAGCAAAGGCAGGCAGAGACCTCTCCACGCTGCAGCTCGGCGTGAACAACCACATGTACATAGGCGAGGACTCACAGAAGGCCGGCGACGATTTCTACCCCTACTATGCAGCCATGATGAACCGCGTTGGACGTGACCGCGGATGGCCACCCCTCAGTAGAGAGCAGTTCGATTATTCACGCTCCGCCGCCGGAGCATTGATGGTGGGTAGTGTACAGCAGGTGATCGACAAGATCCTATATGAACATGAGCTTTTCGGAAACACCCGCTTCCTGGCACAGGCTAGCGTGGGCAACGTTCCGCACAAGCTGACCATGAAATCAATTGAGCTTTTCGGAACAAAGGTGGCACCTGTGGTCAGAAAAGCCATAGAAGACTCAAACAGTTAATCAATACTGTCAGATCTTAGCTCCAGCGGCAGAATTTTCACCGTTTTGCAGCTTATTTGATACAATCCAGGCGCTTAGAAAAAATAAATAATCAATTACCTTTGGTACCCGGGATCAGCAGATTAGCTCCTTTCCCACCTGTACACGGCTTTTTTTAACAACACTAAACATTACTTTAAACTTATGGATGTACTGATTCAAGAATTTATGAAGAAAATCGAGATGCGGAATGCGAACGAACCCGAGTTTTTACAATCGGTGTTCGAAGTAGCCGAATCGATCATCCCCTTTGCTGAAGAACATCCAAAATATAAGAAACACAAGATTCTGGAGCGCATTGCAGAACCAGAAAGAGTCGTCATGTTCCGCGTTCCATGGCTGAATGATGAAGGCGAAGTTGAAATCAACCGCGGATTCAGAGTGCAGATGAACAGCGCCATCGGGCCGTACAAGGGCGGACTTCGTTTCCACCCCTCTGTGAACCTGGGTGTCCTGAAGTTTCTTGCCTTTGAGCAGGTATTCAAGAACAGCCTTACCGGACTGCCTATGGGCGGTGGTAAAGGCGGCTCCGACTTCAATCCCCGTGGTAAATCCGATAACGAAGTCATGAAGTTCTGCCAGAGCTTTATGACCGAGCTGTACCGTCACGTCGGTCCCGATATCGACGTTCCTGCGGGAGACATCGGTGTTGGTGCCCGGGAGATCGGCTTTATGTTTGGCCAGTACAAACGTATAAAAGGCGAATTTACAGGCGTGCTGACCGGCAAGGGCCACGAGTGGGGCGGCAGTTTGATCCGTCCCGAAGCTACAGGATACGGAGTCGTGTATTTTGCCCAGCAGATGCTTCATACAAGAGGGGATTCCATGGAAGGTAAAACCGTGGTAATCTCCGGTTCCGGAAACGTGGCCCAGTTCACTGCTGAAAAATGCCTGGAAGTAGGCGCAAAAGTGCTGACCATGTCGGATTCAGAAGGCTATATCTACGATCCGGCGGGTATCGACAAAGAAAAGCTCGCCTATATCATGGAACTGAAAAACGTAAGACGAGGCCGGATCAGAGAATACGCGGCCAAATACGACTGTGAGTTCTTCGAGGGCCAGAAACCATGGAGCGTAAAATGCGACGTGGCATTTCCGAACGCCACCCAGAATGAACTTGATGGTGTAGACGCTCAGACTCTGGTAGACAACGGCTGCTTCTGCGTGGCAGAAGGTGCCAACATGCCCTCTACTCCCGAAGCCATTCACGTTTTTGAGCAATCACAAATCCTCTACGCTCCAGGCAAGGCGGCAAATGCCGGCGGTGTGGCTGTATCAGGACTGGAGATGTCTCAGAACTCACTGCGCTACTCATGGAGTCGCGAAAAGATCGACAGCAAACTGAAGCTTATCATTGAGCAGATCCACCATGTCTGCGTAAAACACGGACGAATCGACAAAGACTATGTCAACTATGAAAAGGGCGCGAACATTGCCGGATTCGTTAAGGTGGCTGATGCGATGATCGCACAAGGCGTGGTATAAGAACAAATTTCATCAAGACCTTACCGAGGGTGTATCATAATCATGATCACCCTCTTTTTCGTTCCGGGTGAGACTAGTGGCATCCTCTATAATGTCTTTGACCTGGTCAACAGCTGATTAGGTTTCGCGGGTAACCGGCCAATTAAGAAAATATAAATCCTGGACTTTAGTTTTAAAATCAACATACTCATTTATTACTAACACAACGAAAACCAAGGTGTTCAAAGCTACTATCTTCTGTACTCTTCATTCTCCTGGCCACCCTATAACCCGAGCAATAACCATCATTGCACAAAAAGGATCCTCCCCTCATCACTCTCTTTGACGCGGTTGGTTCTGCCGGATCCAGACTTGTTGAAGGACCTTTAGGATTTACAACTCCACTCCGCACATTTTCATAATACTTGTTGTGGTATAAGTCGGCACACCATTCCCAAACATTCCCCGCCATATCGTACAATCCATATCCATTTGGACTAAATGATTTCACAGGAGCGGAATAGTAGAACTTATCTTCCAGTGTATTTCTGGCAGGGAATTTTCCTTGCCAGAAATTCGCTTTAGGAGCACCGCTATTCACAGATTCGTTTCCCCAGGGATATATATTATTCTTCAGCCCTCCACGGGCGGCATACTCCCACTCGGCTTCCGTAGGCAGCCGCTTACCGGCCCACTTGGCATAAGCTTGTGCATCATACCACGACACATGCACAACCGGATAATTTTCTTGACCTCTGATATCGCTTCCTGGCCCCTGTGGATGTCTCCAGTCTGCACCCTCTTTCCACTCCCACCACTGAAAATAGTCGGTAAGGGATACCTCTGTCGCTGGAGCTTTAAAAACTAAAGAAGCCGCTATGAGTAAGCTCTCGTCAGGCTTTGGAGTTCCGGGTGGAAGTTGTCTTTTTATCTCCTCCCAGTCCGGTTTCTTCTCTGCTGTTGTTATGTAGCCGGTCGCATTTACAAATTCAGCAAATTGAGCATTTGTCACTTCTGCTACATCTATCCAAAATCCATCTAACTTTACCTTATGCTTTGGATATTCATCTTCAGCTGCCTGCTCGTTGTCGCCACCCTGCTCAAATTCACCCGCTGGGATCCATACCATCCCATCACGCTCTGCCTGTGTACCTGCCCTGGCCGTTACCTCCATATCTACACTGGCTTTAGAGGAACCTGTTTTAATAGATTGGCCTTTCTGCTGGCAGGAACTTACTATTGAAATTATAGCGACGAGAATGAATGAACATTCCGTTTTTAGACTTGCCATTCTTCTTGAAATAAACGTATATGTCATTTCCGTTTGCCTAAATTACCCCATCTAAAAAACATTTCGAGGTAAGTCTTTAAATATCATCCGCTCGTTAGAGGATCTATTTCTTCTTCAGAATCCTGAGAGCTTATTGTTCCTGATCTGACCAGTCAAAGGTTTTATTCTCCGAAGGGGTCTTGGCTTTTGCCAGGAGGCTCTTTAGCTTTCGCAACTCTGCTGGATACTTCGCAACAAGATTGTTCTTCTCCCCAATGTCTTGCTTGAGATTATATAGCTCCAATATCTCCTTTTTTCCCTGCTCCTTAAAACGAATCAATTTCCAGTCGCCTTGTGTCAGAGCCTCTTTTATGCCACCTTCATTGAACTGCCAATACAGATAGTCATGTTGCTTCTCCTGCTTCTTTCCGAGCAGAGATGGAACGTAGGAAATACCATCAATTCCGGAGGGGACCGCAGCAGACGTCAGTTGTCCAACTGTAGAGAAGATATCCCAGAAAGCCCATGGCACATCACTCTGAGTACCCGCAGGAATTTTTCCCGGAGCTCTTACAAGCAGGGGCACCCTTATACCACCTTCGTAGAGATCACGCTTTACGCCACGGAGGGGACCTCCACTGTTGAAGAACACCGGATCGGCACCACCTTCCTTGTGGGGGCCGTTATCACTTGTAAAGAAGATATAGGTATTTTCATCAAGCCCTAACTGCTTAATAAGTTCAAGAATACGACCAACATCCTGATCTAACTTGGATACCATAGCTGCAAAGGCAGCTCGGGGCTGCGGCTGATCATCATAGTTGCCTTTCTTCTTGAACGGTGTTTCGGGTCCGAACTGACTTGTCCCATCGGGATTTTGAAACTTCTTCAGCAAGTCCGCCGGTACCTTCAGTTCAGCATGTGGCAATGTAAATGGTAAATACAGAAAGAAAGGCTCATCCTGATGTGACCGTACAAAGTTCAGCGCCTTGTTCATGATGAGATCCTGCGTATAATCACTCGAGTCTACCCGTACTTCCTTCGTGATCTTATCCTGAATCTCATATAGCCGACTGGTATAATAGTCATGCGCATGGGCCTGATCAAGATAGCCAAAAAACTCATCAAAGCCTTTCAGATGTGGTGCCCCAAGGGTTTCGGCATCGCCTAATCCCCATTTGCCGAACATGCCCGTTACATAACCATTGGCTTGCAACCTCTCGGCAATAGTAGTATCCTGAGGGCGCAAAGCCGCCTGTCCATCCTTGGCTTTAGCATTCCCTCTGACCCACGCATGTCCCATATTCAGCCCTGTCATCAATGCGCACCTCGAAGGTGCGCAAACCGTGTTGCCCGAATAAAACCTGTTGAACTTGACTCCTTCGTTTGCCAACTGGTCGATATACGGAGTCGGTATTGGAGATCTCTTATTATAGCTTGTCAGATTTCCGTAGCCCAGGTCGTCTGCCAGAATAAATATGACATTGGGCTTCTTCTTTTGCAGCTCCTGAGATCTAAGATCTCTTGCAAAAAGTAATCCTACTAGGATGAAAACGTATCTAAAGTTGTTCATGGTAATTGGTTATTTTCCGTAATTGAGATTTTGGGTTAAAGCAACATTATTTTGGATGGCTATGGAGGGTACAGGCCACAAATAATCACGGTTGGCATTAAAGCTGCGGCTATCGATCCTGTTACCCTTGATATTATAGACATCTGTATTGAGGAGCTTCTCCGCTTGTTTCCAGCGCCGGATGTCAAAATAGTATAGTCCCTCTCCGGCAAATTCTATTCTTCTCTCATGTCTGATCTCTTCCCGCATTTGCTCTTTGCTCAAACCTGTAGGCACATTGGGCATCTTCGCCCGGGCTCTAACCTGATTGATGGCTGCGGACACACTGAGTCCGCCGACCGAAGCGTCGGGACCAATAGCTTCATTCATCGCCTCTGCGTACATCAGAAGCACATCTGCATAACGAAGAAGGATATAATTTAACTCGGATGTACCGCTTGTCGGCACAACTGTCGGCTTCTCGTTGTCTTTGAAAATTGTATACTTTTTTAAACCGTAACCGGTACTTGGATACTGAATATCTGTTACAGATGCACCCTTAAACGTCGTTCCCGGAATAATGACGGTCGCCTGAAGTCTGGAGTCCCTGTTCTCATAAGGTTTTGCCGCATTATATAAGCTAGAATTAGCTATAGGTCTTCCATCTGTAGCGTAATAGTCATTTACAAGACCGGGCAGTGGCGCACACCCCAGCTGCTGATCCAGCATGACATCGAGTGAATGGGCGAATTCGGGGAATTTATACTGAATATCAAAGATCACTTCCGAATTACCTTCGTTCTCCAGATAAAACAGACCGCGATAATCGGGAAAAAGGGTATAAGTCTTTGTATCAATCACCTGCTTAGCTGCAGCTGCGGCTTCTTCCCATTTTCCTGCATATAAAAGAACCCTGGCTTTCAAGGCTTGCACAGCTCCGCGGGTTACTCTTCCTTTATCTGCTCCTGAATAACTAGCTGGCAAAGCATTGTTTGCGGCGGCTTCATCGAGGTCCTTTAAAATCTGAGCGAGGAGTTCCTCAGCTGAGTTCCGCGGTAAATTGGCTTGAGTCTCGTAGTTTGTCGCTTCGGTGATGAGTGGAGCTCCGCCGAAAAGATTCCATAGCGGAAAATAAAACAAGGCTCTTAAAAATTTCGCCTCTGCTTTATAGCGGTTCTTCAGGCTTTCATCCATAGACACTTTGTCAATATTGACAAGCAGATTATTTGCTCGCCCTATCCCTGTGTAGCAGGTATTCCAGGCGCCATTGAAGGTGCTTGTGGCGGCATTGTGCAGGCCTCTGGAAATAATATTCTCGTCGGCATTATACTGATACGCATTAGGTGTAAGGGCGTCCAGGTAAATTGCATTGCGTGCTGAAAACAGCGAATTTGAATTAATTAAAGTTGCGTATGTAGCATTCAGTGCTGCCTCTCCCTGTTCTTTCGTATTCCAGTAAGTATTTTGGGTAAAGCGGTCGGTAGGTGTAACATCCAGGAACGAATCGCTGCAGGCCGTTAATGAAAATAATGTAATGATGATGAATGTATATCTTTTCATGGCGATATTTTTAAAATGAAACATTTACACCGGCAGTAATACTTTTAGCATTGGGATATTCCACCAGATCTCCCCTCGTCAGATTTCTCTCAGGATCGCTGAATTTGAAGTTGGTGAAGGTCAAACAGTTCTGCGCGTTAACGAATAGCTTCAGTTGACTAAGTCCTGCTTTGGAGATGTGTTTTTTAGGTACGGAATAGCTCAACTGCACATTTTTCAGTCGCAAGAAAGAGGCATCCCGCACCCAGAAGCTTGAGGTTTGAAAGTTCTGTGGATAACCATTTGAGGTCGTTAGCCTGGGTAAACTCGCTCCTGTGTTTTCAGGACTCCATGAATCACTTAGCCATTCTCTCGTGACCCCTGCACCATTCTTGTACGGCTGGGCAAGGTTGCCGGTCAGATAGGTATCGACATCTGACAAGCCCTGGAAGATTGCGCTGAAATCGAAGTTTTTGATGCCCAATCCTAAAGAGAACCCATAGGTATATTTTGGAATACTGTTTCCTATAACCACCCTGTCGTTGTTGTCGATGATATTGTTTCCATCCACGTCGCGGTACTTCAAATCTCCTGGCTTCGTTCCTGCATTCTGAAAAGGATGATTTGCAATCTCTTCTTCAGTCTGGAATATACCTTCAGCCTGTAATCCGAAGAAGGCATCAATAGCTGCGCCTTCCTGAGTAATCGTGGATCCACTCAAATAGCGCTGTCCCTGTACATCAAGCACGCGGTTTTTAAGATAAGTTACGTTCGCGCCCAGCGAGTAGCGCAGTTCACGGATCGAATTTTTATATCCTAATGTGAGCTCAACACCCTTATTTGATACGGATCCTATATTCTTAAATGGTCCTGCAAGATTCCCCACTTGTGCGGGAACACTGATCTGTCTAAGGATATTAGACGTTTTTTTATCAAAAAAATCCAATTCAAAGGAAAGGCTATTATTGAAAAAGCTCCCTTCCAGACCGATATCGGCCATTGTAGTAGTCTCCCAGGTAATATTGGGGTCACTCAGTTGAATAACAGCTGCCCCACTCACCACAGTTCCGCCGAAGCTGTAGTTCTGACCAAGTGACATAGCGTCAACATAGCTGAATAACGATATCGACTGATTTCCAAGTTTTCCATAAGATGCACGGAGCTTCAGGTTGCTTATAACTTTGCTGTCTTTCAGGAAATCCTCCTCGCTGATCCGCCATCCGACGGAAAAGGAAGGGAAAAAACCCCAGCGATTTCCTTTGGCGAAACGGGAAGACCCATCATACCTGGCATTGGCTTCTAATAAATATTTATCCGAAAAGTTATAGTTGAATCGCCCGAAATAGGAAAGCAACTTACTTTTCCCTGATGTGCCTGTCACTTGCGGTGAGGTACTACCTGCATTTAACTCCGTCAGATCATTACCCAGATATCCCTGGTTGTATGCTGAAAAATTTCCGTCGTCAAAAGTTTCTATACTAAATCCGCCAAGAAGACCTAATGTATGCTGTCCAATAGTCCAATCCCAATTCAACGTATGATAATTAGTTAAATTAAGATTGTTCGTACTCGCTTGCCGCACTCCTCGTAAAGGCGTGTTTCCAATGGGACTGATCACTCCTGTCTTGGTATTCGTAAGATAAAGTTGTGGATAGGAAAACTTCTCAATGCCATAGAAAAGGTTTGCTGCTACAGTGGCCCGGTATCGCAAATCAAATGGCAGTGCTACTTCGGCAAATAAGTTGGCTAAAGTCCTGTATCGATTGTCTTTCCTGAATCCTTCCTTCGCCAGTGCAACCGGATTACGAAAGAAATTATGTCCCGGCACACGAATCCACTGATCCGCATAAGTTCCATCCTGTGCATAGGGTGTTTGCATTGGTAAACCGCGGTAAATCAATCCCATAAGCCCCCCTTCCCCATTGCCTTCATCTGCAGTATAAGCGCTTTCCTGGTTTGACCAAAAATTCCCCACCAGGCTGGCTCCCACCTTCAATCTTTTGTTAATGTCTGAGGTGATATTGGTATTCAGGGAATATCTCTTTCCGTTTGTTTCTATCATAATGCCGTCCTGATCGAGATAGCCGAGTGAAATGGAGAAAGCCGTTTTTTCCGATCCTCCTGAAAGACGTAAGCTATGTTCCTGTAAAGGCGCGCTTTTGAACATCAAGTCAAACCAATCTGTGTTGGGATAAATGAAGGAATCCATCCCCGCTTTGTATTCAGCAATGAGTTCGGGAGAACTTTCTGCGGGCTTGCCTTCGTTTGCCAGCGCTCTGTTTTTTCCCTCCATATACTCTACTGAACTGGTAACAGCATCGGGAAATTGGGTGGCTTTTTGGCTTCCTGCATAAAAATTATAGTCGAAACGGAAGCTGCCGCGCTTACCCCCCTTAGTCTTAACGAGAATCACACCATTAGCGGCCCTGTTTCCATATATCGAGGCCGAGGCAGCGTCTTTCAGGACGGATATGCTCTCAATATCATTTGGATTAACATCGCCCAGCGGAAATTCAATACCATCGACCAAAACAAGAGGATTGCTATTGTTCAAGGTACCTGTACCACGGATACGGATAGTGGCTGCATCCGCGCCTGGCCGGCCTTTTGTCTGATTGGTAAAAACACCAGGCAGGTTTTGCAGAGCTTGGGTCGAATTTGTAATCGGCCGGTTGGCGAGCACTCTCTGATCCAAGCTCGCTACTGAACCAGTAAGATTCACTTTCTTTTGTGAACCATAGCCCACGACGACGACTTCATTCATCTCATTCACGACTTCTTCCAAATAGATGTTGACAGGGCTTTCTCGAACCACGAATTCAAGGGTCTTGTATCCCAGATAACTAATTGTAAGCGTATAGGGAAATTTCTGTCCGGTTACAAAACCGAATTTCCCTTCTGCATCTGTAACCACCTTATGTGTTGTTCCCTGAATAGTAACATTCGCACCTGGAAGTACTTCCCGACTTTTAGAATCGAATACCTTTCCTGACAAAGTGGAATTGATGAGTGGTTGTGTCTGCTGAGCTTCAGACACAAAAGGGATTAAACAAGTCAGAAGGATTAGAAGAAGAGTTGGAGAAGAAACTCCAGGTTGGGACTTGGCTTTTTTCCGACTATCAGTATCTGTTCTTTTCAAAAACAGGTCATTTCTTGATAGATTGGAAAATAATAGTGCTTGCTTTAAAGTCCAGGCATAGAGTACCAGGTTGACTTTGTCAAACTTTTGCATATTTTTGATTGGGTTTAAATGTTTGATGAAAAGAGGCGGCGCAACTCCAATTGACAGCCTCAATCATTGATCTTTCCTAAAAGAAGCACTTGCCGGTGCTTCTTTTTTATGTAAAATAAGGTGCTAACATTGACATATAGCGCCCTCTGATTTAGCATCATCCATTCCTCTTAGGGAGAGGAGCCATACTTTAACATTAGAATTTAGCAACTCTGTTGTTGCACTTTGGGGAGATTCTACTATGAACATTGTAGCTGATATTTTCTCAAATATAATAGAATAAAGATTAAACTACCAAAATTATAGAGTAAATAGTTTTGTGTCGAATACGGAAGAACATCATGAGCACCTGGAACAAAAAACTGCACCTCTCCCATTCGAATTATCTTGTGCCAAACAACTGATACATATAGAGCTATCACACCTTGAAAGATGATCAAGGTAAGCGCGAGCGGGAGGGGGATTTGTGATCTGCTTGGCACAGTATTAAATTGCCGACATGCAGAGATAAGCATCTGTTCTGGGGAATATATTTTAGTTTTGCGTTGCTATGCTCGACTTTAGATTGAAGGTATTCGGTGCAGTTGCCAAAAAGCTGAACTTTACAAAAGCAGCTGAGGAACTATTTATCAGTCAGCCGGCTGTTACCAAGCATATACGTGAGTTGGAAAGTCACTTCAAAACAACTTTGCTGGAGAGAAGCGGAAACAGAAAGGTCGTATTAACACCCGCAGGAGAGAGGTTGCTTCTGTATACTGAAAAACAAAACGCTTTATACAGCGAACTTGAGTTTGACATCAATCTGCTATCAAATCAATATTCCGGAATTCTTCGGATTGGAGGAAGCAATACTGTATCACAATATGTAATTCCCGCTGTCCTGGCTAAATTCCATGAAAGGTTTAAAGACGTTAAAGTAAACCTTGTTACCGGCAATACAGAACAAATTGAGCAAGCGCTATTACATGGAGAAATCGAACTGGGCATTGTAGAGGGTATCAAGCGCAATGGCCGACTGAAATATGACAGCTTCTTAAAAGACGAATTGGTTCTGGTGTGCGCCACGGCAAACGGTTTGGTCAAAAAAGACACCATTACTTCCTCAGAACTCAAGAACTTACCTTTTCTGCTGAGGGAACCAGGATCCGGCACGCTTGATGTAGTTGCTCACACATTGGAGAAATCGGGCCTTTCCCTGGCTGATTTAAAGATCGAGATGCAACTCGGAGGAGCAGAAAGCATAAAAGCCTACTTGCTCCACAGTAACTGTTTCGCCTTCTTATCGGTACAGGCTATCATTAACGAACTTCGATCCGGCTCCCTAAAAATTGTGGATGTGAAAGGACTCGCCATAGAACGCCCCTTTTATTTTGTCCAACAACATGGCCATCTCCCCGGACTAGCCAACGTTTTCATGAACTTCTGTAGAAGCACGCAGGAGTTTGTGAGATAGTCGATAACCCTGGGTTATCGGTGATCACTATTTGCGATAAAAATCCAGGAGTTCTTTAATTGAACTTTGCAGCATGAATATGCAAGAAAGTCAATTAGCCCCCGAGGTGAAGCCTCAACTTCTATCTTTAAACGAGCCTACCAAAAGGATAGTTTTCATTATTGCTCTTATATTCTGTCTCACGCCATTGTCAGCCCTGCTATTGCTTTGGTTATGGGGATTGCTGCCGCGCAAATCATTGGTCACCCATATCCTCATCTAAATAATCAGGCTACCCACTGGCTACTCCAGGCATCTGTCGTTGGATTGGGGTCCGGCATGAATATAGATCATGCGTTGCAACCGGGCAAAACAGGATTAAGCCTCACAATAGCTTCTATCACGCTGACATTATTGCTCGGATATTTTCTAGGCAAATCTTTAAATATCGACAAGAAAATATCCTATTTGATCGCAGCGGGAACGGCCATCTGCGGAGGGAGTGCCATTGCGGCGATATCGCCTGTCATCAAAGCACAGGAAAAGCAAATATCTGTAGCATTGGGATGTATTTTCATCCTGAATTCAATTGCCCTATTTGCGTTTCCAATGCTTGGCAATTACTTTCATCTTTCCCAATCACAGTTTGGCTTATTGTGTGCTATTGCCATTCAGGACACTAGTTCCGTCGTTGGAGCCGCCAGCAAATACGGTCCTCATGCACTGGAAGTGGCCACAACGGTAAAAATGGGTCGGGCGCTATGGATTATTCCTGTGGCTTATTTATCGAAGTATATTTTCGAGAGCAAAACAGCTAGAATTCAGATCCCCTACTTCATCGGACTATTCGTCCTGGCCATAATTGGCAATACATACGTGCCTATAATCAACACGTGGAGCCCGGTTATCGTCACGGTTGCTAAGGCAGGACTCACGTTGACGTTATTTTTAGTGGGAGCTGGCTTATCCAGAAAGATCTTAAAAGCTGTCGGACTAAAGCCAATCATCCAAGGTATTGCACTATGGATATTTATCAGCGTAACAACACTTCTTGCAATAGTAAATTTTGCTGCAGCATAAAGCAGAAATAGGGATGGCTATTTCTTAAGGTCGGAGAGTTTCTATAATGTCGCTTCCGAAGTCGACAGAATATTTGATGATAAAGATAAGCGGGATATATACGGAGGTTCCCTTCACGAGCGGTCTCATGGAGAAAGCTTCCTGGCCTTGCTTTACAACAAGCTTAGTGGGAAGGGCCTTTATATTTTTGATGAACCCGAATCTGCTTTATCTATAGTAAGCCAGTTCAAAATGCTTACCAGGATAAGGTACTTGGCGGACAAGGAGTCTCAGTTCATTAGCGACCCATTCACCCATATTAATGACGTATCCTGATGCTGATATTTATTGTGTGACCGATGATGGACTTCAGCTTATGAACTACGAGGATACTGAACAGTATAAATTGACGAAATACTTCATCAACAATTACCAAAAAATGCTTGCGAGCTGAGACTAGATTAGATTCCTGGTGAATAAATATGCGAATCTGCACTTATTTTAAGTAATACCAGAAAACAAAAAAGCCGCTAATCTTTGCGATTAGCGGCTTTCGAGACCTTGATATATTATCAGCGGTGAGGGAGGGAAATGTAACTTGACTATTTTTAGCCCCTGTCGCAGTAATATGTGTGTTTTTGAAATAGAGGTCTCGCTAAAGACGGGAGTGTAATATCAACTGTGTCATTGGCGTCCAGGGCAGATTGATTGTGGAAAACTCCCCACATAGAGTTTTCCATGGTCAATCTGCTAACCATGCAGGCTTATTTTAAGTCTGTCCTCAAACATAATATAAAGTTGAGATAAGGTCAAGCTCCAGTTTCTTAACGGCATGGTCCATTTTTCAGATACTCGCTGTACTACCAGATAGACCAGCTTCAGCAAAGCATTGTCCGAAGTAAAGCCGCCTTTGGTCTTGGTAACCTTTCGTACCTGTCGGTGAAAGCCTTCCACTGTATTGGTCGTGTAAATTACCTTGCGGATATGGGCGTCAAAGCGGAAAAAGGTCGATAGGTTCTCCCAGTTAGCATACCACGAGTGAATAGGAACAGGATACTTCTTGCCCCACTTTTCATCCAGTAAGATCAGGTTCTCATATCCTTCTTCTTTACTTAGCGCCTGGTATACCATTTTTAAG
>NZ_JBMQOB010000001.1:0-29265 GCF_053551015.1 Arcticibacter sp. | reverse complement strand
TCTTCTGAGAGATTGATTACCTCGTCATAAAAATGCGGGATCGTAATATGATTATTTGCGTCATGCAGTGATGCAATCAGCTGGCACAATATGGTTGCAGGGTTTGCTACCGCTCCGCCGTATACTCCTGAATGAAGATCTCTGTTAGGTCCGGTTACTTCCACCTCCAAATAGGATAAACCGCGAAGTCCTGTCTCTAGCGATGGATTTTCAAGGCTGATCATGGAAGTGTCCGAGATCAGGACAACGTCCGATTTTAAGCGTTCTTTATTTGCTTTAACAAAGATGCCAAGATTGCTGGATCCAACTTCTTCTTCCCCCTCTATCATAAATTTGATATTGCATGGAAGCGAATCTGAATTGATCATCATTTCAAATGCTTTAACATGCATATAGAACTGACCTTTATCATCGCATGCTCCGCGTGCATAGATCTTCTCATCTCTGATAGTAGGTTCGAATGGAGGTGTATTCCATAACTCCAGAGGATCTGCAGGCTGAACATCATAATGGCCATATACCAACACAGTTGGTTTAGCCGGATCAATGATCTTTTCACCGTATACGATAGGGTAACCTGCGGTGGGGCAGACTTCTACGTTTTCAGCGCCGGCTTCCCTTAGCTTCTCCGCAACAAAGTCCGCTGTCTTTAAAACATCATCTTTATATGATGGGTCCGCACTGATTGAAGGAAACCTGAGCAGTGCAATTAGCTCATCTAAAAACCGCTGTTTATTCTCTTCAACATACTGTTTTATCATCTGCATAATCTGTAAGTTTTACGCAAATATAGTTTAGTAGAAACGAACTCTACAATTTAAAGATGAGGCTTCAGATTAGTCCCAACCGCCCATATCTTTCTTCTCTCCGCCCATAACCTTTTCTGTTTGGGTTGAAGGAGCTGCTATTTCTTCTTTTTTGCATGATGCAAATACTACTGACACCAATGCGGCTAATACGATGATCTTTTTCATTTGACTGAAGCTGTTTTGTTTTATTGACTTAGTTTCTAAAGAGTCGGACTTAGTCCCAGCCGCCCATATCTTTCTTCTCTCCGCCCATAACCTTTTCTGTTTGGGTTGAAGGAGCTGCTATTTCTTCTTTTTTGCATGATGCAAATACTACTGACACTAACGCGGCTATTACGATGATCTTTTTCATTTGACTAAAGCTGTTTGTTTTTTAACTGATTGTCTGAAAGCTCGGACTTAGTCCCAACCACCCATATCTTTCTTCTCTCCGCCCATAACCTTTTCTGTTTTGGTTGAAGGGGTTGCTGTTTCTTCTTTTTTGCATGATGCGAATACTACGCATACTAATACGGCTAATACAATAATTTTTTTCATCTTGACAATTTTATATTTAGTTGTTGATTAACATTTGACACACACACATTAACAATCTGATATTAAGCAAGTTTCGATATCGTTAAGGATAATTCAATTATAAAAACCCTCTTTACATTCAAAAAGTTTATTTTCCACTGTAGAAAATAATTTAATGCCAAAAATATTATATTTCAAACCTAGGAATAAAATTTGCATTTTCAAATGGATAGGGGTAACAGTAAATGGCACATAATCTTTCAAAAATCTACACCAATTATACCTGATTACACATTTTTTTACTTCCGTTGTAACCAATTATCTTCAATTGGCTCAATCGTATATCATAACTGTTAATTCTTCAGCTGAACTAGTTTTAATATGCACTCTCTTAAAATGGCAATAGTTGGTGTTTTTGTACAGCGATTACGAAAATATTGTATACCTTTCCTGTGACATAGCAAATGAAATCCAGTTATTACCTTAGCTTACTTCTCGTACTTGTATCCCTAAATCTTTTTGCTGAACAAAGCAAGTGGGAAAAAGATAGCATTGCTATAGACAGATTAAATTCCTTAGCTTACAACATTCGACTTACAAATCCGGAACAAACGTTAAAATACGGCTTGAAAGCATCGAAGATGGCACAGTCCAGTAACTACTCTAACGGGTATGCAGAGGCACAACGGATTGTCGGAATTGGCTACTATTATCTGTGGGAAAACGAGAAAGCACTCAAATCGTATCTTATCTCATTATCTACTTTTACTAAGAATGATTATAAGCCAGGAATGGCTAAAGTTTATAATAACATCGGAAATCTCTACCGGGAATATGATTTTGATAAGGGTTTGATGTATTTCAACAAATCTCTCGTTCTTGCTGATCAACTAAATATGTCAGACCTTATTGCCGGTACCAATCTCAATATCGGCATCATCTACTTCCGCCAGAAGCGTTATAATATCGCTTTAAACTACTTTGAAAAAAGCAATGATCTTTTTACCAAGCTGGGGAATCCGATAGGGATGACTCATGCACTCCAAAACATCGGCGTGATCTATTTCAACCTCAAACAAAGCGATAAGGCAGCAGAGGTATTAATCCGCGCTAATCATAATGCCAAGAAAAATGAACTAAATAACACCGTCGCCAGTATCAATTTAACACTTGCCGCCATTTACATCAACCAGGGAAAATTCGACAAAGCTGAGGAAGCCCTGAATGAAGGAAAGGCTTATACTGAACTGGTTAAAGATCCGAAACTTCAGCAGGATTATACCTTTACATCTTACCAACTGGAGTACAAAAGAAAAAATTACAAACAGGCTATCGACTACCTCAGAGAAGTTTACACGCAGGATAGTGTGCAGTTTAACAATATCGAATCCCAAAAGATCGGCCTTCTCCAGGAGCAGCAACGCCATCTGGAACGAGAGAAACAGACGCTGATCCTCATTGAAAGACAAAAGACCAACCGCGTGATGTTCTGGGCGTCAGTTATTGTTTTCGTTCTCCTTGCAATGGTCATCATGCTTCTCTACATCAACAATAAGAAGAAAGCGAAAACCAATAAGCAGCTTCAGACGCTTAACGATGAAGTTTCCCTGCAAAAAGAAAATCTAAATCGCATCAATCATAATCTAGAGGAAATCATCACTGAGCGAACGCTTGACCTGCAGATCAAAAACAAGAAACTTTCGGAATATTCAGCCCACCTCTCTCATCAGATCCGCAGTCCTATAGCTACCATGAAAGGATTGATGATGCTTGAAGAAGACAGGCTCATCGAAAACGATGAATTTGTAAAAGAAATCGGCAAGTGTATCAACGATATTGACGATAAGATCCGCAACATCAATACGAACCTGCATAGCCTTGAAAACAAGGGACTTTAACACTACTGCAATAAAGACACGATATAAGGAAGAGATTTGTCCTCAATTTTTTAATTTTGCCAATTAAAAGAGGATTAGATATTGGAATATTTAAAGGGATTAAATCCATCGCAACGGGCAGCAGTAGAACAAACAAAGGGGCCGGTAATGATAGTTGCTGGCGCGGGTTCAGGGAAGACACGTGTAATTACGTACAGGGTCGCCCACTTGATCAAGACAGGGGTTGATCCATTTAACTTGCTCGTCCTTACATTTACAAACAAGGCTGCCAAAGAAATGCGCACCCGTATTATGGATGTGGTCGGAGCAGAAGCGAAGAACATATGGATGGGAACTTTCCACTCCGTGTTTGCCAAGATCCTCCGTGTGGAAGCTAGCCGAATTGGCTACCCTACCAATTTCACCATTTACGACACAGACGACAGCAAGAGCCTCATCAGATCCATTCTGAGAGAACAACAACTTGACGACAAGCTCTACAATGCCAATTTTGTCTATAACCGCATATCTTCAGCGAAGAACAACCTGATTTCAGCAGCTGAATATCAAAAGAATGCACAGATACAGTCTGAAGACTTTTCAAGCGGTCGTGGGCGACTAGGTGAAATTTACCAGACTTACACGCAACGCTGCTTCAAAGCGGGCGCAATGGACTTTGACGATATCCTCTTCAAAACAAATGTCCTCCTCCGCGAACATCCTGATGTTCTCTACAAATACCAGAATAAGTTTAAATACCTGATGGTCGATGAGTATCAGGATACCAACTATGCTCAGTACCTGATCGTAAAGAAGCTCGCAGCCATAAACGAAAACCTTTGTGTCGTAGGAGATGACGCCCAGAGTATTTACGCTTTCCGCGGAGCCAACATTCAGAACATCCTGAACTTCGAAAAGGATTACCCGGATCTGAAAGTATTTAAACTGGAGCAAAACTACCGGTCTACCCAGAACATTGTTAATGTTGCGAACAGCATCATCGCCAACAACAAAAATCAGCTGAAGAAAAACGTATTCTCCGAGAATGAAGACGGCGATAAAATCAGAATAGCCAGAGCATTCAGCGATAATGAAGAAGGAAAGATCGTAGCCGAAAGTATTATTCAGGAACGCAGCCTCAGGGGATTGAAACACCAGGATTTTGCTATTTTATATCGTACTAACGCGCAGTCGCGTGCAATGGAAGAAGCCCTGAGAAAGCTGAATGTTCCATACAAGATTTACGGTGGCCTTTCTTTTTATCAGAGGAAAGAAATTAAGGATCTGATCGCTTATTTCAGATTAACCTTCAATCCCAACGATGAAGAAGCCCTTAAGCGGGTGATCAACTACCCGAAACGTGGTATTGGAGACACATCCCTGGAACGCATCATCATCGCTGCGGACAAGAACAATACGACTCCCTGGGAGATCATCAAAGAAGCACCAAGCTATCTGGAACCACGAACCGCTGCACCCGCGGGTGGCTTCGCTACCATGATCCAGAGCTTTCAGGTGGTCGCAAAGAACCAGTCAGCCTATGAAGCTGCGTTACACATTGCCCAGCATTCCGGCTTGCTGAAGGATCTTTATGCCGACAAATCGGTTGAGGGCCTCAGCCGCTACGAAAACATCCAGGAGCTCTTGAACGGGATCAAGGAATTTTCTGAACGTGAAGATCTTGAGGAACGTGGCCTTGATATATTCATGCAGGACGTCGCGCTTCTCACAAATGACGATAACGACAAAAACCCCGATGCTGACACGGTGTCTCTAATGACTATCCACTCTGCTAAAGGACTCGAATTCCCTCATGTTTATATCGTCGGACTGGAAGAGAATCTCTTTCCGTCGCAGATGTCGGTAAACTCCAGGTCCGACCTCGAAGAGGAGCGCCGCTTATTCTATGTGGCCATTACACGTGCAGAAAAGAAGCTCACGATCTCCTACGCCACCTCACGGTACCGTTGGGGGACCTTAACCAGCTGTGAGCCCAGTCGGTTTATCGACGAGATCGATGCGCGTTATCTGGAACTCGCCTACGGGGAACAGCAAAAATCAATAGAAAAAAACCCGTTCTTTTCAGATCGTCTGGAGTCGCAGAGCTCTTCCGACAGCTTTTCTAAACCAAAGCCAAAGACCGGCATGCTCAAAACAACGTCTATGTTGCCTAAAGCGCATGTTCCAAGTGCAGGCTTTGCTCCTTCTGACATTTCAGGACTCCAGGTTGGCATGGAAGTTGAACACGAACGTTTCGGCTACGGCAAAGTAATTAATATAGAGGGGAATAAATCGGATATAAAGGCAACAATTTTCTTCAAAGAATTAGGACAGAAACAACTTTTGCTTAAATTTGCTAAACTTCGTATCGTCACGTAATCTATACGGATAGAGATCCGACCGGGAACCTCCCCCTCAAACAAACGAAAGAATGACATTTGACTATAATAGTACAAGGAATAAACTGATCCTTGCAGAGTATGGAAGAAATGTACAAAATATGGTCGCCTATATTTGTACCCTTCCTACTAAAGAAGAAAGAAATCGCCATGCTCAGGTGGTGATTGACCTGATGGGCTTTCTGAATCCTCACCTGAGAGACGTTGCAGACTTTAAACACAAATTGTGGGATCACCTGCATATAATTTCCGACTTTAAGATTGATGTTGACTGCCCGTACCCTGTTCCTACTGCAGACGTACTTAACGTAAAGCCCGATGCTTTACCTTACCCGCAGCAGCGCATTCGCTATAAGCACTATGGTAAAACGGTAGAAGTGCTTATCAAGCAAGCTCGTTCTATCGAGGATCCACAGCGCAAACAAGCAATGGTACAGTCTATAGCCAACTTCATGAAGATGGCATACGTTACCTGGAATAAAGATTCGGTAACGGATGAAACGATCATTTCAGACCTTAAAGACCTGTCAAACGGGGAGCTGATTCTGGAGGACAATGTGAATCTGAATAAGGTTGACGTCCGCCCGGCTCCAACTAGCATGAGACCAAAGAACGTTCAAAAGAATGGTACTCAAAACGGCAAAAACAGGCAAAACTCAAATAATAGAAACGGTGGAAATCGTCCGAAAAACACCGGAAAACGTTACTAGATTACAAAATTCGCGAAGCAAATGAATGCATTTGAAATTAACGGAGGGAAACCTCTGAAAGGAGAGATTATTCCTCAGGGTGCCAAAAATGAGGCTCTTCAGGTAATCTCTGCGGTACTGTTAACAAATGAGAAAGTTACAATAAGCAATATACCCGACATCGTTGACGTCAACAAACTGATTGAATTACTCGGCGACCTCGGCGTAAAGGTTGAAAGACTAAACAAGGATACATATACCTTCGAAGCCAGCAATATAGACCTGGACTTCTTTCAGTCAGAACAATTTAAGTCCAAAGGCGGAAGCTTGAGAGGATCAATCATGATCGTAGGCCCTCTGCTTGCCCGTTTCGGTAAAGCTGCCATCCCGAAACCAGGAGGTGATAAGATCGGAAGGCGCCGTCTGGATACGCACTTCCTTGGATTTGAAAAACTAGGTGCAAAGTTCATTTATAACTCCGAAACCGGATTCTTCAATGTGGATGCAACAGACCTCCGGGGTGCATATGTGCTCCTTGATGAAGCATCCGTTACCGGAACTGCCAACGTCGTTATGGCAGCTGTCCTTGCAAAGGGAACTACCACGATATACAATGCGGCCTGCGAGCCTTACCTGCAGCAACTTTGCAAGATGCTGAACAGAATGGGTGCAAAGATATCCGGCATCGGATCCAACCTCATCACCATCGAAGGAGTTCAACAGCTCGGCGGCACAGAACATCGTCTGTTGCCCGATATGATCGAGATTGGCTCATTCATCGGCCTTGCAGCAATGACAGGCTCAGAGATCACCATTAAAGATGTCCAGTACAAGGAACTCGGTATTATCCCTGAAGTATTCAGGCGCCTGGGTATTCAACTGGAACTCAGAGGAGATGATCTTCATATCCCTGCCCAGAAAAACTACGAAATCGAAACATTCATCGACGGTTCAATACTCACCATTGCTGATGCTCCGTGGCCGGGCTTCACGCCCGATCTGTTGAGCATTGTGCTCGTGATCGCTACACAGGCAAAAGGAAACGTTCTCATCCATCAAAAGATGTTTGAAAGCCGCCTCTTCTTTGTTGATAAACTGATCGACATGGGTGCCCAGATCATACTATGTGATCCTCACCGTGCCACAATAATCGGACTCAACAAGCAGGTACAGCTTAGAGGCATTGAAATGACCTCTCCGGATATCCGTGCAGGGGTTGCTCTACTGATTGCTGCGCTATCAGCCAGTGGAAGATCAATCATTCATAACATCGAGCAGATTGAAAGAGGCTATCAGGACATCGATATCCGACTCAGAGCACTGGGTGCAGACATCAAGCGTATCAACGCCATGCCGAAATCACATTAGCCAGGTCGCCCCAGGCAATTAATTTGCCAAAGAGCACTTGAAGCCAAAGCACCTATAAACGCAAAAGCGTCAGACCCTGAAAGGATCTGACGCTTTTTATGTTTACAAGACATCTCTATGCCGACATAGCGCTAATAATGTCAAACTGGGTAATAATCTCCAGCTTGCCACGGGTATCCTCTACCAGCACCGCTGTATTCTCTTTATTGATCAAACCGGATATCTTATCGATTGACGTATTCAAATCCACAAATGGGAAAGGCTTTGTCATCACATCAAGAACCTTGAATGACTTAGCAGAAGGATTTTCCAGCAGAGCGGACAAAATATCACTCTCTGTAACCTTCCCCACAACCATGTCATGCTGCGTAACCGGAAGCTGAGAAATATTCAGCATCTTGATCGTATTGATTGCTTCTAAAACAGACTGATCTGCATCAATGGTCACAATTTCCTGACTCTCCCTGTTCGCCAGAATGGCCCCTGCAGTCAGCTTCTCATCTTTCAGGAAGCCACGTTCGCGCAACCAATCCTCATTGAACATCTTGCCCAAATAGCGGGTCCCATGATCATGGATGATGACCACAACGAGATCCCCTTCTTTCAGCTGATCTTTCATCTGCATCAATCCGGCGATAGCAGCACCACTCGAGTTTCCTGCAAAGATGCCCTCCTTGCGGGTAATTTCCCTGGTCATCAGCGCCGCATCTTTATCGGTCACCTTCTCGAAATGATCAATCACCGAAAAGTCAACGTTCTCAGGAAGAAAGTCCTCTCCAATGCCTTCTGTGATATAGGGATAGATCTCATCTTTATCGAATTCCCCCGTTTCCTTATATTTCTTGAACACTGATCCGTAGGTGTCTATACCCCAGATCTTGATATCAGGATTTTTTTCTTTCAGGTATCTTCCGGCTCCTGATATAGTTCCTCCTGTACCTACACCTACAACAAGGTGAGTAATCTTCCCTTCCGTCTGCTCCCATATCTCTGGACCTGTTTGCTCATAATTGGCCTTACTGTTCGACAGGTTATCATACTGATTGGCTTTCCATGAGTTAGGCACCTCCCGCTGTAAACGCGAAGAAACCGAATAGTAAGAACGTGGATCTTCCGGCTCCACATTGGTGGGACAAACAATTACTTCCGCTCCAAAAGCCCTGAGAGCATCTACTTTCTCTTTCGATTGCTTATCGGTGGTTGTAAAAATACATTTGTAGCCTTTAACGATTGCCGCCATAGCCAGCCCCATACCGGTGTTCCCCGAGGTCCCCTCTATAATCGTTCCACCAGGCTTTAGCAGCCCCGCCTCCTCTGCATCTTCAATCATCTTAAGGGCCATCCGGTCCTTAATCGAATTGCCCGGATTACGGGTTTCGATCTTAGCAAGCACAGTAGCTTTGACTTCCGATGTCACCTTGTTCAGCTTAACAAGCGGGGTGTTCCCGATAGTCTCCAAAATATTGTTGTACCACATAAAGCAAAGGTAGTAAATACTATCAAATTAATAGAGAATGCAGGCAGTGCCTGCACGTTAGAACTTCAGATGCTTAACCGTCAACCCATTGTTAATTAACTGCATGAGGGAGTCGATTCCGATCTTCAGGTGAGATTCTACGAAGCGTTCCGTCACTTTAGAATCGCTTTCAGTTGTCTTCACCCCTTCCGGGATCATCGGCTGATCGGAAACCAGCAACAGAGCGCCGGTAGGTATCTTATTCGCGAATCCGGTCGTGAAAACAGTTGCAGTCTCCATGTCCACAGCCATTGCACGTAAGGTCTTCAGATACTTCTTAAAGTTCTTATCATGCTCCCATACGCGCCTGTTGGTCGTATACACAGTACCAGTATAGTAATCTCTGGAATGATCCCTGATGGTCGTGGAGATGGCTTTTTGAAGCGCGAAGGCAGGAAGTGCTGGCACCTCTGCAGGAAGATAATCGTTTGACGTTCCTTCCCCCCGAATTGCGGCAATAGGCAAAATCAGGTCGCCTATGCTGTTGTTTTTCTTGAGACCTCCGCATTTACCTAAAAACAATACCGCCTTGGGTTTTATCGCGCTTAAGAGATCCATCATTGTGGCCGCTAGCGGACTCCCCATCCCAAAGTTGATGATTGTAATTCCATTAGCGGATACGCTCTGCATCGGCTTGTCAAGACCCATGATAGGGGCATTGTCATGCCACTCAGAGAAAAGCTGCAGGTATTTCGAGAAATTGGTCAACAATATAAACTGCGAGAAATCTTTCAAAGGTCTTCCCGTATATCGTGGCAGCCAGTTGTTCACTATATCTTCTTTCGTCTTCAATCCTTTCTTTACGGGGCTCTCAACCTCCTTGACTTGCTGTGCCTGCTCAACAATTTCCGGATCTTTTTTTATGTCTTTTTCTTCATTCATAAAATATTCGTTTTAAAAAAAACCCCGAATCTCTTCGGGGTTCTGATTATGCTACTTTTAATTTTTTGATATCTGATTTGGCAAACTTTTCATGCGCATAACTCAGCGTAATATAAAGCTCCTTATTCTGCCCCTTTTGGGAGGGGACTTCAAACATCGCATCAATCATGATGGCCTCACAAATCGATCTTAGCCCTCTGGCTCCGAGCTTAAACTCCATTGCCTTGTCAACAATAAACTCAAGCACCTCCTTGTCAAACTCCAGCTTGATATCTTCATATTCGAAGAGCTTCTGATATTGTTTGATCAAAGAGTTCTTCGGCTCAGTAAGAATGCTGATCAAAGCTTCCCTGTCCAGAGGATTCAGGTGAGTGACCACTGGCAAGCGACCGATCAACTCCGGAATCAAACCAAACGAACGAAGATCCTGAGGAGTTATGTATTTATACAGATTCTTCAGATCGATATTCTCATCATCATCATTGATCCGGTAACCTACAGTTTGCGTCTTTAAGCGGTTGGCAATCTTCCGATCGATACCGTCAAAAGCACCACCACAAATAAACAGGATGTTGTTCGTGTTCACGGCAATCATCTTCTGGTCCGGATGTTTACGTCCTCCCTGCGGTGGAACGTTTACAACGGTACCTTCAAGGATCTTGAGTAAAGCCTGCTGAACACCTTCGCCCGATACATCACGTGTAATAGAAGGATTGTCACTTTTACGAGCAATCTTATCCACCTCATCAATGTAAACGATGCCGCGCTCGGCAGATGCCACATCATAATCTGCAGCCTGAAGTAAACGCGTAAGAATACTCTCCACATCCTCTCCCACATAGCCCGCTTCCGTTAATACGGTCGCGTCGCAGATACAAAATGGAACGTGTAAGATCTTGGCAATCGTCTTCGCTAAAAGCGTTTTGCCGGTACCAGTCTCCGCCACCATGATGATATTTGACTTTTCAATCTCTATCTCATCCTTCTCCACCTTTTGATTCAGGCGCTTATAGTGGTTGTAAACAGCAACTGAAAGTACCTTTTTCGCCTCATCCTGCCCAATAACGTACTGGTCCAAATGCTTCTTTATCTCCAGCGGCTTCATCAAAGTAAGCGAAGAACCGGAGTTCTTCGTCTTCCTTACTGAAAGCTCTTCAGCCAGAATCTGGTTAGCCTGAGCCACACACTTATCACAGATGTGAGCATCCAGGCCAGCAATGAGCATCAGCGTATCCTGTTTACCAGAACCACAAAATGAACATTTAATATCTTTTGAGCTTTTACTCATTGTTAGTTTTGTTTTCGCCAAGCACCTCGTCAATCA
Organism: Arcticibacter sp.; assembly: GCF_053551015.1. Classification (NCBI taxonomy): domain Bacteria; kingdom Pseudomonadati; phylum Bacteroidota; class Sphingobacteriia; order Sphingobacteriales; family Sphingobacteriaceae; genus Arcticibacter; species Arcticibacter sp. Next base: position 17,885 of record NZ_JBMQOB010000001.1, on the reverse strand, counting down.
TACCAAATTCCTTGGCCTCACTTGCAATCATCCAGTAATCCCTGTCAGAAGCATCGTGTACTTTTTGATAATCCTGACCGGAGTGGTTGGAGATAATTTCGTATAACTCTCTCTTCAGCTTCAAGATCTCACGAGCCGTGATTTCAATATCCGAAGCCTGACCCTGAACACCACCCAGCGGCTGATGGATCATCACACGCGAATGGGCTAAAGCAGCACGTTTGCCCGCAGCGCCCGCACATAGCAATACTGCACCCATAGAAGCTGCCATACCGGTACAGATCGTTGCTACATCCGGAGTGATGTACTGCATGGTATCGTAAATGCCAAGTCCTGCGTAAACAGAACCACCGGGAGAATTAATATAGATTTGGATATCTCTCTTCGCGTCGGTCGACTGCAGGAAGAGAAGCTGCGCCTGAATGATATTTGCGTTGCTGTCGTAAATAGCATCTCCCAGGAAGATGATACGGTCCATCATTAACCGTGAAAACACATCCATTTGAGCAACGTTCAACTGACGTTCCTCAATGATGTAGGGAGTCATAGACATCGGGATAGCGCTTTTCTCTACCCTGCCAATGAAACTGTCTACATGCTGACTGCCAATCCGATGGTGTTTAACAGCGTATTTACGAAACTCATTTTTGTCAATATTCATTGGATTAAAAGTTTATAGTCTGATATATTAATAAAGTAATTATGCTAATAATAGTTTGAACGAATCCGAATTATTAGCATAATTACTACTATACCATAACTCTTAATTCAATTCAAGAAACTTGTTGTATTCGATCTCCTGACGATCTAATGTAATAACACTTTTCAGGTAATCAAACACTTTCTGCGCTTTTACTTCTTCGAAGATTTTATTCGCGTTTTCTTTGTTCTGTAAGAACTGCACGGTGTACTCTGCCAGTTGCTCTTCTGGAATAGGCTGCGGGCTGTACATTTTGAACTGAGCATCAAGTCTGCTTTTTGCAGTCTGGAATACATCCTCATATTTCAGCTCAATGCTGTTTTCTTTGATGATTTTGTTTTCAACAAGCGTCCATCTCAGGTTGTTCGCAAAATCCTCATATCCGTTCTGAAGATCTTCCTCAGTCAGGTTCTGATTAGTTGCTCTTAACCAACGTTTCAGAAACTCGTCAGGCAAAGCCATCTCATATTTACCAACACCGTATTTAACGATCTCGTTCTGCAGCTTCTGCTCAGCGTTCTGAACCATCATAGACTCTAGTTCAGCAGTGATTTTCTCACGGAACTGCTCCTCTGTAGTAACTACTTCGGGACCGAATAATTTATCAAAGAACTCCTGGTTCAGATCAGACTCCTCTAAACGGTTAACGTTCTTAACAGTTAACTGGAATTTAGAAGCCAGCTCCTTTGCATCCTCTTCAGAGATGTTCAAAACCTTAGATACCTGGAAAGCGTCATTTTCGAAAGCCTTCTGGATGTCAAATTCTGCAACATCACCTTTTTTCAAACCAACGAGTGATTTTTTAATCTCCTCATCTTTGATCAGGTCAAGTCTTACAGAACCTGTACTGGTGATGCCTCCTTCAAAAACAGAGCCATCAGGAGAAAGTTGTACCAACTCAGCAAAAAGAACGTCTTCTTCTGACGAAACTTCAGGGTTTGTCATTTTGCCATAGCTTTTTCTAAGGTTTTTGATTCTCGACTCCAGTGTTTCACTGTCAATTTTGATCTGGTAGTAAGGAATAGAATCCTTGTCAGAAAAATCAAGATTAAATTCAGGAGCAAGACCTAGCTCATATTTGAACTCGAACTCATCTGTATAATCCCAGTTATATTCTTTTGCATCATCCACTTTTGGAAGAGGCTGACCAAGAATATCGATTTTGTTGTCTGCTATGTATTTATTGATAGAATCACTTAAAAGAGAATTAACCTCCTCAACAAGGATGCTCTTACCGTACATCTTTTTGATATGAGACGGCGGAACCATTCCAGCTCTGAATCCAGGAAGCTTAGCCTTTTTCGCCTGAGTCTTTATAGCTTTTTCTACACGTTCAAGATAGTCTTCAGGTTTAATGCTCACATTAACTAAGGAGTTCAGGCTATCAATTTTCTCTTGTGTGATATTCATGTTCTAATTATTTACCGTTAGTATTATACAAAAATTCCCCCCGTTTTAGCGGGGGGAATCATGTGCGGAAGAAGGGACTCGAACCCCCACGCCTCTCAGCGCCAGATCCTAAGTCTGGTGCGGCTACCAATTACGCCACTTCCGCGCTTGGGTTTCATTAAATTTGGAATGCAAAAGTAGCTTTTATTTTCAATATTCCAAACTTATCTGAAAGAAATTCAAACTTTTTTATCTCCATATTTCGCCCACTTTGTGATTTTATGATGTAATACACTCAGATCGAATGGCTTAGCTACCACATCATTCGCACCCACTTCCATCGCTTTTTTCTGATCTTCATCCAGCACCGCGGCCGACAAGGTAATAACAGGCACAGACCTCATCTCTTCCGGCAACTCCTTCCTGATCTTCTCTATAGCCTCATACCCTCCCATCACAGGCATATTCGTATCCATTAAGACCAGGTCATAATGGTCATTCTGCAGCTTTTCAAACGCCTGAGCACCGTTCTCCACAATATCTACCTCAACATCCCAGCGTTGGAGGACCTTCCTTATCATAAACTGATTGATAGTATTATCTTCTGCAACAAGTATTCTCGTACCCCGCAAAGACGGCAGCTCTCCGATACTTTCCACCGGTTTCTCTACGGGCGCACCCACCACCTGATACCAATTGGTAAAAGTAAAAGTGGTACCCTTGCCCGACTCACTTTCCAGCGTGATCTCACCACCCTTCAACTCCGCTAGCTTCTTCACAATGGCCAGCCCCAATCCCGTCCCGCCATACTGATGCGCCGTGTCGCTCGTTGCTTGTTCAAACGTCTCAAAGATTCTATCAAAACGATCCCTTTCAATACCAATTCCGGTATCCTGTACCACAAACTGGATCTCTGCCAGGTGTCCCTGAGCTTTAGATACCCTCACACGAAGCGTTACCGAGCCTTTTTCAGTAAACTTAATAGCATTGCCGACCAGGTTCAACAAGATCTGGTTCAGCCTTAACCCATCCACGAGCACCACAGATGGCACCGCTTGATCGATATCGACAACCAGTTTGATCCCCCGCTCCTGAGCCCTGAACTGCAGCAAACCGGCGACGGAGTTCACCAGATTCCGGATACTTCCTTCCGTGCGTACGATCCTGAACTTACCCGATTCTATTTTCGATATATCCAGCACGTCATTGATCACACCCAGCAGCGAATCGGTAGAGATCTTCAGCAAATTAACCATCTTGGCCTGCTCGGCATCCAGCTGAGTATTCTCAAGAAGATGCACAATGCCCTGCATGCCGTTTATAGGAGTCCTGATCTCGTGACTCATGTTCGCCAGAAAAGTCTCTTTCACCTTTCTGCCTTGCTCTGCCTCTTCCTTGGCGGCAATCAGCTCCTGCTGATATTTCCTCAGCTCTTCGTTCTTTTGCTTGATCGCCCGTTGCGAACTCACAAGCTGCACAAATGAATCTACCTTGGCAGAGGTTACGTAAGGATCGAGTGGTTTAAACAGATAATCTACTGCTCCTACCGACAGTCCTCTCACGGCATATTTCACTTCCATGGAGATCGCGGTTACGAAAATCACCAGGATTTCCTTGGTACGCGGATTTCCCTTTAGGATCTCTACAAGTTCAAACCCATCCATCTCGGGCATCTGAACGTCGACGAGAGCGATGGATATGTCCTGCTCCCAACAGATCTTAAGCGCTTCATTGGGAGAGGTAGTGCTGACAATTTCAATATCATTGCGATCAAGAAGTGCTTCCAGGGCAACAATATTTTCCTGCTTATCATCAACGATTAAAAGCTTGAGACGATCCATTTTAATTTACTGTTCGTTTGTAATACTCTTTATAAAAGCAAATATACTTTCATCTGACAATATGAGGGCATCTTTACACCTTGATATTGCCGATTCAGGCATTGTTTTAACTTCAGCCCCTGTGGGGTCCTGCACAACGGCTAACCCGTTCTTTGTGTGAATATAGCAAAGTCCCTCCGCACCGTCAGCATTAGCACCAGATAATAACACAGCAATAACCTGGTCCTGATAAACATCTGCCACGCTGAGGAATGTAGTATCAATTGAGGGCCTCGAGTGATATACGGGTTCTGAGTAGTCGAGGGTTAAGGTCCCATCCGGCTCGAGCAACAAATGGTAATCCGGTGGCGCAAAATACACATGCCCTTTCTCTATCTTCAGCTTATCGCTCGCCAGACAAACCGCAACCTGAGATCTGCTGTTCAGCAAGGTTTCCACGTCCGACTTGAACTTCCGGCTTCTGTGAATCACCACGATCACCGGCATGGGAAAATCCCGTGGGAGTCGCTCAATCAAACTAAAGATCAGCTTGAAGCTGCCCGCGGAACCGCCAAGCAGCAGAATTTTTGCGTTCTTTGCCTTCTGCAGTACCGTTTGATCCCAGCTAGCCAATTTTCTGATATATATTTTCTGATTTATCTACTATCCTGAACTTACCCGCGGAGTCAAATGACCGCAACGATTCCTTTGCACCCAAACAGAGGAAGCCGAAGGAACACAAACTATCGTAAAACAACTGCAGCACTCTCCTTTGCAGGTCGCTATTGAAATAGATAAGCACATTGCGGCAGGATATCACCTGGAACTCATTAAACACTTCATCAGAAACCAGATTGTGTACCGAAAACAGGGTATTCTTCTTTAATTCATGATGGATGGCTGCCGCATCATACTGCGCCGTGTAATAGTCCGACATAGAACCCGGATAGCCTGTAAGCAGATAATTTTCGGAATACTGTTTCATATTCGACAGCGAATAAACACCTGTTTTTGCCACCTCAAGCACTCTCGGGTTGATATCTGTGCCATATAAGAACGATCGGTCAAGCAGTCCCTCCTGCTTCAGCAATATAGCAAAAGAGTACGACTCCTCTCCGGTCGAACAACCGGCATTCCAGACTTTCACTCTCGGAAACGAGCTCAGGTACGGAACAACCTTCTCCTTCACCGACCGGAAGAATGAAGGATCGCGGAACATCTCGGTCACGTTGACAGTGATCTGAACGATGAACTCTTCAAAAAAGCTATGATCATTCACCAATATTCCCTTCAGGTCAAAGAGCTGCAAGCCATACATATCCATGATCCGGGTCACCCTGCGCTTTAACGACGCCCGCGAATAGCCCCTAAAGTCAAAACCATGAATATGGTTAATCCAAATAATGAGCTCCTCTAGTTCATTATAAGAAATCCGTTCGGCTGAAGTTGACATCGTTAACTTAGCCAAACACGCATCATAGACAAAAGTTTGTCAACCTCCACGGGCTTGGAAATATAATCACTTGCGCCGGCCTCTATACACCGCTCGCGGTCGTTCTTCATGGCCTTTGCGGTCAGTGCTATAATCGGAAGCCTTTGAAACTCTCGTTTCTTTCTGATCTCCTGCATCGCTTCATAGCCGTCCATTTGCGGCATCATGATATCCATCAATACAATATCCATTTCCGGAAACTCTTCCAGCTTCTTCAAGGCTTCTAAGCCGTTCGATGCAATTTCCACGTTCATTTCATAGGCCTGGATCGCTGTTGAGAGCGCGAAAATATTGCGCATATCGTCGTCAACAATCAAAACGTGCTTCCCTTTAAGCGTTCTCTCAAGCGTCGAAGTATCCTTCAGGCGACCGCCCGTTAAGGGTATCGATAGCGCCTCTTTCCCACTGGTCCTGATCTTGTGCATAAAGAGGTTGACTTCGTCCAGTATCCTGTCGTTCGATTTAGAGCTCTTCAGCACCATCGCGTTGGTATGTTTCATCACTGTGCTTACCGTCTGTTCATCCAGCTCCATAGCTGTGTTGATGACTACAGGAAGATCTGCCATCCTCTCATCAGCCTTGATCTTTTCCAAAAGATGGATGCCCGACATATCAGGCAGGTGCAGGTCCAGAATCAGGCAGTCGAACTCGCCATCCTCTGCCAGGATATCGAGCGCCTCCTGCCCGTTAAATGCCTGTTTTACTTCTATATTTTTCGCCACCAGGACCTCTGTCAGCGCATCGCTCTGCACCTTCACGTCCTCAACCAGCAACACACGCTTGAGCTTCCGCTGACCGCTGCTGTTCAGCAGCACGTCAAACGCCTCATCCAGCTGATCTTTTGCAATAGGCTTCCTGAGGAATCCCAAAGCGCCTTCCTGTTTCGCCCTCAATTCTGATTCATCACGAGCCGACATCAGATGTACAGGAATATCACGGGTGGCACTGTCGTTCTTTAATGCTTTCAGTACAGACCAGCCGTCCATCCCCGGAAGCATGATATCCAGCACAATCGCCTCCGGTAAATGCTGCTGAGCTAAATGGAGACCGCTGATCCCACTATAGGCAACTACCGGCTCAAATCCACGCTCAAGCGCATAGTCTTTCAGTATCTCAGAAAAGGAGATATCATCTTCAATAATCAAAAGCTTAGGTGTGACACCCGCTTGCGCAGGCTTAGCCGCAGCCAAACCTCCAACGCCTGCATGTACCAACTGATTCTTCTCTGCAGCCAACGAAACCTTCTCTGGGACCGTTTCAGCATCTGATGAAGCAGATTCCGTAAGATGAGCTTTGGCTGAGGCCGGTAAGAACAGCGTAAACGTACTGCCCTGATTGAGCTCACTCTCCAGGTGAATCTCGCCGCCCAGCAAATGACTGAGCTCCCTGGATATCGAAAGACCCAGGCCCGTACCCCCATGTTTTCTGCTGATGGAACCATCCGCCTGCTGAAATGCCTCAAATACAATCTTCTGCTGTTCCGTGGTCATCCCAATCCCGGTATCGCGCACATCAAACCTTATCACCCCAAGTTCATCTGCCTGCAAGGTTTCGTTGTTAAAATGCGGAGCTGCCGGCTCCAGCGATACATTTACACCCACCTTCCCGTTCTCGGGGGTGAATTTAAAAGCATTAGAAAGCAGATTTTTCAGAATTTGCTCCACCCGCTGTTTATCAGAGACGAAACCTTCGGGCACATCACTATTGATATCGAAACTGAAGTCAATCTTCTTTGAATTCGCCACCTGACTGAATAAGGTCTCGAGATCATATTTCAGTTCCGCCGCCCTTACATTTTCCCATTGTATATCCAGCTTGCCTGATTCGATCTTGGAAAGATCAAGAATATCGTTAATCAGATTCAGCAGGTCGGTACCCGCATTATAAATAACACTTGCATAACGGATCTGGTCAGCACTCAATGTCTGATGTTTATCTTCGCTTAAAATCTTTGCCAGAATGAGGATACTGTTCAAAGGGGTTCGCAGCTCATGGCTCATATTAGCCAAAAATTCCGATTTGTACCTGCTGCTTTCCTCCAGCTCCTTTGCCTTAACCTTGATGGCTTCATTGGCAAGCTCCACAGCATAATTCCTTTCCTTCAGCAGCTCCGCCTTCTCTTCCAGTTCTGCATTCGTCTGCCTCAGCTCCTCCTGCTGAACACGAAGCTCTTCTTCCGACACCTGAAGTTGCTGCGTCTTCCTGGTAAGTTCATCATTTGCAGAAATAAGCTCCTTTGTCTGCAGAGCCAATTGCTCCGACTGATGGGATGTCTTCTCGTAAAGAACCCGCAGCTCACCACGCGAGCGCGCAGTGTTCATCGCCACCCCTATTGAATCCACAACCTGACGGATGAATTCGAGTTTTTGATCGCTGATCGCCTCGCCAAAACCGACTTCAATGACTCCTATAAGTTCGTCCTCAAACAACACGGGCTCTATGACCAGCGAGCGTAGCTTCATTGTACCTATCCCGGCACGAATTACCAACTGATCTTCCTCAATATCATGAAGAACAAGTTCCGTCTTCGAACGTCCAACCTCTCCAGGCAAGCCTTCACCTATCCGGCAGACATCCCTGTCCTTTGGATAGGCATATGCGCCCTGCAGGGATAGGACATCGCCTTGCAAAAGATAAAAAGATCCTATCTGAGCCCCACTGTACTCAGCTAAGCCGACGATTACGTTCTGAGCGAGCTCCTCCACCTTTTGCATGCCGCGCATGGCAATTTCAATTCGCTCTGCACCTGAAAGGACCCAGTTTTTTCTATTATTTTCCTCCGCAATCCTATTGAGTTTTATATTGGCATCACGCACATGCTCCTCTATCTGCTTCTGCCTTTTAAAAGTCGTTTTAATGTACCTGAATAAAACCAGTAGCAGCACGAGCACTACAAAACATCCCCCCAACACGATCCCGACAGTTCGCCGCGTACTTCTCGCCGTTGCTTCCTCCCGTTCCTGCTGCAGCCGGTCTTCTATAGACATGATCTTGCCCGTATACTTCCTGACTTCATCCATATGCCACTTGGCGAGGTGAAAACGCTGCAACATCACCTTGCTCCTCAAATCTGCCCCGCTCTCATACGCCTTAACGATGATACTCATGTCTTCTATTTTGAGGGAGGCATAATAGTTCAGCGAGTCGACATTATGCAGCTGCTCCGGATTATCAGCTACAATATTCCGGAGCTGTTGGATGGACGGAAGAATAAGCAGGTTGCTCCGCTTGTATTGATCAAGCAGACTGGAAAGTCCGGTCAATACAAAACCACGCTGACTGCTTTCTGCAGTTGTAATATGCGTCAGGATCAATTCGTTAGTCTGGAAGACACGCCCGCTATGCCGGAGCCATTTCGCATCCTCTTTCTGATCCTCCATGCTGATGTAAGACACCACCGCTACTGAAAAAAGGAATACCAGGGTAAACATAAACCCCGAAAGAACCTGCTGCTGAAAAGAAAGCTTTTTAAACATGAGCTAAGAAATCACACAATAAAGATAAGATTTCATAGGTCAAACGGAAAAACTCTTTCTGCAGGCTGCTGTTATTCAATAAACATACTCAAACAATGGAAAACGAAAAATCAATAGGAAACCTCAAGCATCTGCTCTCTATTTGTAACGACGGCAAAGAGGGCTATAAAACGGCTGCTGAAGACGCTGATTCCGCAGAGCTAAAGACGCTCTTCTCCATGTACTCCATCCAACGTGCAGAATATGAAATGCAGCTAAAGAAGGCGATTCACCAATTAGGTGGGGATCCTGATAATGATACAGGGGGACCTGTAGGTGCGCTACACAGAGTCTGGATGGATATCAAAACCGCGTTTACCAAAAACGACGATAAAGCAATCCTGAATGCCTGTGTCACCGGCGAGGAATCTGCCCTCGAAGCCTATGACAAAGAACTGCAGGATCCAGGTATCAGTCCGGAAATAATCGAAATTCTTTCCGTGCAGCGTAACGGCGTAGCAGACTGCCTGAAAAACATCGAAGCACTGAAAACGCAGTACGCTTCCTAAGGCTTTCTGAATTTCTTTACACGTAAAAGGGCACAAATTGTAGCAATCGGTGCCCTTTTATTAACAATTCCATAGCAGGAACCCCCACTTTTGTTATTTTTGTCAAACAGCATATCAATCTGCGTTCACATTATGGCAAACATCTTATTAGTGGAGGACGATACTACATTCTCTCTTATTCTCGAAAACTTTTTGAAAAAAAAGGGCCATAACGTCCAGGTCAGCCATACGCTCAAAACAGGCTTGAAATCACTGGAACAAAGCACATTCGACCTTCTTCTCCTGGATTATCGACTCCCTGATGGGAACGGACTGGAGGTCATGACCGCTGCCAGAGAAAAGAACTCCAATATACCATCTGTCATCATGACCAGCTTCCATGATGTGAGAACTGCTGTACGGGCTATACGCTCCGGCGCATACGACTTTATTACGAAGCCGGTCAACCCGGATGAGCTTGAAATGATCCTCAATGAGGCTCTGAACCGCAAACAAACGGCCCCGGCAACACAAAAGAAAGTACAATCTTCAAATTTCATACAGGGAAACAGTCCTGAGTCACGCAAGCTGCAAAACTATATTGAACTTGTGGGGCCTACCGACATGTCCGTCATTATCCAGGGCGAAAGCGGTACAGGAAAAGAATACGTAGCAAACTCCATCCACAAAGCGAGCAAGCGGGCAGACCAGCCATTCGTGGCCATAGACTGCGGTTCCCTATCCAGAGAACTTTCTGCCAGCGAACTTTTCGGTCACATCAAAGGTGCTTTTACAGGTGCCCTGCTCGACAAAAAAGGACAGTTCGAAGCTGCCGATGGAGGTACCCTCTTTCTTGATGAGATCGGAAACCTGAGCTATGAGGTTCAGATTCAACTATTAAGAGCCATTCAGGAGCGCGTTATACAGCCTATAGGAAGCAACAAACAGGTGAAGGTGGATGTACGCATTATCGCTGCAACCAATGATGACCTGCTGAACAGCGTCGCCCGCGGCGAGTTCAGGGAAGACCTTTATCACCGCCTGAATGAGTTCAAGATTCATGTTCCTGCACTCCGCAATCGCGAGAGCGACCTTCAGGTTTTCCTCTATCACTTTATTAATCTGGCTAACGCTGAGCTCGACCGGAATGTAAAAACACTCTCTCCAGAAGTAAGCAATATCTTCCAGACGTACGACTGGCCCGGAAACCTGCGTGAGTTGAAAAACGTAATCAAGAGAATGGTCCTGCTGACCAGAGGAGAGGAAGCGGGTATCGAATCACTTCCAGACGAGATGATTGCCTCGCTGAATCAGGTTCCAAAGCCTTCCGGCACCGACCTGAAAGCACTCAATGAAGCGAATGAAAAAGAGTTGATTAAAGAAACCCTAAGAAAGGTGCGTTACAATAAAACGCAGGCAGCCAGACTTCTCAACATCGACAGAACGACGCTTTATAACAAAATGGAGAAGTATCAGATCGAGTAAACCTCGTTGGTGAGCATTTCCAGTTCTTCCATCAGCTTATGGACCCGCTTAGACATCTCCTCGTCTATCGGCGCCCCCTTATGCAGGTTCAGTTCTTCGGCACGGAAGCGGTTGCCCAGAGCCCTGGCTCCAAGCTGCGAGGTTCGCCCTGCCAAACGGTGCAGAAGGAGCGTAAGTTCCTCCCTGTCTTCTGCCTTCAAGGCCTCTACCACCACAGCGGCATCATTGCGACTATCTTCGCAAAAGCGCTCCAGAATTTGCCTGACCATCGCTTCATCCCCAAATGCCATCTTCTCAATCATTGAGAGATCAAGCACGTCCTGCGACTGCACCGGCTGCTCTGTAACCTTGATGTCCGTAGAAAGCTGCCCCCTTAATAGACCCACAAGGTCCGTCTCCCGGAAAGGCTTCATCAGCAAGGCATCAAAGCCCTGTTCCAATATCGAAGCTCTTTCCTCCGGAAGTGCCTGTGCCGTCAGAGCCACAATCTTTACTCTTTCAGAAAGCCTTTCACGCATTTTCCGGCAAAGCTCCGTACCGCTCATCTGCGGCATACGGATATCCATCAGGATAAGAGAAAGATCCTTAGCTATAGGCTCCTCAAGCAGTTGTGAGGGTAGACTAAAAGCCTTGTACCGGATATGATACTTCTCGAGCAGGTTACAGCACAGCTGCAGAATGAATGGATCATCATCAACCAGCCAAACGAGTCCGGTAAACTCTTTTCCCGCTTCCGCCTGCTGCTCCACAAGCTTTCTGTTGTTCTTTGGTACCGTATATCGGAGATTCAGCGTAAAGGTGGTACCTTCCCCAACTACACTCTTTACGTCGATTGTTCCACCCTGGCCTTCAACAAGCGTTTTCACAATGCTCAAGCCCAGACCGGTGCCGTTCTCATTGGTGGGCACATAATTGCCCGCCTGCTCAAACTCTGTGAAGATACGTTTGATATCGCTCTCTGCTATCCCCATCCCTGTATCCGTCACCTCAATAGTGAGATACGCTTTTCTTCTGACGATCCTGTTGCTCACCCTCAACCCGATTTCACCTTCACTGGTAAACTTAACGGCATTTCCAACAAGGTTAAGCAAGATCTGCTTCAACCGGAACGGATCACCGATCAGTTGATTGGAATCGTCACCATCATGAGCCATCCGGATAGAAAGCCCTTTACGCTCGGCCTGCGGAGTCATGATCGTCACGACTTCATCCATCACCTCATGAATATTAAACACACTTCGGTGAAAGCGGAACTTTCCCGAAACGATCCTACTGTAATCCAACACCTCATTAACGATATGCAGTAGATGGATAGCAGAATTATAAATTGCCCTTAGATTTTTCCGGTCCACTTTCTCCTGATCCTGCAATTGCTCCGCAAAACCAATGATCGATTGCAGCGGCGTTCTGATCTCGTGGCTCATGCTCGACAGGAAACGCTGCTTAGCCTGTCCATGATATTCAGCTTCATCCCTCGCCAACTCCAGCTCCTGCCTGTAGCGATTGCTCTTCCCGATATCGCTCAGGATCAGATAGGCGAAAACCGCCGTGACAAACAGGAACACCAGCATAATCATCTCCAGCTTTTTCGCACTTTGGTTCACCACCTGCTGCGCCCTCTTATTACCGACCTCCACCTGCCTGATCACATCCTTTTCCACCTGCTGCAGAACATCCAGCATCTGGTTGATCAGAATATTACCGGCATTCGCCAGCTCAATCTCTTGCGTAATAAAGCGGTCACTTCTCTGTCTTTGCCTTCTTGCCAGCGCCTTTACCGCGTTTTCCATTTCCTGTACCACCTTATCGGTGTTCATCCTAGCCAGTGTGTCTATGGTGATGTTAATTTCTTCCTGTACCACGGCAGCGGTCGTATCGGCCTTCTTCTTACCAAAGAGACGATTGAAGAACCCACGGTCACGCTCCTCTTTCTGCACCGGAATGGTCGTGGTAGAATGGGTCTGCTCCGTCTTTACAATGGTGCTGTCCATCTCAGAAGAGCTGCGACTGATCAGCCCCGTGAGGGAGTTGATCTGCGAAGAAAAGGCCTTCCCGTTCACCAGTCCCTCTCTCACCTGCAGGTAGGTCATAAACAGACTGTCCCGCTTCTTCAGCAGCCCCTTCATTTTATTGATCTGCTCAATCTGGAACTTGTTTCCGTTGTACAAACGTTTTAAGGTATCCATTTTCGCCCGCAGCGAATCCGACTCTTTTAAAAAGGACCTGTAGGAACCTGGCTTTTGATAACCCTGACTGCGCTGAAACTGATCCAGCTTGGTAATATCACGAAACAGCTGATTAACCACCAGCAATTTTTCGTCGGGAGCCGACACAGACTCAACGGTGCTAAGCATTTCCCTGAATGCTACCTTGCTGACGGCCCAGGCCAACGATAACGCAACAATCCCTAAAAGAAAGGTAATAATGACCTTCCCCTTAAGCGATTTCGTAAAGGAACTTTTTCGTAGGTAGCTCATGCATTTAATTCAAACCTGGCTTCACCCGTTCGGGATGTTTTGAAGCATAGTCCATGATGATATTTCGAATATAGTCATTAGAAGGGTACAGTTCCAAGAATGGCGCGATAGACGCCGTATCCGACAGCTCTAAATCGCCCGATACATAACCCATTCCATCCAGTCGCCCTGCATTCATCCGGATAACACTCAGCTCATCCCCTGTTCTTCCACTATCTACCAGCAGAAAAGAAGGAAGAGAGGCCTTCATCTCCAGGAGCGCCTCATTGACGCGGAGGTTGTAGTTGGAAGCACATTCAGCTCCCCTGCAGGCCCCCTTACAAATCTGTTCAGTATGCTCCTCCATGCAAACACCCTTGCGGGAAACAAAACAGAGATGCGGACAAAGCTCAAACTGGCGGATCAGTTTCTGAAGTAAACTATATCCCTCCGAGATGCTGTTAAAGCTATACAGCGGGGCTGATCCCCTTCTTTTCTTATCCAGCACCAGGCGGGTATAACCCAACTGATCCTCATAAGCATAAAGCCCGAAAGTCGCCTCAAAACGCTTCATCGCCTTATTATTTGCAGGCCAAAGACGCTTGATCTCTGCAGCTTCCAGAATCAGCGCCATCAGTTCGGTTCCGCAAACGCGGTGAGATACCGAGAAGATGTTCCTGAGGAATTCCTGCCGCTGCCTGCCAAATTTATTCCCTGTAAAGTGCGAAAGAACCCGTTTCTTCAGGTTCACAGCCTTGCCTACATAGATCACCTTCCCCTTACTGTCATGAAAGTAGTAGACGCCCGGAGATTTGGGTAGCTTCTCCACATCCTCCCGGTTCAAATTAGGAGGAAGCTGCTGCTCACTGCTGCGCCTGTTCAGAAAACTGCCGATGTGACCGTCGCTGTCATTGTTCAGTAACATGCTGAACAAAATAGCAGTTGCTTCCGCATCCCCCGCTGCACGGTGACGGTTTGTAGCCGGAATCTGGAGGCTGTGGCATAGCTTACCCAGACTATATGACGGGAGGCCAGGGAATATCTTCCTGCCTAAGCGTACTGTACACAGTTTTTTGCACTGCAGATCATACCCAGCAGAAGAAAGATGGTATTTTAAGAAAGAATAGTCGAAATTAACGTTGTGAGCAACAAAGATATTTGCACTAAGGATGTCGTGCACTTCTTTGGCGATCTCCTGAAATGCAGGAGCTTCGCGAACCATCTCATTACTGATGCCGGTCAGCGATTGTATAAAGTACGGGATGGGAACGCCGGGGTTTACCAGCGAGTGAAATCTTTTGACAATAGTCGTCCCATCGTAGACTACAATGGCAATGTCTGTGATGCCGTTCGCCGAAGCATGTCCTCCCGTCGTCTCAATATCCACAATCGCATACATACACAAACATACTAAATACTAACATATTTAGCGAACAGCAGAGCAAAATTAACAGTTTATGCCTGATGCATAAACTGTTAATAAGTCATATGATTAGTAGGAGCCAGAATCACGTCCACCTTTCTGGTAGCCGCCTTTGCTGAATGAACCACCACGGTCCCCGCCAAAACCACCAGGTCTGCGTCCGCCATTTGGCTTTTCTTCCGCCTGAGTAACCGCGATCGCTCTGCCAAAGATTTCCAATCCATTCAAGTCTTCAATAGCTTTTTTAGCCTGCTCATCATCAGGCATTTCCACAAATCCAAAGCCTTTTTTTCTCCCTGTTTCTTTGTCCAGAACAAGCTTTACTGAAGATACTTCGCCGTATTCTTCAAAAGTCTCCCTGATATCGTTTTCTTCCAATTTGAAGGGCAGACTAGCAACAAAAATTTTCATCGTAATTAAGTATTTGAGTTAACCGGTATAGGTAAATTATATTAAAAGCTGGGGTATTTTTGATTTTTTACTTTCTTCAGATATGTTTTAAATCTGTTACAATATAGGAAGAATTTCAGTTAAAAGAACTTTTTTTTAAAAACACGGGAAAACGCGAAAAGCAGTGCCAATATGCACAATAGCAACCCATTAAGGCTACAATAATTTCGCTAGAAATTGGGTTTGAGAACATATTTTTCATAGAACCTGACGATGTGCTCAGCTGCTTCTTCGGCAGTATCAACGAGTCTGTAGAGATTTAAATCGTCCGCACTGATATTTTTCTCCGCGAGCATCTGATTCTTCACCCAATCCATGAGCGGCTCCCAATAAGCCTTCCCTACCAGCACGATCGGAAATCTCGCGATCTTGCCCGTTTGAATCAGGGTAATGGCTTCGAAGAGTTCGTCCATCGTACCGAAGCCACCCGGCAGCACAATGTATCCTTGCGAGTATTTCATGAACATGACTTTCCTCACAAAGAAATAATCAAATTCAAGCAACTTATCCCGATCAATATATTTGTTATGGAACTGCTCAAACGGCAACTCGATGTTCAGTCCTACCGACTTACCGCCGGCTTCGTAAGCACCTTTATTAGCCGCTTCCATGATTCCCGGACCGCCGCCTGAGATGACGCCGTATCCACTTTCAGTAAGCAGTCTCGCAATATCTTCCGCCAACTTATAGTATTTGCTGTCTTGTGGTGTTCTGGCCGATCCGAAAATCGATACACAGGGACCTATTTTCGCTAACTTTTCAAACCCATCCACAAACTCCGCCATGATCTTGAATATCTGCCAGGAGTCCGTAACCTTTATTTCCTGCCAGTTTTTATTTTCAAAAGCATTTCTAATTTTATCGTCTCCAATCATCTTCCTTAGTACATGTTAAAAACCTAAATATACACGCATTCTTGATATTTCAACTCCATCCGTAACTTTGCAAAATGAATTTCTCATCTCGCCTACTTGAAAATGCGGTCAACGAATTTTCGAAGCTTCCCGGTATAGGTCAAAAAACAGCGCTTAGGCTTGTTCTTCATTTGCTCAACCAACAAGCGGATGACGTGAATCGTTTTAGTGATTCGATATTAAGGTTAAAAAAAAAGATCAGGTATTGCAAAATTTGCGGCAACATCTCCGACGCTGACACCTGCGAAGTGTGCAATGCACCGAAGCGCGACAAGTCGCTGATCTGCCTTGTCGAAGATACACGCGACGTAATGGCTGTCGAAAATACCAATCAATATAATGGTGTGTACCACGTACTTGGCGGACTAATATCCCCCATGGACGGTATCGGACCCTCACAACTGAATATTGAATCACTCGTAGAGCGGGTCCGCGAAGGATCGGTACAGGAGGTAATCCTGGCACTCAGCGCAACCATGGAAGGCGACACCACCATCTTCTATATTTATAAAAAGCTGAAGGAATTCCCCATTAAAGTCAGTACCATTGCCCGTGGAATCGCTTTCGGCGGAGAGATAGAGTATGCAGACGAAATTACGCTTGCCCGCTCTATCGCCACGCGTGTACCCTACGGAGTTTAAACGATCATCAATCAAAAGCAGAACACCTTGAATCTGAAAAATAAAACCGTCATCATTACAGGAGCCTCATCCGGCATCGGAAAATCATGTGCAGAAGAGTTCGCCCGCCAGGGAGCTAACCTTGTATTGGGTGCTCGCCAGTATGTAACGCTTTGCGAAATTGCACGCGACATCGAACAGCAGCATGGAGTAGGAGCCCTGGCCGTACAAGCAGACGTATCCAGGGAAGAAGACTGCAAACATCTTATTGATCAGGCGGTGTTAACCTTCGGCAGTATTGATGTATTGATCAACAATGCGGGGATCAGCATGCGTGCGCTCTTCAAAGACCTTGATCTGGTCGTTATCCGTAATCTTATGGATGTCAACTTCTGGGGAACCGTCTATTGCACCAAGTACGCCATGCCCGAACTGCTGAAATCAAAAGGCTCCGTTGTAGGCATCTCCTCCATCGCCGGCTACAGAGGACTACCCGGACGCACCGGTTACTCAGCATCCAAGTTCGCCATGAACGGCTTTTTGGAAGCCCTGAGAGTTGAAAACCTGAAAACCGGACTGCATGTCATGATCGCAGCTCCAGGCTTTACCGCCTCCAACATCCGCAATACCGCGCTATCAAAGGACGGTGCACAGCATGGTGAAACCAGTATGGACGAAGGCAAGATGATGAGTGCCGAAGAGGTAGCACAAACGATTGTGACCGGCGTACTCAAACGCAAACGCACCCTGATCATGACCGGCCAGGGCAAACTTGCTGTCCTGATGAACAAGCTGATTCCTGCATGGGTAGATAAAAAGGTTTATGACCTCTTCACGAAGGAAAAAAATGCATTGATCAAGTAAAGGGGCTTTATTCATATCGGCTAACTCATATGCCTCCGTATTCTTAAAAGCAGTTACATTTCTATCTGCTTGTGCACATGCCTCCAAGGAAAAAAACGCGAACAGAAAAACCGTAAATAAAACGGTAATGCGATAGAATATCTTTTATTTCTTCCACTACTACCTGGTTTTCAACCATGGAGCCATCCAGCTTAAAAGTATGGGTACTGGGCTTTACACCCCGCTTACCGTTCCTGCTCTTATAATAGTACACACTGCCAGGCATATCC